>NZ_CP039712.1:1184375-1527500 GCF_005145005.1 Vagococcus zengguangii
TCTTCTAGCATGAATGAGCTATAATCGCTATCTAGATTTAGAATGAATTGTTTAGAGTGATTAGCTAGCTGGCGTTTGCAATAAAAATAATCGTCGAACGTTGGATGCTCAATTGGACTTATATGATCTGGAGAAATATTTAAAAATACTCCCACATCATAAATTAATCCGTAAACTCGGTCTAATTTATACGCTTGAGATGACACTTCCATCACAAGATGCGTCATCCCATTATCAACTGCTTGGCGCATCATCTTATATAAAGGTAACGCTTCTTCGGTTGTTAAATTTGATTTAAAGGCTTCTTCTCCACCAATATACGTTTCTAACGTACTAAACAAGGCCGTTTTATTATTTGTCACATGTTTTAAAATGCTGTAACAAAAATAGGCTGAACTCGTTTTCCCTTTAGTCCCCGTATAAGCAATAATTTTTAAATCATTTTGTGGCATATCATAAAAATTCATGGCAATGACGGCCATCGCTTTGCGAATATCTGTTACAATGATCGCCACGGTATTTTCAGGTGCTTTTTCATAAGCCACTTCGGAAACATAATAGGTAAGACCTTTATCACAAGCAGCTAATAAATAGTCTTCTTTAAATGATAGACCTTTACAGAAAAATAAACTATCAGCTGTTGCTTCACGTGAGTCATACGTAATCTGTTTAATTTCTTGTTGTTGAATATTTTCTGGACATTTATAAGACCAATGATTGTTAATAATCATCTCTTTAAATAACTTTTCATTTTCAAGTATACCAACTATTTGATTAATAGTTAACATAGACAATCCTCCTCACACGCCATAAAAATAGGCATGTACTTCCTAACTAACTATCTAGCGTTTAAATACTCAATTAAATAGTTAGCTGTGCCAATATTGGTTGCTAACGGTACATTGTAGACGTCACATAAACGAATCAAGGCTGAAACATCTGGTTCATGTGGTTGCGCAGTTAATGGGTCTCTAAAAAAGAGCACTAAATCCATTAGTTCTTCCGAAATTAAGGCCCCAATCTGTTGGTCTCCTCCCAACGGACCAGATTTAAAACGATGAACATTTAATTGTGTATGATCGATAATCAATTGACCGGTTGTTCCCGTTGCATACAATTCATGTTTTTCAAAATAATCACGATGCTTTTTGGTAAATTCAATCATTAAATCTTTCTTTTTATCATGCGCAATTAAAGCAATTTTCATTTTAACTTCTCCTCTACAATGACTGTTTCTTTCCTAGTTTATCATATCTTTGGTTTTTTCCAAATGCTTTGCTTAAAAATATTCATAAAAAAAGGATTAGACAAAAACTGTCAAATCCTTTAAGTTAACCCTTATTTTTTTCGTTTAAATGTTTCAAATGAATGTGGGTATTTATTTTTACTATCCACGAGACCATCACTAACATCAATCATTGACCAAACATCAAAATCAATATCAGGAATAAACACATCACCTTCAAATGATTCATGAATTACTGTGCGATAAACAATATCACATAATGGTAAAAATTCTTGATAGACCTTTGCGCCACCAGTGATAAAAACAATGCCATCATAATTTTTCTCGTAGGCAACAACTTCATCAACTGAATGCATGACAGTAACACCCTCCGCTTGGTAATCACGGTCAGTTGTTAAGACAATAGTGTGGCGATTAGGTAGCGGTTGTTTGTTCATCCCTTCAAATGTCGTACGCCCCATCACAATGGTATTATTTTCGGTTGTATTTTTAAAGAACTGTAAATCATTTGGCAAGTGCCACGGCATCGTGTCTCCATTTCCAATTAATCTGTTCTCATCTTGTGCCCATATAGCAGCAAACATAATTTTTTTCCTCCCTGAACCTGACTAGACAGCAATTGGTGCCTTAATAGCCGGATGTGGTTCATAATTCTCTATTTGAATATCTTCCATCTCAAACTCAAAGACTGACTGTTTTTCTTTATTTAACACTAATTTTGGAAAAGGTCGTACGTCTCGAGATAATTGCTCTTTGACTTGGTCAAAATGGTTATTGTAAATATGAGCATCCCCAAAAGTGTGGACGAATTCCCCAACTTCTAAGCCAGTTTCATGTGCAATCAAATGGGTTAATAACGCATAACTTGCGATGTTAAAAGGTACCCCTAAGAAAATATCAGCACTTCGTTGGTAAAGCTGACAGCTTAGTTTACCATTTGCAACATAAAATTGAAAGAGGGTATGGCAAGGTGGTAAAGCCATGGTTGGTACATCTTCTGGATTCCAAGCTGATACGATGAGACGTCTTGAGTCTGGAGAGTGTTTAATCATCTCAATCACCTCTTTAATTTGATCAATGGTTTCGCCATTCTTTGTTTGCCAATGACGCCATTGAGACCCATAAACATTACCTAAATTTCCGTATTTTTCAGCGAATACTTCATCGTCTAATATTCTTTGACAAAACGTGTCTTTTTCCGTTAAATAAATTTGATTGAAGGTTTCATCCTCAACAGCTCGTAGTCCAAAGTCCGTCATATCAGGACCAAGGTAATCCTCACTCTTAACATAACGTTCAAAGGCCCATTCATCCCAAATATGATTATTATGTTGGAGTAAAAAGCGAATATTAGTGTCTCCTCTTAAAAACCACAATAGTTCGCTTTTGATTAATCCAAACGGCACACGCTTAGTGGTTAATAAAGGAAAGCCCTCTTGTAAATCAAATCGCATTTGATGACCAAATACACTCTTAGTGCCTGTACCTGTTCGGTCACTCTTTTGATTACCTTCTGCCATTACTTTTCGGCATAAATCTAAATATGCTTGTTCCATAATTTTGCCTCCTCTATTAGATAAACTCACTTAAATATTCCCAACGTTCTAATTTAATATCTAATGATTCTTCAGTTGCTTGTAAATCTTTTTGTAATTGGTTAAGTGCCGTAAAATCACTATTTTGATGATTCATTTCTTCTTGTAAACTTGCGACTCTTTCTTCAAGTTCCGCAATCTCTTCCTCGATTGTTTGCCACTCTTTTTGTTCCATGTACGTTAATTTTTTCTTGGTCTTCTCAGTTTCTTCTCCTTCTGGAGACTGCTTATCGTTATCATTAGCCACATGAACAGGTATCGGTTTTTCAGTTTGTTCATGAGTTGATTCTTTCGATAAATAGTCACTCATTGAACCATAATGCGTTTGAATTACCGCATCTCCTTCAAAAACCAGCAGCTTCTCCATTGTCTTATCAAGGAAATATCGATCATGACTAACGGCTAAAACAGCTCCATTAAATTCATTCAAGTAGTCCTCTAAAATCGTTAATGTATCAATATCTAAATCATTTGTTGGCTCATCCAGTATCAACACATTCGGTTGACTAATTAATAATTTTAATAAAAATAATCGGCGTTTTTCACCACCGGATAACTTTCTAATCAAAGTACCATGCTGGCTTCTAGGGAATAAAAAGCGTTCTAACATATCAGTGACACTAATCTCTGATCCATCCGCTGTGCGAACTTGTGAGGCAACCTCCTGCAAATATTGAATCATTCGCATATCATCAGGAATGGCTTCCGTTTGCTGCGTATAATAAGCAATTTTGACTGTTTCACCCATTTGAACGACCCCACTATCAGGTGCCAGATTACCTACTAAAATATTTAGCAAGGTTGATTTCCCTGCCCCATTTTTTCCAGTAATCCCTAAGCGCTCATTATTGGTAATTAATATAGAAAAATCATCTAATAATCGTTGACCCTCGATACTATATGTCAGATTTTGAGCCTCAATAACTTTTTTTCCAAGTCGACTCGTGGCTAATCCTAAATCAATCGCGCCATTCTCCTTCACCTGATGTAGATTTTCTTTTAAATCTTCAAATCGTTCTTTACGCGCTTTTTGCTTAGTACCACGTGCTTGAACCCCCGCTCTAATCCAAGCGAGTTCTTGTTTGAATAATTGTTTTCTTTTGTATTCAGCACTACGTTCTTGTTCATCTCGCACTGCTTTTTGTTCTAGATACGTTTGATAATTCCCTCGATATTCATGTAATTTCCCAAAACTTAATTCAAAAATACGATTAGTTACCTTATCTAAAAAATAACGATCATGAGTCACTAAGATAATCGCGCCTTTATATTGCATCAAATACGTTTCAAGCCACTCGATTGTTTGGTAATCCAAATGGTTTGTCGGCTCATCCAATATTAACAAATCTGCTTCTTGAATTAGAGCTTGCGCAAGGGCCACACGTTTTTCTTGCCCACCCGATAACTCTCCGATTTTCTTCGTGATGTCAGTAATCCCTAATTTGGATAAAATCGTCTTAGCATTCGTGTCCGCAGACCAAGCATCTGCTGCGTTCATCTGTTCTTCCGCTTTTGCATATCGCTTTTGATTGACCTCTGAAAGACCATCTTCAGAAAGCGCCGCAACCGCTAATTCATATTCACGAATCACACTTAATAACACAGACTCACCTGAAAAAATTGCTTGTGCCACGGTGTCATTAGGTTCAAAATTGGTTGCTTGTGATAAATAACTTACGTGATAATCATGTGGGTGTTTTAATTGACCTTGGTCGCCCGTATCTATTTCAGCGATGATATTTAATAAACTCGTTTTCCCTGTACCGTTGACACCAATCAAACCAATACGATCATTAGTATGCACTAAAAACGAAATATCATCGAATAATAGCTTATCTCCATACGTTTTTGTTAAATTGTCAACTCGAAGTTCCTTCATAACACCACCATCATTTCTTCAAAATTCACTTTATTTTACCAAATATAGCAACCAAAAACAAATCGGTCTAGATGTTTTTTAATAAAATAGCTTCTTCAATAAAAAAAGCTTAAAAATCGACTAGCGATTTTTAAGCTAAAAATGAATCATATTATTAGAATTCTGCTCCATAAATTGAGTCAACTGTTTCATTCATATCAATAACGATATACAAGTGATTGTTTTTCCCAACTTTCGTACTTTGATAATCATTGTCTAGACCTTCTTGCCCTGGTATTGCTTTATCTTTATATGGGAAATAAACCAAATCTTCCTCTCCATTATCAAAGATGATCCCCATTTTTTCGATGTCTTGATATTGTAACGCACGTCCAAACATGCCTGATTCTAAACCGCCTTGGTTGATGTCGTCCGTTAATACATGATCAGCTTCTTCAAAAATTTCAATTTTTATTCCTTCGCAAGGATTAATTTTTTGGAAATCGCCACCGTTAATTCTTCCAAAACTAGTAGTAATCTGACGAATCCATAAATCACCTATATTTTCACGCTCGATAGTCCATGTTTCACCATTTCTAAAATAAAATTTTAAAGCTTTCATTTCTTTTGACATATTTATCGGCTCCTTTGTTTGTTTATATGTTAATAATATCACAAACTTATCAAAAAGCAATAGTTTTTGTGAAAAAAATTACAAAGTGTTTATTTTATTTAAAAACTGTTTCGTTTCTACGATAAAACGCTTATGTACAGCAGTCCCGATTGTTTTATCACCTTGTGTCGCTAAACAATTAAAAATCACTTTTTGTTCATTTTTTTCGACAACTTCAATTGATATTGTAACTTTTTCACTAACTCCAGTTGGTTGCAAATGCTTCATATCCATTTGAATCCCTACAGAACTGTAACCTGGTAACAACTGTGTTTGTAGCCATTCGAAACATACATTTTCCATATAGGCAATCAAACTAGGTGTTGATAACACTTCTAACCCTCCTGAACCAATAGCTAGCGCAGTGTGTTCAGGTTCTACAACAAAATCTTTCATCGTACTTTTCATATGCCACCTTCTTCCTGTATCTTTTAATCAAACCTCTATTATTGAGCTAAATACGCTAATAAACTTGCTTTTTCATTGCTGACATTGTTGATCAAAACAGCTGATTCCAGTTCTTTTAGAGTCTCTCCCAACCACGGGCCTGGTTGCTGTTCTAAATGCTTAATTAAATCGCTACCGCTCACCGCCAAGTCTTTCAAACTATGAATTGGTAAAGCTCTATAAGCGCTTAGGGCTTGCTTACAATCGTGAGGCTGCGCTAATACCTGTAGAACATGTTCCGTTAAGATGACTTGTTCTTCGTTTAAAGCGTACAACCGCTCTACATTCCACTGATGTATCAGACGATAACGAACAGCTAACAACACTTTTTTTGTGGTCTCTATTAATTTATTTGATAATTTCCATTTTTTCAAAAACATACCACAATTATTTTCATCAATTTCAAGCAGATAACAAACTATCACCCAGATAACTGCTTCTGATTTAATGTCAATCGGAGCTAGGTCCGTTAATTTTAATAATGAATCAGCTTTATCCTTAAATCCTGGACAATACTGAGATAATTGACTTTCAACAAACGCTAACACGCCGCGATCTCGATTTTTCCCCATCAATAACTTGACTAGCTCAATATGAATTCTTTCAATTGAGATATGTTGCAATAATGGACTCAGTTCTTTAATCGCAGCAAAAGTGTCTTCCTCAATTTCAAAATCAAGTTGACTAGCAAAACGCACTGCACGCATCATTCTTAATGCGTCCTCATTAAAGCGTTCGTGTGCTAAACCTACTGCTTTAATTAAATGAGCCTCTAAATCAGACGCCCCTTCAAATAAATCAATAATTTCTCCAGAGGTCGTCATCGCAAGTGCATTAATCGTAAAGTCACGTCGTTTTAGATCCTCTTCCAAACTACGAACAAAAACCACTTCATCTGGACGTCGATAATCTTGATACGTTGATTCCGTTCTAAAGGTCGTTATTTCATACTCATTGCCTTCAGCTAAAACCAAGACAGTACCATGTTCAATTCCTACATCAATGGTATGTGGAAAAATCGCCTTTATTTCTTCAGGAAAAGCACTAGTCGCAATATCAATGTCATGAATCGGTTTATTTAATAAAACATCACGGACACTACCTCCAACAAAATACGCTTCAAAACCTGCTGCTTTAATTTGTTCCATAATCGGGATGGCCTCAATAAATTCATTTGGCATCACTTGTTTATCAATTTTCATCTCTTACATCCAACTTTCTAACATCCTCTGCTACTCGTTCAAAGCGTTCGGCATCGCGGTGACGATACTTCTGCATATTTTTCTCGTAAGATAAGGATAAATCTATTTCTAAAGCATTCGCCATGATAATTAATGACACCAATAAATCCGCTAATTCCTCATCAACTGAACTAATGACTTCATTTTGTTTCTTATTTACATGACCTTGCTGATACATCAATGATTTGGCAACTTCTCCTAATTCTTCTGTCATTCTGCCTAGAAGCACTAATGGAGGAAAATAGCCTTCCTTAAACTGTGAAATATATTCGTCTAATTCACGTTGCATCTCATTTAATGACGGATTATCCATCGTTTCTCCCTCCTTAAGTACACCATTAGTTTAACAAAAATAAAACCGTTAATAAAGCACAGAAAAAGCTAAGACTTACTTTGTCTTAGCTTTTAATTGCCTATTTAACACTTGACTCAATTCGTTAAACCTTTGGTGATTTCCTTGTTCTAACGCAAGGTCAATCGCTTCACGTATAGATTGCTCATTAAATGTCGCTTCAAGCTCATCTAAAACGTTATGGTTCGCTTTAACATACACCTGCTCATTCCATGGTGCATAAGGATTATCTTCAAGAACTCTCATTAGTTCTTCGTTTTTCCATGCATCTTCGAGATTAAATTCTAAGTACAAATCAAATAAGACGTTCGCTCTAATTTCATGGAAGATTTGTTCTCCATGATCAAATGTTAAATGGTGTTTAAACATTTGAAAAGCTGGTTCCTTTTGTTTAATATCTGAAAATTTAATGCCACGTGGCGTTTTTTCTACTTGTTCAATAATTTTGACTTTTTTTAGCACGGTTTCATGAGTCACAATATAGTTGATTAACCAATAGGCTTCACGATCATTGAAACGGATATTTTGAAGCACCCACGTCAAAAATAGTTTCTTTTCCTCAGTTGAAATCATTGGTTTCACATCCTATTCTGCCAACAAATGTTGAATCTCCAAATCATCAGGGAAGTACTCTAGATATTGCTCTAAAACAACTTGTGCTTCGGTCAGATTACCTTCTTCCCTTAAGAATAAACCGTACTCTCTTAAGAAATCAGGCTCATCATCTAAGCCTTCGTACGCACGGTGGTACTGGATATTTGCTTCATCGTATTGTTCTAATCCGTAATAAGCTTGAGCTAAACTCCAATGACCTTGAACATTCATCAGTTCTTGTTGGTCTTCTAATAATGCAATTACTTCTTCAAATTCTTCTTGAACTAAATATAAATTACTCAATTTAATCAAAGTTAATTCTTTATCTTCTTCAATCTTTAAAGCACGAATTAAGTATTCTTCAGCTTCATCTAGTCGATGATACTTATATGCAAAATCAGAAGCCAAATGATACAACGAGACATCGTAAGGATTTTCTTGTAGTCCTTCTTTTATCATCTTATCCGCTTCTTCAGGTCGATTTTCATCTATCAGGGCACTCACTAATGGCACATAGACATTCAAATAAGTTGACCCTAGCAATTTCAATTCTTCTAATAAAGCAATGGCTTTTTCTTTTTCACCAATTTGAATATATAACAAGGCTAATGAGTGTAATACATCGTCAGAGCGATCTTCTTCTAATTCTTTCTCAAACAGTTCAACTGCTTCATCAAACTCACCCATATGGCTCAGCGCAGTGGCTAATTGTTTCGGAATGCGTGTTTGGGCAAAATCTTCAATTCCCTGTTCTAATAACTGCTTATAGTACGAGACAGCTTTAGCAAATTGATCTGTTTCTAATGAAACTTCAGCCAACGCGAAGACAATGGTAGGCTCGTTCGGCATTAAACGTAATGCTTCTTTTAGTTTAGCTTCAGCTGTTTCAGGGATTGCAATCGTAAAATACAAATCAGCAGCGACTAAAAGACTTGCTGGATATAATTCGTCTTCTTTTGAAACACGACTTAAATAATCTAAGGCATCATCAATTTTGTCATCTTCAATCGCGATTTCAGCTAATGAAATGTAGGTACTTGATGAAACGTTCTGGTTGTCTAACAGATGCAAAAAGATTTTTTTTGCTTCCTCGATAAACCCCATTCTGAATAATTCGTCACCTAAAACACCTAATAATTCATGATCATCAAATTTTAAAGCCTTTTCTAATAATAATTCCGCTTCAACGTAATCTTGTTCTTGAATGGCGGTTAACATTTGTTCACTATATGTTGTCATATTCTCACCTCTACTTGCTACATTATACCCTATTTCGCTTTATTATTCATTCAAATCGCCTAATTAATCATATAAAACCGTTCATAATACCTATTATTAGACAAAAATCTACCATTAAGATAACCTATACAAAAAGGGGTGATTAAATGATAATTTCAACGTTAACGTCTTACCCACATCGTGAAATAGCGGAAGACTTAGGTATTATCACAGCTTTTGATACAAAATTACGTCCAATCAGAATGACTATCGAAATTGACACCTATATCCAATCCGCCTTACAAGAACTTGAATTAGCAGCCGAAAAAATCGGTGCAGATGCCGTTTTAGGTGTACAATTTATGATGGATGAAAAAAAAATCCCGATTGTCATCGGTTCAGCGGTTAAATTTGGCAGCTGATAACGTAAAACTGATTTTTTATTAAAGCAAAAAAGCTACTAAAAACGACCATGACCGTTTTTAGTAGCTTTTTTAGGTAATTATTTAACAGCGTCTTTTAAAGCTTTACCTGGTTTGAATGCAGGAACTTTGCTTGCTGGAATGCTGATTTCTTCACCTGTTTGAGGGTTACGACCTTTGCGTTCTGCGCGGTCACGTACTTCAAAGTTACCAAAACCGATAACTTGTACTTTCTCACCTTCAGCTAAGAAGTCTTGAACTGATGAAAATACTGCATCTACAGCTGCTGTAGCGTCTTTCTTAGTTAAGTTTGTTTTCTCAACAACTTTTTCGATTAATTCTGCTTTGTTTGCCATGTCTATTATTCACCTCCGTAAAATTTAAAGTGTCGACCACTTCATAGATAAAAAGATAATAAACACATAAGATAACAAATTGTTATCTTATATCAAAGATAACATACAAACCCTTTATTATCAAGGTTCTGACCTGTTTATTTTATTTTTTTATTAAGGTATATTAAAGAAAATAGCGTTTTCTTATTTCCTACGTCTTGGAATAATATGGATAGGTGTTCCTTCAAATGGGAATGCACGTCTAATTTGATTTTCTAAAAAACGATTGTAAGAAAAATGCATTAACTCTTCTTCATTTACAAAAACAACAAACGTAGGTGGTTTAACAGCTACTTGTGTTGCATAGAATATTTTCAGACGTTTACCTTTATCAGTTGGTGTTGGATTAATCGCAATTGCATCCATAATAATATCATTAAGGACAGACGAAGACACACGTAAGTTTTGATTCATGCTGATTTGTTCAATCATTTCTGGTAATTTATTTAGACGTTGTTTAGTCTTAGCTGAAACAAAAATGATTGGGGCATAATCTAAATACTTAAATTCTTTACGAATCTCGTCTTCAAATTCTTTCATCGTGTTTGTATCTTTTTCGACCGTATCCCATTTGTTAACAACGATTAAGATTCCTTTACCAGCTTCATGCGCAAATCCGGCAATACGTTTGTCGTATTCTCGAATACCTTCTTCAGCGTTAAGAACCATTAATACAACATCTGAACGGTCAATCGCACGCATCGCACGCATCACGCTGTATTTTTCAGTTGATTCATAAACTTTCCCACGTTTACGCATCCCCGCTGTGTCAATCATTAAAAATTCTTGTCCAGTATCAGAAGTAAATGATGTATCAATCGCATCACGTGTTGTCCCTGCAATGTTAGAGACAATCACACGATCCTCACCAAGAATCGCATTAATTAATGACGATTTCCCTACGTTTGGGCGCCCAATCAAACTAAATTTAATGACCCCTTCGTCCTCTTCTTCTTGTTCTGATTTAAAATGTTTAACTGCTTCGTCTAGGACATCTCCTAAACCAATCCCGTGACTTCCTGACACTGGATACGGATCACCTAATCCTAGTGCATAAAAATCATAAATATCGGCTCTCATTTCTGGGTTATCTACTTTATTAATTGCTAAAATAACAGGTTTAGTTGAGCGTTGTAACATACGTGCTACTAACTCATCTGCATCGGTAATACCTTCACGGCCACTTGCGACCATAATAATTACATCTGCTTCATCCATCGCAATTTCAGCTTGATACTTGATTTGTTCCATGAAAGGCTCATCACCAAGATCGATACCACCCGTATCAATAATACTGAATTCTCTTCCTAACCATTCACCGACAGCATAGATTCTATCACGAGTTACCCCCGGTGTGTCTTCAACGATGGAAATTCTTTCTCCAGCGATACGGTTAAACAATGTAGATTTCCCTACGTTAGGTCTACCTACAATTGCAATTGTTGGGTTTGCCATTAGCTTATCTCCTTTCATTTCGTCATACTTTCATAGTTTACCTAATTGAATCACTCAATTCAAGTAAATTCTCTCATTATTTGACGTTAAACTCAAATAAACTGTGTTTTGATAGCTATTTTATAAGAATATAGACATGACTGTAATTATAAATAACCTATACAAGGTATCTTCTTTTAGTTAGTTTTAAATTTTATCGTGTATGACTAATAACAATTGGTTAGTTTTGCAAAAAAAGAGATGTGACAATCAGTCACATCCCTTAATACGTTATTGTTTATTCTTCTTCAGAAAAATCTAAATCTTTTCCGATTAAATCCCCTAATGTGAAGCCAGCATCTTCTTCTGGTTCGTAAGCTTCTACGATTTCTTCTTCAACTACAGGTTCTTCTTTTTCTTCTAATGCTTTAATACTTAACGCTATACGGTGTTCCTCAGGTTTTACTTCTAAGACCTTCACGTCAATTTCTTGGCCTTCAGTTAAGACTTCGTGAGGTGTTGCAATGTGTTTATGTGAAATTTGTGAGATATGTACAAGACCTTCTACGCCCGGTGCAATCTCAACGAAAGAACCAAAGCTTGTTAGACGCTTAACAACACCAGGAATAACCGCTCCAACTCCAAATTGTTCTGCAACATTTTCCCAAGGTCCAGGTTGCGTTTCTTTAATTGATAGTGAAATTCTTTCATTATCAGCATCCACTGATAAGACTTTTACTTGAACTTCATCCCCAACTGCTAAAGCATCTTCAGGTTTAGCTACGTGTGCATGTGAAATTTCAGATACATGTACTAGTCCATCAATTCCACCTAAGTCAACAAACGCTCCGAAATCTGTTAAGCGTGCGACTTTACCAGTTAAAACAGCACCTTCTGTAATATCTTCTAATAATTTACCTTTTAATTCTGCTTTTTCAGCTTCAACAATCGCTTTATGTGATAAAATCAAACGATTTTCTGATGGTTCAATTTCGATAATTTTAAAGGTCATTGTTTTACCTTTGTAATCTGAGAAGTCAGATACATAGTGATCTTCTACCATAGAAGCAGGAACAAATCCACGTACACCAGCATCAACTACTAGTCCACCTTTCACAACGTCTGTAATTGGCGCTTCAATTACACGGTCTGCTTTAAAATCTTCCTCAATATCAGCCCAGATTTTTTTAGCATCTAGACGACGTTTAGATAATAAATAGTTACCGTTTTCTTTATCTTTACCGATAGTTGTAATAACTACTAAATCTAAAACATCTCCAACTGAGATGATATCGTTGATATCTTCAACAGGTAAAGTAGATAATTCCTTAAGTGGAACAACCCCTTCGACACCTGCACCAATAATACCAACTAAAGCTTGTTTGTCTTCAATCTGTAAAACTTCTCCTTGGACAACATCTCCAATTTTTACCTCTTGTACACTTTCTAGCGCATCTAACATTGAAGTATTTTCTACGTTTTCAAAACCAAATTCTGACATACTTTTGACCTCCTTGCTAATCCATAGTCTAAAACTACTCTTACTCAACAATTGTACCGTATTGGACAAAGTAATTCTAGTAGAATAACTTATTTTTGATATAACTATTATATCACAAGAAAGGATTCTATGGTATCTACAACATTTTGAATTGACATGCCAGTTGTGTCTATAAGTTTGGCATCTTCTGCTTGAACTAAAGGCGATACGTCTCTTGTCATGTCTTTATGGTCACGATCGGCAATTTCTTGTTTTAATGTTTCGAAATCAACTGTCATCCCTTTAGCTATATTTTCTTTATAGCGACGTTCTGCACGCTCTTCAACACTAGCGACTAAGAAAATCTTCAGTTCAGCATCAGGCATCACCGCTGTGCCGATGTCACGACCATCCATCACTACACCACCATTGCGTCCAATTTCTTGTTGACGCGCAACTAAGTTTTTTCTCACTTGTTCGTGTGCTGATACTTGAGATACATTGTTTGTTACCAAATCTTCACGAATCACATCTGTTACATCTTCACCGTTCATCAAAACAGTTTGTGGCGCATCTCCATTTGATTGAAATCCTATCTCAATCGTATTTAATAACGCAACGATTGCCGGTTCATCAGCTGGATCAATATTATTTTTTAACGTAGCATACGTAATCACTCGATACATTGCACCTGTATCAACATACACATAGTCTAATTTTTTTGCTAAAAGTTTAGCAACCGTACTTTTACCAGCTGAAGCAGGTCCGTCAATTGCGATACTAATTTTTTTTGTCATATTATTCACTCCTAAATCCCATCATAAATGAGGCTGTGACAAAATTGTCACAGCCCCTCAATATTTTTATTAATACTTCATTATTTAGTTCTTAATACTTGTCCAGCTGATAATGTTGAGTCAGGTGTTAAGCCGTTTAATTGCATTAGTGTATCCATTGAGATGCCAGCATTAATAGCCGCACGGTAGATACCTTCACCTGCTTGTACTGTATAGGTCCCTTCAACTTGACCTTGTTGAACAGGCGTTTGTTCTTGTTGATTTTGTTGTTCAGGCGTTACTTCAGGTTGAACTTGTGCTTGTTGTTCTGCTTCAGCTTGTTGTTGAGCTTGTTCTTGGGCGGCAGCGGCAGCTGCTTCTTCCTCTTGTTTTTTCTTTTCAGCTTCTAAACGCTCTGCTTCGGCACGTTCTTTTTCTTCTTTTGCTTTAGCAGCTTCTTCTTCAGATTTCTCTTGCTCAGTTTTTTCATCATCTTTATCTATATCTTTTGATTCTTCAGTTGTAGACTCTTTTGTTTTAGAGTCTTTAGTGCTAGATATTTTTTTTTCGCTTTCAGATGTCTGAATGGCAATACCCGTATCATTTTTTAACGTTGATTCTTGTGTACGAGTCGCTTGTACAAAAATAAAGACAATCAGTAAAACAATCGCTACTAATAATGCTAACAAAGCAGTAATGAACCATGCATTACCCTTTGAACTATTTTTTTTCCTAGCACGTGATTCTTCAAAGTCCGTTTCGTAAATTGGTTCTTCCCAAGGTTCACGCTTGTTATCGTTTTTATCCAAGAAAAACTCCCCCTTAAATACTTTATTAACTTAATTGTTATCCTATCCTCATAAATACTACAACATTTTCATGAAAAAATCTATGAATTAAACAGTTTCTTTATAATTTCTTCGGGTTTTTTTATTTTTTGCTGGTGATTTTTTAACTTCTCACCGTACAAACCAATTGGTAATCCTTCTTGTGAGAACTCGTTACAATTATCACAGCAAATTTCTTGTGCTTCAATAGACTCATGACCAAAATACTTTAAAATAACTTCGCGACGACAAGCGTTTGTGTTCAAAAAGAACAGCATTTGATTCACTTGATTTTGTTTATCCTGTAATCGTTGTTTAATGCGATTTTCTAATTCCTCTTTTGAAAACCGCTCTTTTTCCTGGTAATCAAACCATTTTGTTTGGATATCGGAATAGCTATCTTTTGATATATCTTCCATCTCGGTTAATTGAGCATACGTTTGCCATTCGTTTTCGAGTTCTTTTCTAAAATAATGATGAATACGTTGGTCGTTTTCATCATATAAGACTATTGAAACAGATTGTTGCCCATCCCTACCCGCTCTACCAGATTCCTGTACATAACTTTCTAAACTATTAGGCAACTGATAATGGATAACATAACGGATATTCCCTTTATCAACTCCCATTCCAAAAGCACTTGTGGCAACTAAACAATCCAATGATCCTTGAATAAATTGTTGCTGAATGTTAGCCCGCTCCACTCCATTCATCCCTCCATGATAATAGGCTACCTTTAGAGATGTTTTCTCCTTTAAAAACTGACTGACAGCTTCAGTATCTTTACGAGTTGTGCAGTAAATCATACCTGGACCTTGGTAACGACTAACAAATACTCGCAACCATTCATTTTTAGTAGCTGTAGCTTGCATCTCTTCGACATGATAATAAATATTCGGACGATTCACAGACGTGTTAATTGTCTGAATAGGCAGTGACATATTAAATAATTTCTCTTTGATATCCATTAACACTTGTGATGTTGCAGTAGCTGTTAAAGCTAGCACTTTAGGATAAGAAAGCTCTTTAATAACTGAATAAAGTCGTTCATAATCAGGACGAAAATCAATGCCCCATGTTGAAATGCAATGCGCTTCATCGACGACGAACATAGAAATCGACAAATGCTTTAAACGGTTAATTAACTCACGATTCATCAACGATTCAGGTGTCACAAAAATAAAGCGATATTGATTTAAACGCTGAAAAACCCATTGTCGTTCTTCAAGAGAAAGTTGACTATTAATCGCGACCACATGTTTTTCCCCATGCTTTATTAAACTTCGCACTTGATCTTCCATTAACGAAATTAAAGGAGATACGATGATGACTTGACCATTTAATAAATAACTGGGCAATTGATAACACAACGACTTTCCAGTACCAGTGGGTAACACACTAACAACCTGTTGTTCATCTAAAATCGCTCTAATCGTCTTTTCTTGCCCCGGCCGAAACGTTTGATGACCAAAACGCTGCTTTAAAACATTAAATACTTGATCCATTATTCGTCATCCTTTGTTTATAAATTTGATAGAGTCGCATTTCAAAATAAGTAACAGGTACTTGACTGTTTGTTTCAATCACTTTAAAGCTCCACTCTTTTTCGTTTGGAAATAACTCATTGAGATGGATAAACACCTGAAGTAACTCCGGATGTAAAAAAAAGTCATATGGAAACTTCTCGTCTATTATCGCAAATTCTAAAAGATGTTCTTCTAAGGTACTTTGTTTAATACGACGCTGATTCATCACATACTGAAAATCGCAGGTTTTCTTAAACAATTCATAACTTTGATGGGCACTTTGATTATATGGATAGCGCGCAACCAATTGAAAAATAGTCTTAAGTAATGGAATTTGATCAGGGTTGGTATCTAGAAGATCAATTAAATGATGCATTAACTCACGATCACGTAACACAGCCTCGATAGAACTTATTCCTAATTCGGCACTTAATTGAGATAGCGTGTAGCCTGTCCATTCATGTCCGCTCATCTGACCAAACAATAATGACCCTTTAATTTCATCATCATTGAAAAAACGACTTACTTCTGATAGCTCATTAGCTAGCTGATCGACCAGTTCTTTTTTTGATATATCAGCTAGCTGACTAGCTAACCAACGCTTCACAAGCATTTGTTGATAACCATTCAATTCGATTGGCACATACTCATTATTATCGTAAGACAGTTCACTGGTTACTTGAATAATAAACAATAACAAATTCTTAAAGGATTCGTCATGGCGATAATGCTTAAAGCTATTTAAGTGTTCGAAGCTAATCGACAATTGACAATCATTTAAGTGCTTTTTACCTTTAGTCGTAATCATGACTTTTCCATCACGTTCTAATAAACATTGTGAACGCAATAAACGATCAATTATTTCTTGGTATTGATAATCAGGCAATCGTGAAAAAATGGCAAAATATCTTAAGACATCGTACAGAAAACCGTATGAAATAATTGAAATAGTACGTTTTCCTTTTAATAATTGATATAATGTCGAAGCTCTAACCTTGTGGCCGTGAGCAAATAGGGATAAAATAAAGTCATCAATACTATATGTCATTGAAATACCTCTTCGTAAGGGTGATAAGATGTTAACCAAAATTATACCAGAAAATTGTATTGCATGTGGACTATGCCAACTAAAAGCACCAGATATTTTTGACTATACAGCCGATGGTATCGTTATTTTTCAAGAAGACGACCAATTACGAGAAAAAAATATTCCAAGCGAATTAGAAGAACAATGTCTTGCAGCATACAAAAAGTGCCCGACTCGGGCTATTTTGATTGAAAAAACGACAAAATAAAAGGAGAATGCCTAACTTCCATTAGGCATTCTCCTTTTATTTTATATTACGTAATTTTTTGCTGATTCTTCTTTTTTATTTAACCATGGCACTAAGCTTTTGTACACCGCAAAGAACAAGGTATTCACGATAACGCCTTTAACCAAATTAAATGGAACGACACCCAAGAAAATATAGTCGGCCATTGTTCCTGGTAGTACAAAGCCTGCAAACTTAGCGTAGACAGGAAGAATAAAACTATAGTTAGCCAGTGACATAACAACAGTTGATGTCACTACCCCTACTACAAGTCCAAAAACTAAACCTACATTGTTGTGCTTGTTTTTGTAAATGTAATAGATTGGTAAAATTAAAGCGATTGCCGCTAAGAAGCTGGCTAAATCACCAATCATATTAGGAATACTGAAACCTGTTGATAATAGATGCAAAATTGATCGCAACGCTGCTATACCAATACCCGCAATCGGACCTAGAATGAATGTCCCTATTAAAATAGGAATTTCACTAAAATCGACTTTCATGAATGGAACGGTTGGCAAGATTGGAAACGCGAAAAACATTAACACAAATGACACGGCTGCTAGCATGGCAATAATCACCATACGTTGTACTTTACTCTTTTTCAAAACTGAAACCCTCCTAGAAGGATCCATCTTCACTGAACCGCAAAGACTAACAATAACAAATAAAAAAAGCTATTTTTCTACACATAAGGGCAGAAAAATAGCGAGTAATCTTATTTGAGAGCTAATCAAATAAGCTCAATCCTCTTTATACCAGACTATACTGTCGGTTTTGGAATTTCACCAAATCAGCCATGAACTAGTAAACTAGCCATAGGTCGTGGACTATAACCACCGGTCGGGAATTGCACCCTGCCCCTGAAGACGAACCTTTATTTTTTTTACATACATATTTTATCATGAAACATTTCACAAAACAAGCGATTTAGTTTAAATAACAAACCTTAATCTTGTTTGTCTAAGTTCATTAAGTCTTTTACTTCTTTTGGTGTTAAGCGACGATATTGACCAGGTGCTAAACCTTTTAAATCTAAATTACCGTAACGTTCACGCTTAAGTTTAACAACAGGATAGCCAATTGCTTCCATCATCTTCTTAACTTGATGATTACGTCCTTCATGAATCGTTAACTCAACAATCGCTGTTTGGTTCGCTTTATCACGTGATAGAATCATCACTTTTGCTGGCGCGGTTTTTCGGCCTTCTAAACGAATACCTTTTTCTAATTTTTGTAAATCTTTTTGCGTAGGAATTCCTTTAACTTTTGTTACATAAACTTTATCCACTTCGTAACTTGGATGCGTTAATTTATTCGTGAACTCACCATCGTTCGTTAATAGTAATAACCCTGAAGTATCATAATCTAAACGCCCTACTGGGAAAATTCGTTCATGAACTCCTGGTAGAAAATCCGTTACAACCGTACGATCTTTATCGTCAGAAACTGTCGACACAACGCCTCTAGGTTTATATAACATAAAGTAAACATTTTCTTCGCGTGTTAACGGAATTCCATTAACCTCGATAACATCTTTCTTCGTCACTTTAACGCCCATCTCTGTCACTTTTTTACCATTAACTGTTACTTTCCCTTGAGCGATTAATTCCTCTGATTTTCTTCTTGAAGCCACACCGCTTTGGGCAAGGAACTTCTGTAATCTAACTTCTTCCATTTTGTTTATTCATCCTTTCGCAAGAGTTACTCGCTAGTTTTTATTTGTTGTTCATTCAAATAGTCGGTTAAATCTTGTGAATCAAAACTAGCTTCTGGTTCTACCGCTATTTCTTCCTTGAATCGATCAAAGAACAAATCGGTCGGTAACTCTTCTGCAAATTCTTTTTCCATCTCTTCAATCGACGGTAAATCATTCAGTGTTTCTAAACCAAAATAGTTCATGAAATAATTAGTAGTACCATACAAAATTGGACGTCCTGGCCCATCCAAACGACCTCGCTCTTCAATTAAATTACGAGAAAGCAGTTTCTGTAAAGAACCTGCTGATTGAACGCCACGGATTTCATCAATTTCCACCCTAGTAATAGGTTGCTTATAAGCGACAATTGATAACGACTCCAGGGCTGCTTGAGACAAATTATGAGACAATGACGATTGCGCATAATCTTTTAATAGTTCTGCCATTTCTTTTTTAGTCGTTAGTACAAATTGCGTCCCAACTTCTAAAATATTTAAGGCGGAGTTTTCATCTTGTTGATATTTATTCATTAAATGTTCTATTTCTTGATAGATAATACTTGTTGGTTGCTGTGTATAGTAGGCCAGTTCGTCTATAGAGACACCTTCTTGCCCTACGACAAACAATAACGCTTCTATCTTACTTTGTAAAGAGGTCATGCTTATTTACTCCACTTCTTCTATACTGTTTTCAAATAATAGGATGGGCGCGTATGGCTCTGCTTGGCGTGCGATAATCGATTTTTTCTTGATCAGCTCTAACATTGCCATAAATGTCGTGACAATCTCACTACGAGTATACGTTTGAAATAAAGAGTCAAATGACAGGCCACGCGTTTTATCAGCTGATTTAATTTGGTTTTCAATCCAATTCATTTGTGCTTCAATCGAATTTTTATCCGGTTTAATCGTCGTTTCTTGTTTTATTTTATGTTTACGTCGCTCTAAAACATCATGAAAGGCAAAAAACAAATCAATCGTAGTGACTTGGTCTGGTTCAAGTTCAGGTATTTCTTCTTGATAATGATCTAAGTCCATTGGCCCTTTTGAATAATAGTCCCCACGTTGTTGCTCTTTTTCTTTTAAAACACCCGCTGCGTACTTAAATTTACGATACTCTAGAAGTTGGGCAACTAGCGCGTCCCGAGGATCTTCTTCGGCCATTAGGTCATCATCGTTAAAAATAAGCTCTTGTTTTGGCAATAACATTTTACTTTTAATTGACATTAACGTCGCAGCCATTACCATATACTCACCGGCCACTTCTAATTGAAGCTCTTTCATGGAATGAATGAATTTCATGTATTGAGAAGTGATTTGCGCTATCGGAATATCATAAATATCCACCTCTAAGGTTTTAATTAAATGCAATAATAAATCAAGAGGTCCTTCAAATACCTCTAATTTTAAATTCAATTCTACCATTTCCGACACCTTTCATGTGTGATTAACTTCAATATTATAGCATACTACTAAGTAACAGGTGTAGTGTTTTACGCTCTAGGGAAATATTGCTTGTAAACTTCAGCCATTCGTTTTTTGGTAATGTGTGTATAAATTTGAGTCGTCGAAATATCCGAATGTCCCAGCAACTCTTGGACAACACGTAAATCTGCGCCATTTTCTAAGAGATGGGTCGCAAAACTATGACGCAACGTATGAGGTGTTACCTCGCTTTTAATCCCTGTTTGGACAACGTATTGCTTTAGATTTTTCCAAATACCTTGACGAGAGAACCCTCCACCACGATGATTTAAAAATAATATATTGGTTGGTTTCTGTACATCAGCAAGGAATGGTCGAGCCTCGTCTAAATAGGTATTAATCCATTTAATCGCGTGATCACCTAACGGAATAATACGCTCTTTATCACCCTTACCGATTGTTTGAATCAGGCCAAGTGATAAATGAAGATTGTCTAGTTTCAAGGTAATTAATTCTGTCACGCGAAGTCCTGTTGCGTACATCACTTCGAATATAGCACGATCTCGAATTCCTAAAATGGTATTAGTATCAGGTGCATCAATGATTTTTTCGACTTCTGATAGAGACAATGTTTTCGGTAACGTGCTCCCTTTTTTAGGTGTATCAACGTATTGCATAGGATCCTGATCAGTAATACGTTCCAAGCGTAAAAATTGATGAAACTTACGTAAGGTTGACACCATTCTAATACTAGTCGCTGCTGATTTGCCTTCATCACTTAGTTGTTTCAAGAACGCCAAGACATGATAGCGATCAACCACTTGCCATTCTGTTAAGCCTTCTTTTTCCAAAAAAGCTAAGTACTGACGTAAATCTCGTGTATAGCTTTCAATACTATTTTTTGATAATCCGCGTTCAACTTTTAAATGATGAATATATTCTTCAACTGATTCGTTCATGTTTTCACCTCATTCTGTTTTCCGTATAAATATTATGTAAACTATTATAACAAAAAAATAAGCAACGCAAAACCTTTACGTTGCTTATTTTTAATTGGTTTGACACTTATGACAAACGCCATGAAAAGTTAAACGATGATCGCTTACTTTGAAACGAAAATCTCGTTCAACAAGTTTTTCGACTTCTAATAATAAATCTTCCTCAATTTCTTCAATGTCGCCACACTCTAAACATAATAAATGATGGTGAAAATGTTTAGCCCCTTCTTTTCGCAAATCATAGCGTGCTACACCATCTGTAAAACTAATTTTATCAATAATTTTTAGTTCTGTAAGCATTTCTAAGGTTCGATAAACAGTAGCCAAACCGATATCATGACTTTTCATTTTAACTAATAAATAGATTTCTTCAGCGGTTAAATGATCTTTTTCATTCTCAATTAAAACTTGGACAGTTGCCTCTCGTTGAGGTGTTAATTTATAGCCACCATCATGCAGTTGGGTCCGAATTGATTCAATTTGCTTTTCTGACATCTCGACACCTCTTATTTGTAATAATTATAATCTAGCAACCAAAAATAAGCTAAACTATTTATAATAATTATAAAATAGTTTAGCTTATTTATCAAGAATTCTAATGATTTGTTTGCAATTTATCGACTTTCATGCTGTAAAACATAGCAATTACACCAATCACCATCACGGCGACGCCTAATCCTAACATGTTTTTGACCCCACCATAAGTGATGATTTGTCCACCAATAAAACTACCAAAAACATTCCCAGCTGTCACTGCAGCCATTACAAACGTTTGCCCTTTCACATTATCCTTTTTCTCCGTTAGTTCATTAATATAATGAGCGTATGCTGGAGTTATGATTGCAAATGAAAACATTTGGAGCAATTGAACCGGAACAATTTGCAAGAAGTTTCCTGCAACTAGATACAACACGCTACGAATAAAGAAGAAAATGACCGAAATTTTCAATAAGTTACGAACCTTAAATTTTCTTTCTAACCACTGAAAACCAAACATTACTGGAATTTCAACTACACTAGCAATGGCGATGGCATAACCTACTTGACTTTTCGTACCATTTACATGGGTAATTATTTGAGGCAAGAACACGTTAACTATCGTGTGGAAGGTAAAAACCATCGCAATTGCCACAAGCAACGGGAGTAAACTAGGATATTTTTTTAATAAATTAGTTGTTACCTGCTTTTCTTCATGGACAGTCTTATTCAAAACATTTCTGTCATCAGCTATGTGAGGCAAGTAAAACAGTAACGCTAATAAGAAGAACGCGACGACTGTCGTCACAACAGGAATAGATAAACTGCTATGTTTCGCTAACCATCCCCCTAATAAGAAAGACGTTAGGGCATACGTTCCAGAACCAATCCCACGAGTAATTGAGAATGATACACGATAGCCAGCGTTGACGTATTCGTATACCAGACTGGTCATGAGTGGTTGCACATTGTATAACAAAACGACAGCCAAACAATAGAGTAGCGCAATTAAGGCATCAGATTGATTGAAAAACATTAATAATAGATTAATGACTCCCATCGTCAACAGACTACCACTAATAATTTTTCTTAAACTTAAACTTGGCATTTTTTCCATTATAAAACCTGTTGCTATTTGAACAACTACCGAAATCAGACTCGCGATAGCAATAATGATACCGACCATTGCATCACTGATTCCACGATCCAACATATAAACGGTCGCAAACCCACTCACACTACAAAACATGACCCAATACAAACCTTGAATTAATGCTAGTTTCCCGAATACAGACTGTTTTTTTTCATTTTTTTGACTGCTCAACATTTCCCCTCCTAAAAAAGGATGTGATTGACAATGATCACATCCTAAACACGAACTTAATTATCCTTTAGTCGATTTTTGTTCTTGTTCTTCAATTAAAATAGTATAACCATTTTCCTGTTTAATTTTTTTAGCTTTCATCAAGCTACCTAGAGCACGTTTAAATTGTGCTTTACTAATAGCAAACATTTCCTTGATTTCATCAGGTGTTGATTTATCGGTAAATGGAATTTTACCCTCACGAGATTGACGCAAAAATGTTAAAACCATATTGGCATCATCTGAAATAACTTCGTGCGCACGAGGTTTCAACGAAATATTTAACATACCATCTGGTCGAATACCGATAACACGACCGGTTACTTTCTCACCTAAACGAGGTTCATTAAAACGTTCTGAAGGATGAATAAAGGCTAAATGATAGTCTTCTGTTAGAACGAATGTCCCAACGACTTTCACGCGGTAAACAGTTCCTGTCACATTTTTATTATGCATGTCTTCAGTTGCCGGACGACTCATCGCAGCTACTCGCTCTTCATCTGCTAATTCCGCCCATAAACGGTCTTTTTCGTCAGTACGTAACGTCACATATAAACGATCATCTTTCTTCGGCCATAATTCCTTCATAGCGGGTAATTCGTCTGAAGATAAAGCAATATCTTTATCCCCTAAGCCAATATTAATGAAGGCACCTAAGTCGCGACGTGTACCGACAACATCAGCAAACCCGTATTTTCCTTTAACAATTTCTGGTATTTGTGTCGTTAAGGCACCTTCACCTTTTTGGTTGAGGTAAGCAAACCCTTCAACAGCATCACCAAGTTGGCGTTCCCCTTCACTTTTAGCTAATTTAAACGTAAAACCATTCTTTTGAACATAATATGATGTATCATTTTCATCAGTAATTAAACCCGTCCAAACAGTTCCTAATAAGTCTTTCATATAATCCACTCAATTCTATATTGTTTATTTATGCTTTATTATAGCATAACTCATTGACTGGATTCACTTATTCAGAGAAAAAAGAAAAAAGAGTTTGAACATTAATGTTCAAACTCTTCTCGTACACCTAATTATAAAACACTCATAATCACAAAGTTTAAAATAAATAAGGCTGTAATAATCCACACAATTGGAGAAATATCTTTAATTCTACCTTTGATTACTTTCAAGATAACATAGAAGATGAAACCTACCGCGATACCATAAGAAATGCTGAAAGATAGACCCATAAAGACTGAAGCAAAGAATGCTGGAATAGCTTCATCTAAATTACCCCAGTTAATTTCTGTAAATGAGCTTAACATCATGATACCAACAACGATTAAAACAGGCGCTGTTGCTTGAGCTGGAACGACAGCGATTAATGGTGCGAACAAGCTACTTAAAGCAAATAAGATAGCTACTACAACGGAAGTTAATCCTGTACGACCACCTGCACCAATACCTGCTGCACTCTCAACAAAAGTTGTTGTATTAGACGTACCGAAAATTGCACCAATAGATGTTGCAATTGCATCGGCAAATAGTGCACGGTCCATTTTTGATTTCATACCAGTACTATTTTCCAATGCCGCTTCATCTTCTGCACTGAAGATTCCTGTTTTACGACCTGTTCCGATGAAAGTTCCAATTGTATCAAATGTATCAGATAAACTAAACGCTAAAATCGTCATTAAAACTAATGGAATACGTTTCGTATTTTCAAATAAACTTGGCAAACCTTCTGAACCAAAAGCTGCCCCAAACGTCGTACCTAGTTCTTTGATTGAGCTACCTAATGAATTGTTTTTGAAGTCAACTGCGGATAAATCAACCACACCCATTAAAATACCGATTAACGTCGTACCGATAATTGAAATTAAAATACCACCTTTAACATCTAATGACACTAAAATAATTGTTAAGACTAAACCAATAACAGCCAAAATCATTTCAGGACTATTAAACATTGCTAAACCAGGAACGACTCCACCATTAATATTTACGCTAACAGTTTGGCCATTGTCTACGATTGAATTAGTAATTGAACCAGCATCTCCTGAGAAACTTAATAAGTTAGCACTTTTTAAACCTGCATAAGCAACGAAAATCCCAATCCCGCCACCAATGGCATGTTGTAAGCTTTCTGGAATTGCTTTAATAATCATTTTTCTAATTTTAGTTACTGTAATCAAAATATTAATAATACCACATAAGAAAACCATTCCTAAAGCTTGCTGCCAAGAGTAACCTAAACCAAATACGACGGTAAAGGTGAAAAATGCATTTAAGCCCATCCCTGGTGCTTGTGCATACGGTACGTTAGCAAATAATCCCATCACTAATGTTCCAATAATTGAAGAAATAATTGTTGCTAAGAAAACTGCTTGAAACGGCATCCCTGATTGAGATAAAATGTTTGGGTTTACAAACAAGATGTAACTCATTGCAAAGAAGGTTGTCAAACCTGCAATTACCTCTCTAGAAACTGTGGTGCCATTTTCTTTCAGTTTGAAAAACTTGTCCATTACGATTCCCCTTTTAAATTAAATTACGAACATTAACAACCTAAAAAGTTGAATTGTTCACTTATTAAGAACAACCTCATTATAAATTTGCTTCGTGAAAATTGCAATAGATATTCCGTATTTTTTAAGTAAAACGTTACACAATGTTCGTGTTTAGTTGCGTTCACTAAAATTTATAAGATGTATTACGTCATAATGTACTATAAATGTATAATGATAGTTAATAAACAATGAATCCAACTCATGAATTTAAGTCCCTAGTCTTTTTTTGAAATATAGAACGTTTTATGATTGATTTTTTTATTTTTTAGGAGTACGATATTAATATATTTAGGCACACCTAAAAAGGAGGTTGTAATATGTCAAATAATATCGAGTCGATAGAAACCCCTCAAATGAAAAGCCTTAGTGAGGTACATGCTACAGTTGAGGTACCAACTGATAAAAGTTTTATCAAAAATTTAATCGCATTTTCCGGTCCTGGTGCATTAGTAGCCGTTGGATACATGGATCCCGGAAACTGGATTACTTCTATAGGAGGTGGGGCAAAATATGGTTACTTATTGCTTTCCATTATTATGCTCTCAAGCTTAATTGCGATGTTACTGCAATATATGTCCGCCAAACTAGGCATCGTCACCCAAATGGATTTAGCTCAAGCCACACAAAAATTGACAGGTAAGAAAATGTCATTCTTCTTATGGATCATAGCTGAACTTGCTATTATGGCAACGGATATTGCCGAAGTAATCGGAGGGGCTATTGCTTTAAACTTGCTATTTGGAATTCCCCTATTATACGGAATCTTCCTAACCGTTTTTGATGTATTTGTTTTATTATTACTAATGAAATTAGGGTTTAGAAAAATCGAAGCAATTGTTGTTTTACTTATCGGAGTGATTTTATTCGTATTCTTATATGAAGTAATTATCGCACAACCAAACATACCTGAAATTTTCAAAGGGTTTGTTCCCAAAAAACAAGTAATGCATCCCGGTGAATTAACAATGTCTCTAGGTATTATTGGTGCTACTGTAATGCCGCACAATCTATACTTGCATTCATCTATCTCCCAATCCAGAAAAATTGATTCTTCCGACCAACGGGAAATAGCAAAAGCCGTAAAATTCGCAACGTGGGATTCTAATATTCAATTAAGCGCCGCTTTTTTCGTTAATTGTTTATTACTAATCCTTGGGGGCGCCTTATTCTTTGGTCACGGTGATGATTTAGGTACCTTCTCAAGTCTATACAATGCGCTACAAGATACGAATTACGCTGGTGCTGTTGCTAGCCCTTTACTTAGCACTTTGTTTGCTGTTGCCTTGCTAGCATCAGGTCAAAATTCCACTATCACCGGTACATTGACTGGTCAAATAGTCATGGAAGGATTTATCCACTTAAAAATCCCTTCTTGGCTAAGACGTCTTGTTACCCGATTAATTTCAGTTGTGCCCGTCCTTATTTGCGCGTATTTGTTTGGTGATAATGAAGAAGCATTAGATAATTTACTTATTTACTCACAGGTCTTCCTAAGTATCGCTTTACCGATTGCGATGATTCCGCTCGTGTATTTCACCAGTTCAAGTAAAATTATGGGGGAACAATTTAAAAACAAAACATGGGTAACTGTTCTAGGTTGGGTAGCCACTATTGTCTTATGTTTATTAAACTTCCAATTAATTGTCCAGACTCTGTTTCACTAAAAAAAAACAAGTCTCGGGTACATTCTCGAGACTTGCTTTTCATTTAATTAGTTTAAATTATGATAGAAAGACATTCCTTGTTCAGTATCTTCCACCACAATACTCTCTGGGGCTCTAGCCACTAACCAAGTGAAATAAAAATCACCAATACATGACGCAGCATGCAGACTCGCAAGCGTCACGAAAACAAAGCTAGACACGATACTTATCAGGTAGAATATATATAACCCTATACTGATCAAAGTGAAAGGTGCTAGTAATACAACAATAAACTGGGTTTTAGAATAAAAAAACCCTGGACTAGTCGCATATGCTAGCCCATTTTTTACACCAAACTTAACTTTCCCCTCTTTGTTAAATAATTTAAAAAAGATACCATGAATCAATTCATGAATGATAATGAGCACAAAATAACTAACAAGCACTATCAGCAACATAAATATTGATAAATCAGCACTAATACTCTGATTATTAAAAGTCGCAATTAATGAAAACATGAAATAAAAGATTATAAATAGTGGGATGCTGATTACATTTAACCAAAAAATAATTTTATTATTGTCAATTAAGTTTATTTCTCTATACAATTCCATATCTAATCCCTCCTAGTTTTATTTACTGGGTTTATTATAACATATCAATACTTTTCCTCTATCATTACCCAATATTAAACGTAAAAAAGCAGCCATTATCGACTACTTTTTTACGTTTAATATTGGGTTTCAACTTCAACTTGAATGAACTCATTGACTTTATCAATGAAATAGCTAAAACTCTCTTGAAGTAATAATTCCTGAACTTTTTGTGGATCGGATAATATATTCAACAATAACTGTAAATAATCATTTAGTTCATCTTGATCTTCTTTTGTAATAGTTAAAAGAAGAACTAATTTAACCCGTCCTTCATCTCCCCACTTCAAGCCTTGGCTTTGAGTGTCATACCAGACAGAAATAGTTGACTGATTAGCTTTTCTATTTAGCGCATGAGGGATAGCAAATTCTCCTAATTTCGATGAAGATAACGATTCTTTTTCCAAAACATCATTCAAATAATCATCTGAAACAATTTGACTGTTAACTAACTTTTTAGTCATCGATTCAAGCAAATCTTCTCTTGAAGTTGTTTTCATATTAAGCTGAAATAGTTCTTCTTTAATGAAATTAGTCGTGAAACGTTGATAAGCTTCCGTTTTACGTTTCAACTTAACTGCCAGTATATTTTTTTCTATTTTTTGAATATCAACATCTGTAAAATAAGGGGATAAAGTAACTACTTCTTGGTTATCAACGCCTTGGTATGAAATGGTTGAAATAACTAAATCTGAAACTAATGATCTGTTAATATCACAATAATCCATCACAAACTCATTTACCACAATGCGTTCGCCATAAAACTGTTCTAATTTTCTAATCAATTTATTTTCTAAATGATTGTAAGAAAATGACGGGGATATTATCCCTATAGTAACAGGTAGCTCTTCAATTTCTTCTTCAAAATAAATGCCAAAGTGAGCCGAAATATATACCATTTCCTCCTCTGGTATTTTAATACCTAACTTGTCCTGTACAATTTTTCCAACTAACAACCCTAGATTATTCAGCATTATATCACGGGTATTCTTTAAACTTAAGAGTGGATTATTAATCACAATCCCTTCGCGAACACGTTCAATCATCTGATGAAGATGCATCGTTAGTTTATTTTTAAACCCTTTTGCTTGCAAATCAAAGCCATAGACAGCGTTTACCTCCTCCAAAATAAACTCTATCACCTTCTGAAATTCTTTATCAACTACTTGATTAACTTGTTTAACCCCTTGATAACTAGTAATATTTCCAACGAACATAGTCCTTAATTCGGTTATCTCTTCCTCTCGCGGGTCAAATTGGTACCTATGTGCTAATGTCTCAATAATTTCTTGTGCAATTAGATACTCCATTTTATCTTTTGAAAGTACAATCTTTTCTTTTTTTGGTAGATAAGCAGCTTGTTGAAGCCTTTTTATCATAATAACCAAGTATAGTATGATATTACTCATCACAAATTTACTAATCATAACATTATAATATTGTAATTTAGTCTCAACCAACCGATAGATGAAACTAATTTCTTCATCAGTTAATAAGTCTTGATTTTTGAAAAACGAAGAGGTTACATCATAATCAGCCATAATGAAAATATCTTTAATTAAGTTTCTAATAATTCTTTCATCACCACTGATTGCGAAGTGCCTGTTTCTATGAAGTATGGATAAACCATTTTCTAAAAAAAACAGCCTAATGCTCTTTAAATCATTCTTTAGTGTCGTTTCAGATACATTATATTCATTTAATAAGTCGTCCCACTCTAAACCATCAGTTGCTAATAAAAATTGTTTTATCAAATTCTTCCTGCGTTGTTCAAAGTTATGCGCAGCATAATCACTATAATAAAAAGCTATTTCTTCATAAAATTCTTTTTTTAATAAATAACCTTTAGAACTAGAGACAATAACATTATGTTTAAAATGTTGATTAATTCTACTTACGTAATTTCTAATAGTTCTGGTTGACACGCATAATTTATCTGAGAGAATTACAGAGGAAATTGGCAAATCTTGCTTACCAAGTTCTTCTATTAATTGATACTCTTTCACCTTTAACATCCTCTCGTGACATAATAATTATCTATTTTACTTTGATATTCAGACAATGTAAAATCAAAAGCAAACTGACTGTGCTAAGTTTCACCTATTCACAATCTTAATAACATTCCAAATGTTATTTAATAGGCGATAAAAATTTCTCCTCTAAAACTGGTAATAGCTTAGCCATACTTTCAACATCTTTTTGACTGGCTGTGATCATTTCTGAAATAGTTTTTAAAAAATCTAATGATAATTTTTCATTCAACTGATTATGGGCTACTATGCTTTCGCTCATTTCAATAGCTAAATTCATTATTTTTTGAGATTCATGTAAACAATGATTCGATTTCACAAAATCCTTTTCGAGTGCCAAATCTAATGCCTGATTTAACTGATCCCGCACATCCGCAATTGTCAGGATGATTCTCATTGACAATTATTCTGAATTCCCTCTCAAATTAATGTCCATATCAATTCCTCCTTTGTTAGATTCCCTAATAACACAATTGTAACAACGATAACCTTTAAATATGTAATTTACTTATAGTTTAATTTTTTTCGTTTATTCATACAAATTTGTACTTTCCTATTGAATAGGAAACAATTAGTCATTTAATCATATAATACCCGTTAAAAATTATTTGTCCTATTAAAAAAATGAGAGAACAACTTATATTCGCTCTCTCATTTAGATTTTACTAATTGATTTAAAATTAACTATTTTGATCGTCTATTGTGTCGACAATAGGATATTTAATTGCGTTTTTTGCTAGTTTTTCGTCGATGATTTCAGAAACATCCATTTGTAAATCATCCGCTAACATTAATGTATAAATTAAAACATCAGCAATTTCTTCTTTCAAGTGTTCTGGTTCGGCTGCTATCGCTTCCTCGCTTGAACGCCATTGGAAAATTTCTAACAATTCCGCTGCTTCTAAAGATACAGACAGTGCTAGATCCTTCGCATTATGAAATTGTCGCCAGTTGCGCTCATCTCTAAATTGATTGATTTTTTCGATACTATTTTTCATTCAATACTACTCCAACTCTTCTAATATTTTTGTTCTATTATAGTATACGTCAGTCCCCCTACTTATTAACACAAAAAAAGACCACTATCGTAGTCTTTTTTTGTGCTTACTCTGTTAGTTGGGGTACTAATTTTCAGCCAGTTCGTGATTAAAAAAACAGGGAGTTATCGCAATCTATGCTATAAGATAGGATGGGGACTTATAACATGATTTGGTCAAACAGACAAAATATGGGGGTATTTGTCTGTTTGAAAATTTTTTTTAATGCTTAAGAATCACTCGTTTGGCCATTAAACAGTTCCTATTTGATAACATCTTGTTTATGTTATGATTTGAAGAGTTTAAATAACACGAGTTCATCTTTTATATATTTATCTTACTACAGCAAGTCAACAACTGGCTAGCTAGATGTATTTTTTTAAATTAAATATAAAAAAGTTCATAAAATCAGGGCATCCTCTTTAAAATAACTTGTTGAGTCATGCCTAAGCGCCCTGGTTTCGCTACTTGTTGAAATAATAATTGTTCGTCACATATCTTCGTAAAAAAATAATCAGCCTCTTCTCCTATTAATACATATTGGTTATCTGTTTCAATGACTTTTTTTAACACTAACCGATTGGCTCTGGTGATCTCATTTATAATTAATAACCATGTTTCGTCTTGATTTTTGGTAAACGTTATTTCACAGTCCCAACTTCCACACCACCAACTAGCTTCTAACCAATAATTATTCATCTTCAGTAACCTTCGCAATAAGTTGTTTTTGCTCTTTCTTTAAATTTTGACAAACTAATGAGTAGGAGATTTTTATCAATTGGCATAACAACTCTTCTGTTATCGTTTCGTTAGCAATGGCTATCGTATTCCAGTGTTTTTTGTTTAGGTGAAATCCCGGAATGATATCATCTGGGTACAATTCTCGCCACTCTTCGTTTTGTTCGGGTGTATTTTTTAATGACAATGTTGTGTCCTGACTAGCTAATGGCGAGAGTAACCCGAACATTTTGCCAAAAATATCAAAATAATAGACATCCCAATCTTCCCGATGATAAACCTTTGCGTACGGTAATGATTGTCCATAATTGATAAGTACCTGCATTTTTTTATTTATTGACATGCTATAACTCTCCTATTTGTTATTATTCGTTATATTTATCATAACAAAAAAATCCGCTAACACCTAATAAGCTAAGTCTTAGCGGATAAAACAAATGATTAATTGCCTTTAGCCAAACTATGTTGATGGTCAGCTTTAATAGCATCTAAGAGATTAGGCTCTTGAATCAAATCCAAGGCTGTTCGTGCTAAAAGTTCTGCCGCTATCGCAATCGATGATAAGCCTTTCTCGCTTTTAGCAGCTACTTTAAACTCTTCTGAATGACCTGCTATATAGTCATCTGAAATGGAAACTGTTGGTTGAATAGTTGGAATGACCTGGCTAACATTCCCGACGTCTGATGAGCCCAAGCTAGTTCTAAGTTCTAAATCGATTTCGCGTTCAGGAATAGCTAAGTCCTTAACATGTTTAAAAAACACGTCATCAAAACTTGGTGTTACAATGACATCATCGACTGAATTTTGAAACAGACCAAATTCGTAAGTTGTACCAGTAGCCAGTGCTGCGCCTTTCACTATATTTTCAACTTTTTGATAGACAGTATCTAGTGTTTGACGATTGGCAGCCCGCAAGTAGAAACGACCAGCTGCAAACTCTGGTACAACATTAGCTGCTACACCACCGTCAGTGATAATACCATGTATATTCACATCTTTTGGTAAATGTAACCTTAAACTGTTAATGCTATTAAAGACTTGGATCAAGGCTTCAAGCGCGTTGATTCCTTGCTCAGGAGCACCTGCCGCATGAGAGGCTTTTCCAAAAAATTTAATATCGACAGGATCATTTGCTAAAGAGGCAGTCGTACGACCGTATTGATGGGCTGGATGAACACAGAGCGCCGCATCTACATCGTCGAAGAAGCCTTCGCGAACAAAACTTCCTTTAGCTGATCCGTTTTCACCACCTTCTTCACCTGGTGTTCCGTAGACCCGAATTTCACCACCGACTTCATCAATAATCGACTTGAGCGCAGTGGCAGCCAAAATAGAATAAACCCCAAACAAATTATGGCCACATGCATGCCCGATCCCTGGCAAAGCATCAAATTCAGCTAAAAATACCAAGGTTGGCCCCTTTTTGTTGGAAACATAATTTCCAGTAAAACCTGTTCGGTGACCAGCCACTCCCTTTTCAACCGCAAATCCTTCGCTAATTAGTAAGTTGATTAAACATTCAGATGAATAGAACTCATAATTACTTATTTCCGGGTGGGCGTGTATATCTAATGCGATAGCTTGATATTCTTCTAATTTTGACGAGATGACTTCTTTGATTTTTTTATAATAAATATTCATATGTACATTCCTCCGCTATTCATTAATTAATTATTTACGTCCAAATGTTTCCCAAGCTGGAATACTCGAACCTTTTGAGGTTTCTTCAATAACTTTTGCTGTTTCTTCCGTTTGGTAAGCATCAACTATTTTTTGATATAAGTCATTATTTTCGTCTTCTTTGCGCGCTACAATGATGTTAACATAGCTTTTTGAACTTTCATCAACTGGCTCTAAGAAAATAGCCTCTTGGGTTGGCAGGAAGCCTGCATCGACTGCGACGCCACTATTTATTACTGAAATATCGACATCTTGTAACGCACGTGCCGTTTGTGAAGCATCCAACTCGGTAATAGCTAAATTCAATTTATTTTCAGTGATATCCGAAAGCGTTGGCGTATGCCCTTTAGCTTCATCCACTTTAATCAATCCAGCAGATTGTAAAAGCAATAGCGCACGTCCTCCATTCGTGACATCATTGGGAATCGCCACGGTCGCATTTTTTCCTAGCTCCTTAACATCTTTTAGTTTGTCTGAGTAGATACCAAGTGGAGCATTAACAGTATTTCCAATTGAAACCAAATCAGTTCCGTGTTCGGCATTATAATTATCTAGAAAAATTTGGTGTTGGAACGAATTCAAGTCAACTTCCCCTTCATTTAGCGCAGCATTGGGCTGATTGTAATCGGTAAAACTGACATATTCTAAGGTAATGCCTTCATCTGCTAAACGAGCTTTAACATCGTCCCACACATCGGTATCCGAACCGATTAACCCTAATTTGACCGTTTGAGTATCCTTTGAATCATTGGATGCCGCTTGATTACCACATCCGATTAAGGCTGTTAACGTAAAAGCTGAGATAACAAAACTTTTAATATATTTTTTCATGGAAAAATTCCTCCTAAGTATGTTTGATTTTTTTGATAATTAGGTTACTAATAAATTGACTAATAAAAACTAATACTAAAATAATTAAGGTCGCAACGACGGTAATATCTGTTTGGAAACGATTGTAACCACGAGATATAGCAAGGTTGCCAATACCACCTGCACCAACTGCGCCGGCCATTGTTGTTAAACCGATGACATTAATAATCGTTAAAGCAGAAACACGAACAATTCCCGCTAACCCTTCCACCAAATAGACTCTAAAAATAATACCTAATGGATGGGTCCCCATTGCTTGAGCGGCTTCAATCACACCAGGATTTACTTCTAATAGGGCAATTTCAATTTGGCGAGCAAAAAATGGGATAACGCCGATGACTAAAGGAACAAGTGCTGCTTTTTCACCGATAGTCGTGCCTACAATGAAGCGAGTAAACAGGGCCAACAACGATAATAAAATAATAAATGGGATAGAACGGACAATATTGATAACTTTATCTAAACATTGATAGATAAAACGATTCTCTAATATGCCATCTTTTCTTGACACAACCAAAACGACGCCCAATAGAATCCCTAATACACCTGCAATTAACGAAGTCCAAAAGACCATATAGAGTGTCTGCCTGGTCGCTTCAATGATTTCGCTAGGAATTTTACTAGCATTAGGTAATAATTGTTGAACCCATTCACTCATGATGCAAGCCCTCCTTCTTCATCGTCTATAATTTTTCGATCTATATCAGATAGCATCGCCACTTTGACGTGTTGCTCACGTAAATAATCTACTGCCCGTTGGCGTTGGTTAGCGTCACCTTGAAGCGTCACAATTAAGCTCCCTAACGCTTGCTCTTGAACAATTTCTACATTGCCATACAAAATATTCGTCACCACTTGAAACTTCGAATAGAGTTGTGAAATGATTGGCTCTTTGGTTTGCTCACCAACATAAGATAATTCAACTAAGCATTCATTGGGCGCTAATTGATTGAATTTTGGATTTTCTAGGATAGTTGCTAGTGCGTGGTCTACATGAGTAGCGGTCCGAATAAATTCTTTTGTAAGCGTGGCTTGTGGTGCGCTAAACAATTGCACACAGTCACCTTGCTCAATGACACGTCCTTGTTCCATAACAGCAACCTTGTTACAAATCTCTTTCACCACCTGCATTTCATGTGTAATTAGCACAATGGTTAAATTCAATTTTTTATTTAATTGTTTTAATAATGTTAGAATTTGACGCGTAGTCTTTGGATCTAAGGCACTAGTTGCTTCGTCGCATAATAGCACTTCTGGGTCATTTGCTAAGGCTCTCGCAATCGCAACCCGTTGTTTCTGACCACCTGACAATTGGCTTGGATAATTATTTGCTTTATCTGCGATACCAACCAATTCTAACAATTCACTAACTTTTTGTTTTCGTTGCTGTTTTGATTTCCCTGAATATTTCAACGAAAAATCGACATTATCAAAAATCGTTCGATTGTCCATTAAATTGAAATGTTGGAAAATCATCCCTATCGACCGTCGTAACTCTCGTAACTGTTTACTAGTCAAATCATTAACAACCGTTTCACCAATCTGCACGATACCAGCTGTCGGTTTTTGCAAAAAATTTATGACGCGAACTAATGTACTTTTACCTGCTCCTGAATAACCCACAATACCAAAAACATCACCCTTTGCGATGGATAAATTAACATCTTTTACCGCTTGAACTTCCTTTTTCCCACTAAATGTAACTGAGATATCTTTTAATTCAATCATTGTTTAACCTCCTTTAATTCACAAAAAAAAAGCATCCTCAAACAAATAAATAATTATTTGCTTGAGGACGCTTTTTTGCGTGTTACCACCTCTAATTTAAACGACCCTCACGAATCGTTCCTCTTCAAGTACTATCATACTCTAGCATTAATAACGGATGCAGCCGCTAGCGCCTTACTTTTCAGCTCGGGCTAGTACACTCCTTGGCCATTTTCTACGACATTCCCCTTGCTTCTTTTCAGCTACCGAAGCTCTCTGTTAAAGTTTCCTGTCATGTACTTACCAAATCATTGTGACAAATATACCAATAAACTTTTTCATTATTCACTATTTTGGTTTATCAAATCAGTTAATTTAACATACTAAAAGAAGCAATTAAATTAGATTTGCTTTTTATTTTTCTCATCTGATATTTATCATTCTAATTCTATTTTAATTTAAAGTCAATAGGTATTCAAAAAAAATACCTACGATCTTTTTTTGATCAATAGGTATCTTTCATTACTGTTGAAATAATATATCGCTTGTAATTTTGGTTAATTGTTCAATAATCTGTTTCCCTTCAGTCATCGTTTGATCATGATTTGTTAAAACCGCAATCAAATACTTCTTATCTCCATTCACAACCTGACCAATACTATTAATAATACACTCATTAGTATCAGTTAACCAACCATTTTTCAAGGCTACGTGACTAGATCCTGCGCCAACTCCCCAGGCTTGATCGACATCCACTTCAGACATTAATTTTTGAATGTATTCTCTTTCAGAATCAATTAAATAATCTGATGGCAGAAAGACATTTTTTAATAATGTAATTTGATCTTTTGCGGTGGTAGTCGTTTGCCCCCAATGATAATTATAAGTAGAATCGTTCATTTCTAACGTTTCAAATAAAGATTGAATGGATGTTGCTTTATCCAAATAATTATCTATCAAATAGGTTGTGGCGTTATTATCACTACTTTTAATCATGTTTTCTGCGTTACTTATTTCAAGTTCCGATAATTCAGTTTGTTCTTCTTGATGTTTGTGTAATAGTGCGGTTAATACCGAAACCTTGATCACACTTGCAGTAGGAATCAGAGGTTGCTCATCCTGATTTGTATAATGGAATTCCTGATTGGATTGCATGTCAAAGACTGCAATATCTATCACAGGTGATTTATCCTGTGCGTATACTTTCCATTGATTGACTAACTGATTAGATAAATCTTTTTGTTTTTCTTCTTTTTCTCTTTGTTCTTTATCTTTCTTTTGCTGAGCTAATACTTTAGGATCAGGCTTATCTTTATTGCGATAGCTAGAAACATAATCTGAGACTTTACTATCCAACCGTTCAGTTGCTTGTACACCCAATTCTCCCAGAAGAATGACAACAAGGATTGTCCCTATCCACAAGAAAGCCTGTGCTTTCCTTTTTTGATGATTATTAAGAGGCTTTAAATTTTTTTCTTTATACAAATAGCTCATAAAAAACAAACATATTGCAATAAATAACCACCAATATCTAAGAAAAGCTATTATCCCTACTATTATTCCCAAAAAAAGCATCATGTATTTTTTGTTATTCATCTTCCAACTCACCCAACCATTATTTTATAAATCAAAAAATCAACTATAATGATTGTAATATATGAATCTTATCGTATCAATACGTTTTAAAAAATGTTATATTAAATTCACAAAATATTCATATTTCATACTTTTTAAATTTACATAATTAATTTATATGTTCGGACATAATTTAAACTGTCGGACAATAACAATAGTTTATCTAAATATACATGTTATAAAATATATAATTAAAATAAGGATGGCGGATCTTATCGCTTAAATGAACCCTTTTTAAATACAAGTTTTAGTATAATCGTGTTTCTTATAAAATTAATCAAGTTGACCATTCGCTTTAGCTTTCAATACGACAATGATAACACCCACAATAATCAGACACCAACCGAAGAATGATAACGGCTTGTTGCTTGATTTGTAATAGCCACCCAATTTCCAGCTCCATCTCGCAGTAACCGCTTGAATTATTAAACCGACGCCCATGATAATAGCACCAATTAGAATTGTATTATCCATCTTTATCTCTCCTTAAATTTTAATTTTATTATAATCTGTATATAGCATAACTACAACAGACATAATATATCATTTCTTCCATATAAAAAAACCTCCACACTCAATAGAATGCGGAGGTTTCCTAATAGATTATCATCTAATCACAGCTTATTTTTTTAAGTTGTAGAAAGAGTTTAATCCTTTGTATACAGCAACGTCGCCTAATTGGTCTTCGATGCGTAATAATTGGTTGTATTTAGCTACACGGTCAGTACGGCTTAATGAACCTGTTTTGATTTGGCCAGCGTTAGTTGCAACAGCGATGTCAGCGATTGTTGAATCTTCTGTTTCACCTGATCTGTGAGAGATAACTGCAGTGTAGTTAGCTTCTTTAGCCATTTCGATAGCTTCGAAAGTTTCAGTTAAAGTACCGATTTGGTTAACTTTGATTAAGATTGAGTTACCGATACCTTTTTCGATACCTTCTGATAATTTAGTTGTGTTAGTTACGAATAAATCGTCACCTACTAATTGAACTTTGTCGCCTAAACGTTCAGTTAATAATTTCCAACCATCCCAGTCGTTTTCATCCATACCGTCTTCGATAGTGATGATTGGGTATTTGTTAACTAATTCTTCTAAGTAGTCAACTTGCTCAGCTGAAGTACGTTTAGCAGCGCCTTCACCTTCGAATTTAGCGTAGTTGTAAACGCCGTCTTCGTAGAATTCTGAAGATGCACAGTCAAATCCTAAGAATACATCTTTACCAGGCTCTAAACCTACAGCTTTGATAGCTTCTAAGATTGTTTCAACGCCGTCTTCAGTACCTTCAAATTTAGGAGCGAAACCACCTTCGTCACCTACAGCAGTTACTAATCCACGTTCGTGTAAGATTTTTGATAAAGCGTGGAAGATTTCAGCACCCCAACGTAAAGCTTCTTTGAATGTTGGCGCTCCAGTTGGTAAGATCATGAACTCTTGGAATGCGATAGGAGCATCTGAGTGAGATCCACCGTTAACGATGTTCATCATTGGAGTTGGTAATACTTTAGTGTTGAATCCGCCTAAGTAGTGGTATAAAGGAACTTCTAAGTAGTCAGCAGCAGCACGTGCAGCAGCAATAGAAACACCTAAAATAGCGTTAGCTCCTAATTTACCTTTGTTTGGAGTACCATCTAATTCGATCATAGCGCGGTCGATTCCCATTTGGTCACGAACGTCAAAACCGATGATAGCTTCAGCGATTACGTTGTTAACGTTATCTACAGCTTTTTGTACACCTTTACCTAAGTAACGACCTTTGTCGCCATCGCGTAATTCAACTGCTTCGTATTCACCAGTTGAAGCTCCTGAAGGAACCATTCCGCGTCCGAAAGCACCACTTTCTGTGAATACTTCTACTTCGATTGTTGGGTTACCACGTGAGTCTAAGACTTCGCGTGCGTATACGTCTGTAATAATTGGCATATTATTCTCTCCTTTGAGTTGTTGACTAGGGTTTTATCCCTAGTCTATTTTAGTTGTTTTTTATGAAACTTTCAATGATAACCTTGGTTTTCACCGATTATTTCTTAATAATTAATGATTGACCAGTCATTTCGGCTGGTTTTTCAATGTTTAATAAGTCCAACATTGTAGGTGCTACGTCAGCTAAGCGGCCATCGTTGCGTAATTCAATGTCTTTCTTAGTAACGATAACTGGTACTGGCACTGTTGTGTGAGCTGTATGTGGTTTACCATCTGGTGTACACATTGTTTCAGAGTTACCATGATCGGCAAAAATTACAGCGTAACCACCTTTTTCAAGGATAGCGTCAACCACTCGACCTAAGTTTTCGTCTACTGCTTCAATCGCTTTGATTGTTGGTTCTAACATTCCTGAGTGACCAACCATATCTGGGTTAGCGAAGTTTAAGATGATCGCATCGTGTTTATCAGCTTCGATATCGGCCACTAATGCATCTGTTACTTCGTAAGCACTCATTTCAGGTTTCAAGTCGTAAGTTTCAACTTTTGGTGAGTTGATTAAAATACGGCTTTCACCTGGGAATTCTTCGTTACGTCCACCGTTCATGAAGAACGTTACGTGAGGATACTTTTCAGTTTCCGCAATACGTAATTGAGTTAATCCAGCATTTGAAAGTACTTCACCGAGAACGTTTTTCATTTCGATTGGTGGGTAAGCAACTTCTGCAACAATGCTTGGGTTATACAATGTCATGGTAACGAATTTCACTGTTGGGTGGTTTTCACGAGCGAAATGTTCCCACTCTGTATCAGTGAACGCGTTTGATAATTGAATCGCACGGTCAGGACGGAAGTTAAAGAAAATAACTGAGTCATCGTTTTTAACTGTCGCTACTGGTTGACCATCTTTTTCGATGACAACTGGTACGATAAATTCATCGTTCACGTTGTTTTCGTATGAATCTTTAATCGCTTGAACTGGATCAGTTGCTTTCATACCTTCTCCATCAACGATTGCTTTGTATGCTTTTTCAACACGTTCCCAACGTTTGTCACGGTCCATTGCATAGAAACGACCTGAAACAGTCGCTACGCTACCGTAGTTTAACTCTTCCATTTTCGCTACTAATTGTTCCATGAAACCTAAACCTGAAGTTGGTGAAACGTCACGTCCGTCCATGAAAGCATGAACGTAAGTGTTTTTAACACCACGTGCTTTAGCTGTTTCTAATAAAGCATATAAATGATTTTGGTGGCTATGAACCCCACCATCAGATAATAGACCAAATAAATGTAAGTCTGTTCCTTTTTCAATGGCGTTATCCATTGCTGAAAGTAACACTTCGTTTGTTTGGAATTCACCATCTTGGATGGCTTTATCGATTCTTGTTAAACTTTGATACACAATACGACCTGCACCAATGTTTGTATGTCCTACTTCTGAGTTCCCCATTTGGCCGTCAGGAAGACCTACGTCTAATCCTGCGGCTTTCATAGTGCTATGAGGGAATTCAGCCATGTAGCGATCATAGTTTGGTTTGTTCGCTTGTGCTACTGCATTACCTACGACTTCGTCACGGACACCGTAACCGTCTAAGATAATGATTGCTACTGGCGCTTTACTCATTATTTTACTGCCTCCAATAATGCTAAGAATGACTCAGCTTCTAAACTAGCGCCACCTACTAGGGCACCGTCTACGTTTTCTTTAGCCATGTATTCAGCGATGTTTTCAGGTTTAACTGAACCACCGTATTGGATACGTACTTTTGATGCTACGTCAGAACCGTATAATTTTTCAACTGTTGAACGAACTACTCCACAGATTTCGTCTGCGATGTTAGCGTCAGCTGATTTACCAGTTCCGATAGCCCAGATTGGTTCATAAGCGATAACCATTGAGCTTACTTGCTCAGCAGTTAAGTCTACTAAACCATTAGTGATTTGGCCTTCGATCCACTCAGCTGTTTGACCAGCTTCGTAAGTTTCTAAAGATTCACCACAACAGAAGATTGGTGTCATACCGTTAGCAAAAATAGCTTTAGCTTTTTTGTTAATATCTTCGTCTGTTTCATGGAAGTATTCACGGCGTTCTGAATGTCCAATAATTACATATTGTACGCCTAAATCAGCGATTGCAGCTGGTGAGTTTTCACCAGTGAATGCCCCAGCGTTTTCAAAGTAGCAGTTTTGTGCTGCTAATTTAACGTCTGTTCCTTCTAAGTTTGAAGCTAATGGTGCTAAAAATAATGCTGGTGAGCCGATAACAGCATCTACTACATCATTTGATGGCACATTACCTTTCACAGCTTCAGCAAAGCTTTGAGCTTCTGCTAAAGTTTTATTCATTTTCCAGTTACCTGCAATAATAGGTTTACGCATTTGATATGCCTCCTAGTAATTTATGATTATTTTTCTGAAATAGCTTCTACGCCTGGTAATTTTTTACCTTCTAAGTATTCTAATGACGCACCGCCACCTGTAGAAATGTGAGAGAATTTGTCAGCGTAACCTAATTGGATAGCTGCTGCTGCAGAGTCTCCACCACCGATGATTGTTGTTGCATCTTCTAAGTTAGCGATTGCTTCACATACACCGATTGTTCCTTTAGCGTAGTTAGACATTTCGAATACACCCATAGGTCCGTTCCATACAACTGTTTTAGCACCTTGTAATAACTCAGTGTATAATTCGATTGTTTTTGGTCCGATATCTAATGATTCTTGATCTGCTGGGATTTCAGCAACGTATGTAGCTGGGATATCAGCAAATTCTTTTGTTACACCGAAATCAACTGGTAAAACTAATTTGTCGCCAGCTTTTTCTAATAATTCTTTTGCTAATTCAACTTTATCTTTTTCAACTAATGATAAACCAACTTCTTTACCTTGAGCAGTCATGAAGGTATAAGACATACCACCACCGATTAAGATTTTGTCAGCTTTGTCGATTAGATTTTCGATTACGCCAATTTTATCTGAAACTTTTGCTCCACCTAAAATCGCTACAAATGGGCGTTTTGGTGCATCAACTGCGCCACCAATAAATTCGATTTCTTTTTCCATTAAGAAACCAGCAGCTGTTTCTAAGTTAGAAGCAATACCTACGTTTGAAGCATGAGCACGGTGAGCTGTACCGAATGCATCGTTTACAAATACATCACCTAATGAAGCCCAGTATTTACCTAATTCAGCGTCATTGCCGCTTTCTTTTTTACCGTCGATATCTTCGAAACGAGTGTTTTCAAATACTAAAACATCGCCGTCTTTCATGTTAGCGATAGCTGTTTCTAAAACTTCACCACGTGTTTCAGGTACGAAAGTCACTTCTTTACCTAATAATTCACCTAAGCGAGCTGCAACTGGAGCTAAAGATTTACCTTCTTTATCTTCTTCAGTCTTAACACGACCTAAATGTGAGAATAAAATAGCTTTTCCACCTTGTTCAACGATGTATTCGATAGTTGGTAAAGCAGCAACGATACGGTTATCATCAGTGATAACACCATCTTTCAATGGTACGTTGAAGTCAACACGAACAAGTACCTTTTTATCTTTCAATTCTAAATCTTTAACAGTTTTCTTAGCCATAAATTTATTGCGCCTCCTTGGAAAATCCTCAGTTGTTTTTTTATTAAGAAAAGCGAGGAAGCGCGTAGCTTCCCCGCTTATATGTCGGTTATATTAACCTAATTTTGCAAAGTATTCTAAAGTACGAACTAATTGAGCAGTGTATGACATTTCGTTATCATACCAAGCAACAGTTTTAACTAATTGTTTGTCGCCAACAGTCATAACTTTAGTTTGAGTTGCGTCGAATAATGATCCGTAAGTAATTCCAACGATGTCAGAAGAAACGATCATGTCTTCGTTGTAACCGTAAGATTCGTTAGCAGCAGCTTTCATTGCTTCGTTAACTTCTTCAGCAGTTACTTGTTTTTCTAAAACAGTTACTAACTCTGTTAATGATCCAGTTGGAACAGGAACACGTTGAGCAGCTCCGTCTAATTTACCGTTTAATTCAGGAATTACTAAACCGATAGCTTTAGCAGCACCTGTAGTATTAGGAACGATGTTAGCTGCAGCAGCACGAGCACGACGTAAGTCACCGTGTGGAGCATCTAATGTGTTTTGGTCACCTGTGTAAGCATGGATAGTTGTCATTAATCCTTCAACAACACCAAATTTGTCTTGTAAAGTTTTAGCCATAGGAGCTAAACAGTTAGTAGTACATGAAGCACCTGAAATAACTGTTTCTTCACCAGTTAAGATTTCATGGTTTGTGTTGTAAACGATTGTTGGTACGTCGTTTCCGCCTGGTGCAGAAATAACTACACGTTTAGCGCCACCTTTTAAGTGTTTTTCAGCGCCTTCTTTAGATGTAAAGAAACCAGTACATTCTAATACGATTTCAACACCTAGTTCGCCCCATGGTAATTCTTCTGGGTTACGGTTAGCTAATACTTTAACTTCTTTACCGTTAACTTTGAAGAAACCATCATGAACTTCAACATCACCGTTGAAACGTCCTTGAGTTGTATCATATTTTAATAAATGTGCAAGTGTAGCTGCGTCTGTTAAGTCGTTGATTGCTACTACTTCAATTCCTTCTACTTCTTGGATACGACGGAAAGCTAAACGTCCGATACGTCCAAAACCGTTAATACCTACTTTTACTGTCATGTGAGATTTCCTCCTTTAGAAAATCGAAAAAAATTTTTTTATTTTAAAGGGTTACCCCTTTTAAAATCTCATTAGCTGCACCTTCATCGGTTATCAACCACGTTTGACTTGGTGCATGTTTCATATAAGACTGGATAGCTTGGCTTTTGGCCTTACCACCGGTCACTGCAATAATGAACGGTACTTTTTGTAAATCATTAAGTTGTAAGCCGATTCGTGGAATTTTATAAACGATATCGCCATCTTTATTGAAAAAATAGCCGAAAGATTCGCCAACTGCTTGACCTTTAGTTATTATTTTCAATTCTTCTTCTGACATGCCACGACGTTTTGCCATATGCATAGCATTACCGACACTGTGAATGACACAAGTTGCACGATGGATTAACTGCAATACCACTTGAACACTCGGTTCTTGCAATAATGAATGATACGTTTCTTCGCTTACCCGTTCTGGAACAAATAGTGAACGTGAACGTCCACCTGTTTTTTTCGCCATTATTTCACTAACTGAATTTGCTTGGATATCGATGGTTTCACCGACTCCGCCTCTTGCGGGAACAAAGATGTTATGTCTTAAATCTGAATCAAGTAGATTCATTTGGCTAGCAACTCCTGCCATTGTTGTACCACCCATTACCGCAATGATATTTTCTTTAGCAGGTAATAGTTGATTCAATGCATCGGTTACCGATTTACCAAACTCTTCCAACACTTGATTATCTTGATCAAAGTCACCGGAAACAATTGTACAACGGCCAATATTAAATAATTGCGCCAGTTGTTGTTCTTTTTGCTTCATACCGGTTACTTGAGACATTAATCCCTCTAACCCTTGCAAAACACGTTCGCCTTCAGCTGTTAAGGTCATACCACTTTTGGAAATCTCAATCAGGTTTAACTGACGTAAAATATCTGTTTCCGTTCGTAATGTACGTTCCGTGATATTTAACTTTTGAGCCAACGTTCTACGTCCTACAGGAGACATCCACTGGATATTTCGAAGAATCATAAAACGTTCTTCAACAATTTGCAAAACTTCAGGAATAATCGCTTCTAACAAATTAATTTGATTTTCCATTTGTTTTGTCACTTCTCCTTTTACGTGGGACACGATTTGCCCAAGGTAGTCATTTAACGACCCATGGTTACTAAAAATATATTGGTAGAAGAAACAAATCATTATGTTTATTACTACCAATCACAAAATCAGTATAGCACCACTAATTATTAAAATCAAGCTTCTGGCTCTCAAAAAAAACTGTAGATAACATTTTCTACAGGTTTTAAGCGTATTTTTATGTATTTATTACTATAATTACAAGTTATACTTGCTGAATTCGTTCTACAACTGAGTTTTAGACGCTTTCATTGGATAAATAGAAATTTCCTGTTTAATTAAATAAAAAACAACAGCCTGGATAAGCGCTAAAGGTACCATCTGCCAACCAAAAACTTCATAAGCCAAAAATATTGCCGTAACAAACGTATGCGACGCACTACTAAATACCCCGATATACCCGAGCGCAACAGCAGGTAATATAGGTAAACCAACAAAACTAGCAAATGCAAACGAAAAACTTGCACCTATCGAGAATAACGGCGTAACTTCCCCACCTTGAAAACCAATAGCCAGCGTTAAAACAGTAAATACCATTTTCAGTAGCCAGTCATAACTTGTTACCGATTGATAAAAAGCATCCTGAATCAAATTGGTTCCTAATCCCGAATATCGTCCTTGACCGATAAAATATATACTAATAGCTAAGACTATTGATAAAATTGTCATTTTTAAATAAGGATTTGGTAAAGAACGATTTAATAGCCCCTTGAATCGTTTTAGAAAAACAGCAAATAATTTCCCGATTACATACAAGCACACCATCATCAATAACCATTTCATTACGTTTAAACTTGATAAACTACGCCACCACACAGGGCCATCTCCAATTAATACGTTGAATTTTTCTAGTCCTAAGCTCGATGTAACAAAATCAGACGTTAAAGAGGCAATTAGCACGTAGATAATTTTTTTTAACTTTATGTTCTCAGTCCGAAAAACCTCAAACGCAAAAACAGTTGCGGCTAATGGTGTTTGAAATAAACCACCAAATCCCGCAGCCATCCCCATCATCAAAAACAATTGTTGCATATCTGGCTTCAGTTCCTCATCTGATAGCCATTGGTAAGCTTTATTCCCGATGGTTCCACCAATCTGGACAGCAACTCCTTCTCGTCCAGCGCTTCCTCCAAATAAGTGAGTCAACCACGTACTCACCATAATAAGTGGAATCAGTACGATAGGAATCGTTTGTTTTTCGTTTTGATGAACATCAAAGAGCAACGCCATTCCTTTTGAAGCTTCTTTTCCGAATCGTTGATACGCAAAAACAATCACTAACCCAACGATGGGTAACCACCCTATCAAGGATTTAAAGTAGTCGGTACGTAAATCTCCTATCTTTAATAGAACCGATCCAAAGAAGTAGTCTAAAACCCCAACCACTAATCCTATTAACAGACTCACCCCAAGTATTTTGATTTCAGCACGTTTGACCATTTTGACACTCCTCATAAAAAAGGTAGACAATGATTGTCTACCTTGCGATTTTTATCTAAGATTCGTAACGCTTGCGATTAGTAGAAGACGGAATCCCTAAAATATCACGATATTTCGCAACCGTCCTTCTAGAAATTTCCACCCCTTGCTCTTTCAGTAACTCTAATATCTTTTGATCTGACAAAGGTTTACGTTTATCTTCTTGGTCTACTATCCTTTGCACTAATTGTTGTACGTTACTTGCAGACGTTTCTTCTTCGCTCTCACTTCCACCAACAGCTGTCGTAAAGAAATGACGTAATTCAAACACACCAAAATCCGTTTGTAGATACTTGCCATTAACTGCGCGGCTGATAGTTGATTCATGTACTCCGATAATTTCCGCTAGTTCTTTTAATTTTAATGGTTTTAACGGTCGATTAGGGTCAGTGAAAAAGGCGTGCTGGCGCTTAACAATTTCTTCACCTACGCGTAAAATCGTTTCGCCACGTTGTAGGACGCTCTTTTGTAACCATTCAAATTCAGCTTGTTTTTCTTTTAAATACTTTTTCACTTCTTTATCATCACTTTGATTCATTTGGTCAAAATATTTTTTTTGGAAGACAATATTTGGTTGCCCGCGTTTTGTTGAAAGTACACTTAACATACCATCTTCTTCTTTTACAATAATATCTGGGTAAATTTGATGTTCAAATGATTCCCCAAAACCAGCACCTGGATTAGGTGTAAGCGTTTGAACATAATCATAAATTTCTTGAATATCGGCTAACGAAATCTTGTATTGAGAAGCAATTGGTTTCCATTTCTTATTAGCAAAAGATTCAAAATGTTCTTCTAAAACGATATAAGCCATTTCAGGTGCGGATTCATCACGTTCTATCTGTAACATTAAAGCTTCTTGTAAATCACGTGCACCTACACCTGGTGGATCTAATTGTTGTAACAGAGTCAATGCGTCTAGCATTTGAATATATTCAGAACCTGTCTTTTCAGCGGCGTCCTCTAAATCAATCGATAAATAACCGTTAACATCGATGAATTCAACCAAAAAGATAATAAGCTGTCTTAAATATGTATCACGGTAATTTAAATGAATTTGTTCAATTAAATATTCAAATAATGACACGCTATTATCGGGAATATTAGCAAAGACGTTTTGCTCGTCATCTCCTTGATAAGAAGCACCTCGAACAGCATAGGGCTCATCATAAATCCCTGTTGTTACATCCATCTCCATCAAAGGATTTTCAAGTGTCTTGTTCTCAAGATACGCTAATAAATCATCTGTGCTGTACTGTAAAATTTGAATCGATTGTTGTAACGCTTGAGTCATCGCCAATTTTTGGCTCTGCTTTTGCTGTTGATTCAATTGGTGACTGAAATTCAACATAAATCTCACCTTCATTTCTTAATATGCCTTGCTATTTATCATATGATTAGCTAAAATTATATTGTAGTAGTACCTTTAGTGTAGTGGATATCACACAAGATTCCGGTTCTTGAGATGGGGGTTCGATTCCCTCAAGGTACGTTTATTAATACTTAATAAAGTATAGCTTAAAAAAAAAACTATCTCAACCTCAACTGTTTATATGCAAATATAAATCAATTCTCTTTATAAATTTTAAAGCGATTTATCAAACGGCTATCTCATATAGATAGCCGTTGTTAGCGATACACAAATAAGAAAGCGGATACAATAAATTATATTATATAGAGGGGGAAGCCTAAATGAAAAAACTAGTATTACCATTATTATTATCCACATTATTATTCGGTTGCACGAACAACGCAAACGATAAAGAAGAAACTTTTGAAACCACAGTAGAATCTACAATAATTTCAACTGAGAGCTCAGAAACTATCGAAGTTGAACCTTTAATAATTAAAGAAACTTCATATGATTTAAATGAAAAAACTTTTAGCATTGTAGGTTCTGTAGATAAATCAAATACACTAACGATGAGTGTATCGGACCAAAATAAGAAAAGTATTGAAATTTCAGATTCAGGGTCTTGGATATTTACAGATACTATACCAGAAAACGAGACTGATTATGTTTTTACAGATGGAATTACATCTGAAACAATTAAGATTGATTCGCTTTCTAACTTAATGAAGATTGAAGCTAAAAAACAAGAAGAAATCGAAAAACAAAAACAAGTTGATGAAGAAGAAAAAATAAGAAAAGAAAAAGAAGCTGCTGAACGAGAAGAAGCTGAAAAACAAAAGAAAGCGGAAGAGGCTGAAAAACGTAGTCAAGAAGAAGCAATTAATAATGCGACTAGAGAACAAAAAAATGCTTTATCTAAAGCGATTGATTATCTTGACTATTCTGCATTCTCAAAATCAGGGCTTTATGAGCAATTAATTTATGAGCAATTTCCTGAAGAGGCTGCCCAATTTGCTGTTGATAATGTACAAGCCGATTGGAATGAACAAGCATTAAACAAAGCATTAGATTATCTAGATTACTCTTCATTTTCTGACGCTGGTCTGTATGATCAACTAGTATTTGAAGGTTTTACATCTGAACAAGCACAATATGCAATAGACAACCTACCGAATTAGAAGTATGTCCTATTAAAAGTCTAAAAACAAATAAAGAGGGACTCAAATGAGTCCCTCTTTATTTGTTAATTAGATCAACACATTTCGCAAATTAAAAATTAACTTGCAATTTTTGTATTACTCCTTTACATATTCCATCATTACATCAGCATCTTCAGCTTCAACATTACCTGCGAAGTTCTCTGTAACAAGCGAAATCGTGCCTTGGCCATTATAGAATAAATAATATTTATGTCCTTCCAGCTTACTATACTCACTATTTTCGTCATTGATATCAGGTGCTTGGAGCGTAATTTCTGTATTCACTCTTATCGGCCGTTTATAACTATTTGTTCCACTCCCACCAATAACCATCAATTCTTTGGTTGGAATTTGAGTAAACGTCACTGGATAAACTAAATCTTTCTCATTATCTGCATGGATTGTCAAACACACTCCTTGTGAAGCCGCTCGTCCTTTTCCAATTGTCAACTTGTTAGGAATATTTGTACCAGCAGCAACAAAATCGGTTCCTTCAACATCTACTACTTTGTTTTCTTGATTGTCCTTAATTTTTACTAAGGCATCAACACCAACAGCAAACGGATAGGTATTTTTGTCGATTTCTTCGAACGGTAATTTAAACGACTCTTCCTTACCTTCCTCACTGCCATCTATCGGTTTACTACTATCCTCATCCGGAAAATAACTTTTTAGCTTTGTTCCAGAAATTATTTTATTATCTTCTGAATCCGTGGTGCAACCTACTAATAATAGTAACGTTAATAGCCATAATAGTTTCTTCATATTTCCACCTACCTGTTATTCTATGTTCCTCATCATAACTATAATTTACTATACTAAACAAATATAGTCACTTTATTTACTTCACTATCCTAGCTGATAATTTATCAAACACACAATAAATTAACGTATTAGTTCTCACAAACTGAATCCTCCTGTATAATGAAATCAGGAGGTGTCTTTTTATGAAAAAAACAAATTTTGTCGTTATTTTTTGGTTACTGATTGCACTCATCTCGTTCGTGGTTTTTCTTATGAATTTTTATTCGCTATTTGAATCTGTATCATATGTCCTTTTCCCTGTCACGGATAACAATACTTATTCACCTGACAGAAACCAGTTGTTCCGTGATTTAATAACCACAATCCCAATGCTTATTATTGTGACATTATCCTTTATTATTAGTCTAAAACAAGGTTTAAAGGCTTACGATTCAAGCAATTCTACTAAAACAACCAATCTATAATCTAAAAACAACTTGGTCTTCCAAGTTGTTTTTTCATATTAATAAAGTAATATTCTTTACTATTTTCACTGTTTTGCTATAATTTCATCATCAAGATAATGGAGGTCGATGAAAATGATCAAATTGAATCGAGAAATTTCAATGAGAGTTGTAAAGTTACTAGCCAATAATTGTGCCTGTCGTTGTTCCTTCTGTCGTGATTTAACCCATTGTGGAAGTAAAGAAAATGGATGTCATTGTTAAAATTATTATCTAACATCAATAACGATTGGAGCAAAGTTTTTATGTTTTGCTCTTTTTTGAGTGGTATTACTTTCTTTTTCAAAAAAAGAGCGGTAAAATTAAATTATAAGAAAGGTAGGTCTTGAAAATGACAATTAATAAAGAAGCAATTACCCATTTAATTAACGAGGACAAAAAAGAAATCGAACGTTTAGAAAGCCGCCGCACTGATGATCTAGGAAACTCAATCAACTATATTGAAAATGAATTACAAATTCAATATTTAGCTGGAAGAATTGCCGGACTAGAAGCAACTCTTGGAGATGAATAATACTTAACTACAAAAAAGTCTGCAGACACCATTTAACATGTGTCTACAGACTTTTTATTTTAGAAATATTTAGGCATATTTACATTCATAGCGTCAATGCCCGCTTCTAATAATTTTATTTGAGCTAAAGTTTGCTCAGGTTTGACAACAGGTTCTTGCCCGTTGACAAGCGTTTCATAGATTGCCTGATAAACACGAGAATAATCACCCACTTCTGAGACTACTTTTTCTTGATGATACTGGCCTGATTCATCAACATACGTCAACTCACCGTAATGCTCGGGTAAATCCAAGCCAAAGTCAGCGTTAGTCGGCATATAGAATAATTTCAAATGTTCTTCTTGGCGATCTTTTGTGGTCTTAATAAAACAACCTTTTGTTCCATATACCGCAAAACTTGGACGCTCCTTTATTCTAAAGAAACTTGATTTTACTGATACTTTTAAACCTTTTTCGTAGAACAAATCTAAGTCGAAATAGTCGTTCATACGATTTAGTCCTAATAACTGACGAACGTCATAATGGACATCTAGTGGTTCTCCAAAATACGAAATAACTTGATCAAGTGTGTGACAAGCATGGCTATACAAAAAGTCGTTAATTACATCTAAACGCTGATTATTCGTTGGTACTTCCGGTCTGAAATAATCAAAATGCATCTCTAACTCTAAAATATCCCCCAATTTGCCACTTTCAATTACTTTTTGTACTGTTAAAAAGTCAGAATCATAACGTCTATTTTGATAACACTCTAAGAACAACCCTTTTTCCTTAGCTAAAGCAAATAACTCTTGTGCTTGCTCAGAAGTTTCACAAAACGGTTTTTCTAGTAAAACATTATGTCCGCGTTGCAAAGCTTCCTTAGCCAACTCAAAATGACTTGTCGGAGGTGTCGTAATCACGACCAAATCCAAACTGTTATCTCCCCAAATAGCCTCTATATCGTTAACATACTCAACACCCTCTAACGTGTCCCACTTAGGCTCGCTTCGTGCATAGATTTTTTTTACTACAATTTCTTTTATTTTAGTCGCAAATGGCAAATGATAACGATTGGTACTTTTACCATTACCGATATAAGCAATGTTTAACATACATTATTCCTCCAAAATTCATTTGTTAACTTTATTTAAGCATTCTTCTTTAAATCTGTAAACTCTCTGTACTAATTAGGCAAATTATTCCAAAAAATGGAGGCTATGCTCATTATTTTTGGAATTTTTTTGCAATTAGTTAGAACCTCCTTGACGAATACGCTTTTTATTAAGACAATGAAAGTGGAGGTGTTGCTAAATGTTAATTTTACAAGCACTCAAAGAAAAGAAAAACTTCAACTCTTCTGAAATTGAATTAGCAAACTATATATTAACGAATGCTGAGGACGTATTAGACGATTCTATTCAAGAATTATCAAATAAAACCTTTCATGCTACTTCGACCATCTACCGACTATGTCGCAAAATTGGTTTGAAAGGCTATAAAGACTTCAAAATTAAATTATCAGCTGAATTGCAAGCAAATCCTGTAACCCCTAGTTTAGTAGATCCAAACTTTCCTTTTAAAAAAGAAGACAATACACGCTCGATCGCAAAAAAAATACTAGAACTTTCCATTTCATCGCTCGAGTATACGGAAAAACTATTAACTGATAACTTGATTGACCAAGCAACTCACTATTTAACAAACGCAAATAAAATAGGGATTTTTGGTTATGGAGATACTTACTTACCCGCTTTAAACTTTCAAAATAAAATGATGAAAATTGGCAAACGCGTGGAACTGACTCCCATACCTGGCGAGACACACCAGTTAGCCTTTCAATTTTCACCTGAAGACTGTGCCATTGTCTTATCTTATAGCGGACAAAGTAAAAACATGTATGAAATCGCCCAAATCTTACGTCAACGAAAAACCAAAATTATCGCTATCACTTCTAATGGCGATTCACATATTGCTGCGCTAAGTGATTTATCAATTGAAATTGCTAATAAAGAAAGCCAATCAGTTAAACAATCTACCTTTTCATCTCAATTAGCGATTGACTACGTATTGAATACTCTCTATTCTTGTTTATTCGTTGAAAATTTTGAAGTAAATCAACAAAAACGAATTAGCGCGGAATTAAATTTCTTAAATGACCGTTTCTTCTGAAAAAAAATAACCTCGATAGATAAGCTGACTTATTTATCGAGGTTATTTGGTTACGTATTGATTAATGGCCTTTCATATCATCCAAGGCAACTTCGTTTAATATTCCGTCATTCATTTCCAAAATACGATCACAATATGACAACATACGTGTATCATGCGTTACCATAATAATCGTTGTATTAGACTCATGTGAAATTTTTTGGAACACTTCCACCACTTCATAAGCTTTTTCGGTATCTAAACTAGCGGTTGGTTCATCTGCTAAAATAATTTTAGGACTTAGTACCAAAGCTAAACCGATAGCCGCTCGTTGGCGTTCTCCTCCTGAAATATCATCAGGGTATTTATCCGCTAAATGAGTAATTGACAATTTATCCATTACTTGTTGAACACGTTCTTTATCGTATTTTTCTTTTTTATATTTGTACTTTAATTCAAACTGTTCTCTTAGTGTCAAATAAGGCACCAAGTTAGAGGCTTGTAGTACAAATCCAATATCATTGAAACGAACATTTGATAATTCTGTTTTTGATAAGTTTGACACATCTTTTTCGTTAATCGCAATACTACCTGAAGTTGGTGATTGTAGCGCGCCCATAATAGTTAATAGAGTAGACTTACCACTACCACTAGGACCAACGATTGCAACAAAGTTTCCTTCGTCAATTTTTAAACTTGTTTCTTTTAAGATGTTGACCTCATTTGCGCCAACTGTAAAATTTTTCGTTACTTTATTTAATTCAATCACACTCATATTTATTTCCTCCTACAACGCATCTAGCGGATCAATGTTCAAGACACTTTTCGCTGAGAAGACACTACCAATTAACCCACAAAGAATGAATAATAGCGTAATAGCTAAATACAACGGCCAGTATATTGCCACTGGAACACTTGCGGGCATAAAGTAAAATGTTACGACAGTTAATGCTAAACCGATTAAAGCACCAAAAATACTAATTAATAGCGTTTGATAGATAACCGATTGGCTAATAAATTTATTACTAATCCCTTGTATTTTCAAAATGGCAAATATCGATTTTTTCTGCATTGTTAAGATATACATGAAAATCCCAATAATCACTGAAGCGATTAAGATCAAAGAAATAATCATTAAACCAAACGTTAATACTTGCGCTTGATAACCTGGAATCGAATTAATAAATTCTTTCTTATCTAAATAAATCAACTTATTATCCGCTAATTTCTTCTGATCAACTTTTTCATCTACAATCACTGCTGAAATCCTAATTGGCGTATTTTCAGTTGGACCGGTCGTTGCCTCTACACCTTCTGCTTGATTTTCCTCAGTAGGCGAATAAATCATCATCGCTTGTGAAGCCATTTCTAACTCTACATATCCAACAGGTTGCGTGTTATATTTTGACGATTCTGTAAAACCAACTACTTTATATTCTCTGTCAGTGTCTAACAACGTAATAGTGTCACCTAGTTTTACATCCACTAATTCTTTAAAACTTTCACTTAAGACAATTTCATCTTGACCTGAAAATTTCTTTCCTTCAATAACAGGTGCCATTAGGCTATCATCGTTCTCTTCAACACCCATTAAAACTAAATCTAACGGATCTGATTTAACTCCTTTTACCTCAACAACAGTTGACCCTACATTAAGCTGTTTACCATTTTTTAAATCAAGTCCTTTAACGACTTCTTCATCTATGGCTGATGAATAAATATTTTGATTGGAAGCTTTGGTTAACACAATTCCTTTTGCATCTTTCCAGTGATCAATCGAAGTTGTATTCGATTTAGCTAAACCATACGCTAAGCCTGATAAAAAATAAACTAAATACGCAATTAAGATGGTCACCATGATAATCATGAAAAAGCGACCTTTTTCTTTTTTTATTTCTTTAAGTGCTAAAAACATTATTGTCCCCAATAAGTCAATCTACTTATTGAGTCCCCCCTTCTAATTCAACTTATCAAACGATAAGGTAATTATAGCAAAAGAATTTCTAATTTGATATTATTTTGCTTAGGACAATATTTTGCTATAATATAAGTAACGAACTATTCAAAAGAATTGAGGTGACATGATGAAGAAAAAAATCATCGACCTAGCAACCAAACTATTTATGAAACAAGGATATTTAGCGACCTCGACAAGACAGATTGCAAAAGAATTGAATATTACGCAACCTGCTTTATATCATCACTATAAAAATAAAGAACAAATATACATTGAAGTATTAAAAAATTTTTCTGATGAAATTGGTATTAATATGCATCAAATCATCGAATCTGAACCCGATACTGAACAAGCTCTTATAAACATTTGTAAATATCTTCAACAAACCCATCCTATGAATTTTTCAATGATGATGCATGATATGAACCACGAATTAGATGAAACAACACTTCGCGAAATCTTTGTCATCTGGCAAAAAAATTATTTTTATTACTTTGAACAATTATTCGAACGATTAAATCATACTCACGACCTATTTTTTTCCCCAAAACAAATTTCTTCTCATTTTTTAAGAGGTTTATCAGCTTATATTGTTGGAGAATCTGAAAAATCGATGACTCCAGAATTACCAATAGAAGAATTTGTCAAAATTTTCTTGCACGGTGTCATAAAAAAATAAAGCAGGAAAAAGTGATGACTTCCAAGTCAAACTTTTCCTGCTTTATTTTATTTAGCTAGTGAACCGTCAAGATATTGTTTCAACTTAGCATTTAATTTTGGGTAAATACGCTTTCTAAACCACTCTTCATTAGATGCTGCCACTGCATCATCTAACTTGAACCACGCTACTTCACTATTTTCGTCTGGTTTATTAATAAGGGGTTCATTCTCATCAGCCTCTAATAAGTAAGTGACATTTAAGTGAAGATGTGAAGGTTCATATAGCCCCTTTTTTTCATGACCATCAACCGTTAAAACTTCAATAGAAAAAATTTCATTCGTAACGGCTTTAACGTTTTTCAACCCACTCTCTTCTTGGACTTCTTTAATAGCCACTTCTAGTAAATTTTTATTACCATCCGCATGACCACCTAACCACGCCCATGAATCATATAGATTATGATATGCCATTAAGACTTTGTCCCGACCTTGATTCACAACCCACGCAGACGCTGTAAAGTGCGCACACTTATTAATTCTAGTAAATAAGTGTTCTTGTGTTTCCATCAAATCTAACATCAATTTCTTATCAGCTGCTTCTTGTTGATTAACTGCTACGTAACGACTTAAGTTTGCTTTTAGATCCACATATCCCCCTCCTCAAACATAGGTTTATTATATCACAACTAAGTTGCTATCATTGCCTCATTGGACATTAACTATTATAATTTATTAGGAGGTAATTTATATGAAAAAACTATTCAAAGGACTTTTAATAGTAATTAGTTTCATCCTATTAATCGCTATTTGCTATATTAGTTATCTATTTCTAGACTATAAACGTTTACCAGACAACTTAGCACTTGAGGTTGTCAATCAGACTAAATTAGCAACACCTGAGTCAAAAAACCACTATCAAGTCACGAGTTTTAATATTGGTTATGCAGCCTATCCCGATGATTATTCGTTTTTTATAGACGGAGGTAAGTATTCCCGCGCCTACGACAAACAAACTGTGTTAAACAATCTCGATGGTATTATTTCCAATCTGAAAGCTTTAGATTCGGATATCATTATGCTACAAGAAGTCGATACTAAGGGTCATCGTTCGAAGAATGTCCAGGAGGTTGATTATTTAGCGACTAATCTCAACCAATATCACTATGTTTTTGGACAAAATTATGATTCAAGTTATCTATTTTATCCGATAACGCAACCAATTGGAGCAGCAACTTCAGGATTACTGTCTTTAAGTAAATACCCTATTGAAAAAAGCACGCGCTATACCTTACCAATTGAAACCGACATTAATAAATTTTTTGATTTAGACCGGGCTTTTACAGTATCAGAAACAACGCTAGATGGACATCCATTAACATTTATAAACGTCCATCTTTCAGCTTTCACTAAAGATAAAAATATCTTAGAGAACCAAATCAAACGCCTGAGTTCTTTTATGACTCAGGCCTACAAGGACGGTAACAGCGTGATTGTGGCAGGTGATTTTAATCACGACATGTTAGGGAACAGTCCTGAAGTGTTTAATACCGATAGATTGGTTAGAACCTGGACACATCCATTCCCCGAAGATCTGCTACCAGAACATTTTTCTATCCCTAAAGGAAACTTAGCGTCTGACAAAGTCCCATCAGTTCGCTCTAATGGTGAACCTTACGAACCGGGAAAATCCTTCGTCTCAATCGTTGATGGTTTTATCGTCTCTGATGATATAGTAGTGGAAGATCTTTCTGTCCACAACATTGACTTCAAATATTCAGATCATCAACCGATTACTTTAACTTTTAATATTAGCAAATAAACAACGCTATCTAAGGATTATCGTTGTAACTCATTGATTGTAAAACAATAAAAAGACTGGAGCTCTTGAGTTCCAGTCTTTTTATGATTATTTTTTCGTTGAATCTTTTATCTTGAATCCGTGTGGCAAGATGATTTGTTTTTCTTCAACTTCTTCTTTGTTCATTAACTTAGTCAACAAACGCATTGACACTGCACCGATATCATATAAAGGTTGGCTAGTTGTTGTAATTTTCGGACGAGCCACTTCTGTTAAGAACGTGTTATTAGACGTTACTATTTCGAATTCTTCGGGCACTTTAATACCGCGGTCTTGAATAGCATTTAAAATCCCTAAAGCTAAAACATCTTGCGTTACAATCGCTGATGTTGCCCCACTATTGATAATTCTTTCAGCCAAATCTTCTACAATTTTATGGTCATAAACCGTTTCAAAAACCAATCCTTCTTTATAAGGCAAGTTAGCTTCTTTTAACGCTTCTTTATAACCATTCAAACGTTGTTTACCATTAATTGGATCTAATAACGATCCTGTTACTAAGGCAATTTCTTTGTTACCGTTTTTAGCTAACAATTCAGTTGCTTCTTTACAAGCTTTAGCATAGTCAATGTTTACCGATCCTACTTGTTGGTCAGGGTCTATAGCTCCTGCTAATACAACTGGTGTTTTAGAACGTGAAAATTCCGCTCTTAATTCATCCGTAATGTGGTAACCCATAAAGACGATACCATCTACTTGTTTTGATAATAACGTGTTCAACACGTTGACTTCTTTTTCCGTTTGGCCATCAGAACTTGCTAAAATGATGTTGTATTTGTACATTGTCGCAACATCATCGATACCACGCGCTAATGCTGAGAAATAAGCATTACTAATATCGGGAATGATTACACCAACTGTTGTAGTTTTTTTACTTGCTAGACCACGAGCAACAGCGTTTGGACGGTAATCTAGACGGTCAATAACCTCTAGCACTTTCTTACGCGTAACCGGTTTAACATTTGGGTTACCATTAACGACACGTGATACAGTTGCCATTGAAACATTCGCTTCGCGTGCAACATCATAAATTGTAATAGTTTGTTTTTCCATAATTTCCTCCATTATTTTATCTAGAAATTCATTTTTTAGTAGTCATCATTAGAATAGCAAATGTAAGCACTTTATGCAAGCGTTTTAATGACGTGTTTCTCAAATGATTTTCATACGCCACTTCACTCGATTCATATAGCACAAAGGTTTATATATACTTTTGTAAATTTTCAACTTTTTTCATTATATGAATAAATCAACGATTTGTAAACCGTTTTGAAAGAAAAAAGCACCTTTTCAGGCGCTTTTTTTACTTAATCGATTTTTTCAAAGCCTCTAAGTTGTTTTCCATGATAGAAAAATAATCTTCGCCGGCCTTAACATCTTTAGTTGAGACTGTTTCTAATGTCGATAACGTTAAAATTTCGGCACCTGTTGCTTTGGCAATTGTATCGGCATATTTACTTGAGCCTGATTGTTCAATGTAAATATATTTGACCTGTTCCTCTTTAACAAAATCCTGCAAAGCTGCTAATTGTTTTGGACTAGGCTCAACATCAGGTGTTAAACCTGAAATGGAGACTTGATGTAAGCCGTATTCATTAGCTAAGTAACCAAAAGCTGCATGTTGTGTGACGAATGTTTTGTTTTGAGCATCCTTGAACGCCTCTTTAAATTCACCATCTAGATTGGTTAATTTTTCAACAAATTGGTTATAATTTTTCTCATAGTTAGTCTTATTTGGTGCATCTATTTCAGTAATACCTGATAAAATGTTTTTAGCTTGTTGTTCAGCCAATAGAGGACTTAACCATACGTGAGGATCTAACTCATGATTGTGACCCGCATGATCTTCGGCTTCCTCTTCGTCATGCTCAGGTGTTTCTGCTTCATGATCATGCCCATCGTGTTCATCATGTTCATCTGCTTCATGGTCATGTTCATCTGCTTCATGGTCATGTTCATCACCTTCTTCATTCGCTAAGAGCTCAATCCCTGCAGAAGCTTCAATTACTTTGGTCTTCTTGGTATCGATATTAGCTAGGACTGAAGATACCCAGGTTTCCATTTCATTTGAACTATACACAAACACATCAGCTGATTGAATTTTAGCAATGTCTTTGGCACTCGGTTCATAATCGTGAGGCTCAACTTCACCAGTAACCAACATACTAACTTCGCCATTGTCCCCAACAATTTTTGTAGTAAAATCATAAACAGGATAAAACGTTGTGACTACTTTAATCCCATCATTTGCTTCGTTACTTTTTTCTGTTTTCGCACACGCGCCTAACGTCATCAGAACAGACATAGTTATCAGTGCTTTAAATAGTTTTTTCATACCTTCCTCCTACAAATCGTAATCATTACTATTTACATTATACACGAGCAAATTTATTCCGCAACAAAAAAAGTATCCAAAACGGATACTTTTTTCTATTATTACTTCTTACGACCATTAAATGCATCTTTTACTTTATCAAAGAAGCCTTCTTCTTGAGGGCTAACCACTTCATCGCCACTTGCTTCAGCAAAGTCTTTTAATGCTCGTTTTTGAGCGTCATTTAAGTTCTTAGGCGTTACTAACTTCACGATGACATGTTGGTCTCCATTACCAGTTCCACGCAATCTAGGTGCTCCTTTGCCTCTTAAGCGGAAAGTCGTACCTGTTTGTGTACCTGCAGGAATTTTCAATTTAACGTCTCCATGAACAGTTGGCACTTCTATTTCAGTTCCTAATGCAACTTGAACAAAATTCACTGGTAGTTCATAGAAGATATCTGCCCCTTCACGTTCAAAAATTGGGCTTTCTTCAACACGGAAAACAACATATAAATCACCATAAGGTCCACCGTTAATCCCTGCTTCTCCTTGGCCACTTAGACGCATTTGTTGTCCATCTTCTACACCAGCTGGTACATTAACTTTTACCTTGTGAGTTTCATTAACTTTACCAGTACCGTGACAGTCCGTACATTTATCTTTAATTGTTTGACCTTTTCCTTGACAGTCTGGACACACTTGACGGCTCATCACACGACCAAGTGGTGTTTGACGTTCAACGTTAATAGTTCCTTGTCCATGACAACGCGCACACGTTTCCGGATGAGTACCAGGTTTAGCCCCGCTACCAGAACAAGTTTTACATGATTCTTCGCGTTTATAACTAATATCTTTTTCAGTACCAAAAATCGCTTCTTCAAACGTTAAATTCACACTATATTGTAAGTCAGAACCTTGACGAGGTGCATTTGGATTACTTGAGCGTCCACCGCCTCCAAAGAATGATTCAAAAATATCCTCGAAGCCGCCAAAACCGCCTCCTCCAAAACCTTCAAATCCACCACCAAAGCCGCCACCTGCACCAAAGTTAGGATCAGTTGACGCATGACCATATTGATCGTAAGCAGCACGTTTTTGCGCATCGCTTAGGACTTCATAAGCTTCCGCTACCTCTTTAAACTTTTCGTCAGCATCTGCTTCTTTATTAATATCTGGATGATATTTTTTTGATAATTTTCGATAGGCTTTTTTAATCTCATCGTCTGAAGCATCTTTCGATACCCCTAGCACTTCATAATAATCTCTTTTTGCCATGGGTTTACCTCCACACTTCTCTAGTTTCAATGCTTTCTTATCATATCATATTATTAATAATTGGCAAACCGTCCGATTATTAATAATATGACATTAGAAAAGCCAACTACCCTAAGGTTGCTGGCTTTTCAATTTGATTAGTCTTTGTTTACTTCTTCGAAGTCACCATCAACGATATCATCTGCTGATCCTTGTGCTTCGCCAGCACCTTCAGCTGCTTGTTGAGCCGCTGCTGCTTGTTCATATAATTTAACTGTTAAGTTTTGCACGATTTCATTTAATGCATCACGTTTAGTTTTCATAGCTTCTAAATCGTTCGCTTCAACGGCTGCTTTTAATTCGTCACGTGCTGCTTCAGCTTGTTTCACTTCAGCTTCATCCACTTTACCTTCTAAATCAGCTAATGTTTTATCAACTGAGAATAATAAAGCATCCACATCGTTACGTAAGTCAGCTTCTTCTTTACGTGCTTTATCTGCTTCAGCGTTTGCTTCAGCATCTTTCACCATTTTTTCAATTTCTTCATCTGATAAGCCTGAAGAAGATTTGATTGTGATTTTTTGTTCTTTTTGAGTTCCTAAGTCTTTCGCACTAACATTTACGATACCGTCTTTGTCGATGTCAAATGTTACTTCGATTTGAGGAACACCACGTGGAGCTGGTGGAATATCTGTTAATTGGAAGCGTCCTAATGTTTTGTTGTCCGCTGCCATTGGACGTTCACCTTGTAACACGTGAATATCTACGGCTGGTTGGTTGTCTGCTGCTGTAGAGAATACTTGAGATTTGCTTGTTGGGATTGTTGTGTTACGGTCGATTAATTTAGTGAAGACCGCACCCATTGTTTCGATACCTAATGATAATGGTGTAACATCTAATAATACAACGTCTTTCACATCACCAGCAATAACCCCACCTTGAATTGCAGCACCCATTGCGACTACTTCATCCGGGTTAACTGATTTGTTAGGTGTTTTGTTTGTTTCTTTTTGGACAGCCTCAACAACTGCAGGAATACGTGTTGAACCACCAACTAAGATTACTTCGTCAATTTCAGAAGCTGATAAACCAGCGTCTTTTAAGGCTTGACGTACAGGTAATTTAGTACGTTCTACTAAGTCAGCTGTTAACTCATCAAATTTCGCACGAGTTAAGGTCATTTCCATATGTAATGGACCTGCAGCTCCAGCAGTGATGAATGGTAAGCTAATTTGAGTGCTTGTCACACCTGATAAGTCTTTTTTAGCTTTTTCAGCAGCATCTTTCAAACGTTGTACAGCCATTTTATCTTGAGATAAATCAATACCGTTTTCTTTTTTGAATTCTTCTACTAAGTAGTTCATGATTTTGTTATCAAAGTCATCCCCACCTAAGTTATTGTCACCCGCTGTTGACAATACATCGAATACGCCATCTCCTAATTCAAGGATAGACACGTCAAACGTACCACCACCAAGGTCAAATACTAAAACTTTTTCTTCTTTATCTGTTTTATCTAAACCGTAAGCTAATGCAGCTGCAGTTGGTTCGTTAACGATACGTTCTACTTCTAAACCAGCGATTTTACCAGCGTCTTTAGTTGCTTGACGTTGTGAGTCGTTGAAGTATGCTGGAACAGTGATAACTGCTTTTGTTACTTTTTCGCCTAGGTATTCTTCAGCAAAACCTTTTAAGTATTGTAAAGTCATCGCTGAAATTTCTTGAGGTGTGTAAGATTTACCATCGATGTCTACTTTGTAACCAGCTTCACCCATATGACGTTTGATTGAAGCGATTGTGTTAGGGTTAGTAACTGCTTGACGTTTCGCTACTTCACCTACTTGAATTTCACCATCTTTGAAAGATACTACAGATGGTGTTGTACGGTTACCTTCTGGATTTGGAATAATTTTAGCTTCTCCGCCTTCTAATACAGCTACCGCAGAGTTAGTAGTTCCTAAGTCAATACCGATAATTTTACTCATATTAAATCGTCTCCCTTAATTTTTCTAATTTATTATTACTGTGCTACGATAACCATTGTTGGACGTAACACACGATCATGCAATTTGTATCCTTTTTGAAGTTCATGAATCACTTCATCAGGTGCTTGCCCTTCTGAAACAGGCATTGTTTGAACGGCTTGATGTAAGTTTGGATCAAAGGTTTCTCCAAGTGCTGAAATGACTTCTACGCCTGATGCATTAAGTGCATTTAGTAAGCTATCTCTTACCATTTCAACTCCTTTTTTAAGGTTTTCACCATTTTCATCTGTTACTTCCGTTTCAAGCGCACGTTCTAAGTTGTCGATAGCAGGTAATAATTCTTTTGCTAAATCTTGTGAACGGTAGCGTGCAGCTAATTCACGTTCTTTTTGATTACGATTTCGCATATTAATCATTTCTGCTTGAACGCGTAGTAATTGGTCTTCTAATTCGTTGACCTTTACTTCAAGTTCTTCTTCCTTAGACACTTCGATTACTTCTTCAACTTCGGCTCCTGTTTCTTCAGTCGCTTCTTGAGTTGTTTCAGTTGTAGCTTGTTCTTCTTGAAGCATTTCTTCCTTCATTTCTTCTGACAACTGCCTCACCCTTTCTTTTATGAATCCAATAAGCGATAGTAGTCGCTTAAATAATTCGCTAATTCTTTTCTGTAAGTATCCATTAATGTAAAAATTTCTGAATAGGCCATGTTTGTAGGCCCGATAATGGCAATCGTACCGTTACCGTATTCACTAATTTCATAGGAAGCCGTAATCATGCTCATATTAGATAAGAGTTCATTATCATTTTCTGAGCCAATTCGAAATTCAATACCTTCATTCGGCGCTGAAATCATGTTTGACAACAACTCTTGATTATCCATTAATGAATAAAATGATTTAATTTGATGAACGTCTGAAATCATTTGGTTATCCAAAAGATTCATTTGACCACTAATATACACTTTGTCTTTAAACGTACTTGCTAAAATTGTATCAAAAACATCCATCACTCCTCTTGTTGTGACAAAATATTTTTGTAAAATCATAGGGATTTCCGTTCTTAGTTTGTTGTATACCGTGACTAATTGTTCACCGACTAATTTTTCATTGGCGATAGAAACAATAGTTTCAATATCGCTATAAGCAAGATGTTCTGGCATTTTAAATACTCGACTTTCAACGTTCCCTTTATCTGTAATGATAATGGCCACTAATTGTTGCTTGTTTAGTGGGATAACCCTAAAACCTGTCAAACGACGGCTAGTCATTTCAGGTCCTAACGATATCGCCGTATAGTTGGTCAATTGAGATAAAAAATCCGCTGAATGCGCCATAATATCATTTAATGCCGTGTATTCCTGATCAAACGATTGACGAATTCTAGTAATATCTTCTTGCTTCATTTGTGATGGTTGTAATAGATGATCCACATAGAACCGATACCCCTTCAATGAAGGTACACGACCAGCTGATGTATGAGGCTTCTCTATCAACCCTTGATTTTCAAGAACTACCAAATCATTCCGAATCGTTGCTGAGCTGGCTTTAATACCCGCGTTCATCAATGTCTTCGATCCGATTGGTTCTCCCGTTTCAGTATTTAACTGAATGACTAATCGCAAAATATCTAATTGTCGTTGTGATAACATTCTATTCACCTCTCTTTAGCACTCGGAACTCATAAGTGCTAATCACAATACTTAGTATATCAGTAAACATAGGGGTTGTCAATGGAAAAACACCATTTTTTAGCACTCGTTACAAAAGAGTGCTAAAAACAACAAAATCCCTTACAAATCAAGGAATTATAATAATTTTAATCAAAAAAATGTGTATCGCCTAGCTTAGCAATACACACTTTTTCGATATTTAATTAACATTTCGTTTAATCTAATCAATTAAAAACTTCTCAAATACTTCATTACCTAAAATTAAACCATGTTTGGTTAAAGCGATATGATCGTCTTTGAGTTGAATCAAGTCTTGCGCCTCAAGCTGAGGTAAAATCTTGCCGTAAACATCATAAAAGTCACGTCCAAACTTACGATTGAACTCTGTAATCGAAACACCTTTCAATTTACGTAGACCTAAGAACATTTGCTCTTCCATCACATTTTTAGTTGTTAACTCTTCTGTTTCACGGATTGGCAATCGATCTTCTCTTAAAGGTTTCAAATAATGTTGAATCGGGCCCTGGTTTTTATAACGCGTTTGATTCAAGTAACCACTTGCCCCCGCACCTAAACCATAATAATGCTCATTATTCCAGTAGACTAAATTATGTTGACTTTGTTTACCTGGAGCTGAAAAATTACTAATTTCATATTGTTTTTTACCATGTTTTTCCATTTCTTCAGCAGCACGTTCAAACATGTTGCCTTCGACATCTTCAGGTGGTAAATCAAGTCGACCTTGACGTGCCCAGTTATAAAAAATCGTCTGATTTTCTAGGATTAATGAATATAACGAATAATGTGGTAAATCTAAAGCAAGTGCTTGCTTCAATGTGTCTTCGAAACTAGCCATGGTTTGACCTGGTAATGCATAGATTAAATCAATACTAACATTATTACCAAACCCTGCTTTATCAATGACCTTCATCGTATCATAGACGTCTTGAGCGCTATGTTTACGACCAATTTTTTTTAGTAATTTATCATCAAATGACTGCACACCCATCGATAAACGATTAACGCCGTAAGAAGACATGACATTTAGCTTTTCTAAGGTTAAGTCACCAGGGTTCGCTTCAACTGTAAATTCATTTCCATCTTTAAAAGGCATTAACTCTCTAATGCCTGCTAGTAACACATCTAACTGCTCGGCTGTTAAAGACGTTGGCGTCCCACCACCAATATAAATCGTTTCAGTATTATCTGTTGGAAACTGTTCAAGCGTCATTTTAATTTCTTTTAATAAAGACTGAACGTATTCATCAACCGGTTGCCCTTCTAACATTACTTTATTAAAATCGCAATAATAACAAATGTGCTCACAAAATGGAATATGAATATAAGCTGACGTCATGCTAAAGACCCTCTTTCTTTAAAATAAAGCCCCGTATTTTGTTTGTCTTCATTTAATTGTGCAACAAGACCTTCAATTCCGTCAAATTTTATCTCGCCACGTAAATAATGTAGCCATCTCACTTCAACTTGTTCTCCATATATATCCTGACTAAAATCTAAAATATACACTTCAACTGTTCGATCACGATTTGCTTTAAAAGTAATATTATGACCAATTTGAGCCATCCCTTGATACCATTTGTCAGCTACTTTAATCTCCACCACATAAACACCATCTTTCGGCAAATGTACAGCGCTAGATGTTTTTACGTTTGCAGTCGGAAAACCTAAAGTACGACCTCGAGCATCTCCATGAACGACAATACCACCTGTGACATAATCATAGGCTAACATTTCATTTACCAATTCCATCTCGCCTTCATCAAGATAAACACGAATACGCGATGAACTAATTTTTAAATTGTTTTCTGATAATTTATCAACAGTTATGACATCAAATCGACCTTGTGCATAACCTGGTAAATGCTCCATCGCGGCAATTTCCTTCTTGCCATATGTATAATCAAAACCTGCAACCGCAACTTTGGCATTCAAACCAACGATGTACTCATCAACGAACGCTTCTGGTGAAAGCCCCGCAAACGCAGAGGTAAATTCAACAACGTATAAATAATCTACTCCTAAAGCTGCCATGATTTCCGCTTTTTGTTCAACCGTCGTTAAATATCTCACTGCCTTAGGATCAATTTTTTGAAAAACGATTGACGGATGTTGATTAAATGTCATTACTGCCAATTTCAATCCGCGTTTAATCGCCTCTTCTTTGGCACGTTTAATGACAGCTTGATGACCGCGATGTACGCCATCAAAGAAACCTAGTGTCATTACAACGTCACCACTTGGGATTGCGCTAGGGTCATAAGGATGATGTATTTCAATTAATTCCATAACTTTTCTACCTCTTACTGATCATTTCTAATAATTTTTGTTGGTTTTAACATATTTTTTTTGGTTGGATGAACTTGATAAACCCCGACGACTTGTCCTTGATAAAAAACAGGTAACGGTTCCTCTTCTTTAGTCGATTGATTGACTAGATGACGTGCTAAAAAGACCCCGTTTTTCACCAATTGATATTGTTCATCGTTTAATTCAATGCAAGTAAATGATGCGTCAAAAGCTCGCTCAATTGGTTGAACAAAACTAAAATCTTCTTGTTCAACTAAAGCACTGATCTGCTCTAGCGTTAATGCATTTTCTTTACTCAAGCCACCACTAGCTGTACGCGTCAAGTCGGACATATGAGCAGGTAGCCCCAAAACAGTCCCTGTATCAACCGATAACGTCCGAACATATGTCCCTTTACCACAAACCACTTTAAAGCGCCATGTTTGCGTTCCAGATACTTCATTAAAAACGGGTTCACTTGTTCGCTCAAATGAAAAGATTTCCGCTTTTCTAATAGGGCGTTCTACTTCTAACCCCTCACGTGCATATTCATATAAACGTTTACCGTTAACTTTAACCGCTGAATACATCGGTGGTATTTGCGTAATCGTTCCCACCATTTGACTCATCGCATCATCAATAGCTTCCGTTGTCAAAGGTTCAGTTAACGAAACTTGCTCAACGACTTCACCTGAAGCATCTTCAGTTGTTGTTGAGAAACCTAACGTAATCTCACCTTCATATATCTTATGATTATCTTGTAAATATTCAATCACTTTGGTTCCTTTACCAATACAAATCGGTAAAACACCGTCTACATCAGGATCCAAGGTGCCACCGTGACCGATTTTTTTCATTTTTAAAATTTTTCTTAGTTTAAATACGCAATCATGACTGGTCATGCCACGTTCTTTCCATAATGCAATAATACCGTCCACGATAATTACTCCTCACTTAGTCTAATAACCCAGTTATTATAACATATTACACCTTATAAGTGGGCAAAATGCTTTGAAATTCAACGCTTCAATCATTTAAACTTTATAAAAAAAAGCAGAAGGTTAACCTTCTGCTTGGTATTTCTTACTGTTTAGTTTTAAGGAAATAATTCCGGTAATTAACAAAATAAGCGCTGATACAAAGTAAGGCGAGCGGTGATGCATATCAAATAATGCTCCTGCTACAATTGGACCCACAATATTACCCACACTTGTAAACGTTGAATTCAATCCATTAATCATCCCTTGATTATTGCCAGCATGTTTAGATAAATAGGTTGTTACAGCTGGTCTAAACAAGTCAAATGACAAGAATACCACGAACGTTGAAGCCACTACTACCCACGGTCTATTCGTAAATGCTATAAACGCAATAAACAATGCACTTGAAAAGAATGTTAATTGAATTAAGCGTAACTCACCCATAATATCAACTAATTTTTCAAAGATAAACAGTTGGAAGATTAAGGCAAAAATACCTCCAATCGTAATAACGACTGAAATTTGTCCAACTGTAAAACCAAAGTTTTCAGTGGCCATCACACTGTATATCGCTTCAAAAGCTTGTAAACCAAATGAAGAGATAAAAATGATAACAAATAACATACTGAAAATAGGATTTTTCAGCAAATTAAAAGCTTCCGTTTTTGCGTCTAACTTTTCAACTGCTTTGTGAGACACCTCTTGATGTTTTTCTGGTTCTTTCAAAATAAGTGCTGAAACGATAAAACCAATAAAAGCCACTAACGCTGCGGCAAAAAACGGTACACGTAAACCAAAATGAGTTAACGCCCCACCAACACCAGGACCAATGATAAAACCACCACTAATAGCAGCAGAAACTAATCCCATCGCTTTTGGACGTTCTTCAATCGTTGTTAAATCCGTCACAAACGCTGTAACCGACGGCATAATGAAGGCCGCTGAAGCGCCTCCTAATAAACGTGAAAAATAAAACCATGGTAAAGTTTGCGCGAAGCCAAAAATAACTTCCGAAATTGCAAATAACAGCATACCAAAGACGATTAATTTTTTACGTCCAAATCTATCTGACATGTAACCTGAAATTGGCGATACTACTAATTGCGCGAACGCAAAAATTGAAACTAAAATCCCCATAACAGTCCCTGAGAAGCCCATTTCTATTTTTAGCTGTGGTAAGGCAGGTATCACAAGTCCGACCCCTAAAAAGACTAAAAATAGGTTGAAGACAACCAAGTATAACATTGAATTCTTTTTAACCATACAAGTCCCCCTTAATATAAAAAGGGCTGTGAAGTCTCACAGCCCTCTAATTCTTAGTAATCCTGACGATTCATGTTTCGAATTAATTCATCAATTCGATTTCCGTAAGCGACAGATTCATCACGTTTAAAGAATAACTCGGGCGTTTTATAGATGTTTAATCTGCTCCCTAGTTCTTTACGCATTAAACCACTTGCTTTATCAAAACCTTTTTGGACGTCTTCCCAATCTTTAGGATCATCTGTCAAAGTGCTGTAATAAATGGTTGCTTGTTGTAAATCACCAGTCACCGATACTTCGGTAATTGTTGCACCCGCAACTCGAGGATCACGAACTTTTTTATGCAAAATATCGTTAATTTCTTTTTGTACTTCTTGTGCCACACGGCGAGAACGATAATTAGCCATATTCGTTGGCTCCTTTCAATATATAATAGTTATTAAACGCGTTTAATTTCTTCCATAACGAAACCTTCAATGACATCATCAACACGTAGGTCATTGTAGTTTTCAACCATAGCACCACATTCAAATCCCATTTTAACTTCTTTAGCATCATCTTTGAAACGTTTTAGACTTGCTAACTCGCCTTCAAAAATAACAATGCCATCACGGATAACGCGTACGCCGCTATCACGTTGGATAGATCCTTCAAGAACGTAACAACCAGCAATCGTTCCAACTTTAGATACTTTATAAGTTTCACGAACGACCATTTGACCTGTAATTTTTTCTTCAAATTCAGGATCAAGCATCCCTTTCATCGCTGTTTCGATTTCTTCGATAACGCGGTAGATGATGCTGTGTAAACGAATATCCACTTGCTCTTGCTCCGCTTGCATTTTAGCTAATGGTGTTGCACGAACGTTAAATCCGACAATAATCGCACCACTTGCCGCTGCTAGAGTAATATCACTTTCGTTAATTGCCCCTACAGCTGAATGGACGATACGGACACGTACGCCTTCAACATCAATTTTGTTCAAGCTAGCTACTAACGCTTCAGCTGAACCTTGTACGTCAGCTTTGATAATCACGTTAACATCTTTTAATTGCCCTTCTTTTAGGCTTTCAAATAAGTTATCTAATGTTACCACGCTGTTAGCGTTACGTTGTGCTAATAATGCACGTTTCGCACGTTCTTCACCTGCTTGACGAGCTGTTTTTTCATCTTCAAAGTTTACAAAATGATCGCCTGCTTGAGGAACATCATTTAAACCAGTAATTTCGACCGGAGTAGCTGGGCCTGCTTCTTTCACACGTCGACCGATATCATTTGCCATCACGCGGACGCGTCCGAATGTGTTACCCACTACGATTGGATCACCCACACGTAAAGTTCCTTGTTGAACTAATAACGTTGCGATAGGTCCTTTACCTTTATCTAAACGCGCTTCGATAACTGTACCAATAGCACGTTGTGTTGGGTCAGCTTTTAACTCTTGAACTTCAGAAACTAATAAGACCATTTCTAATAATTCATCGATATTATCGCCAAATTTCGCTGAAATAGGTACGAAAATTGTTTCGCCACCCCATGCTTCAGGAATTAAACCATGTTCGCTTAATTCTTGCATCACGCGATCTGGGTTAGCTGCTGGTTTATCAATTTTGTTAACTGCTACGATAATTGGCACATCAGCCGCTTTCGCATGGTTAATCGCTTCGATCGTTTGAGGCATCACACCGTCATCGGCTGCAACGACTAAGATAGTAATATCTGTAATACTTGCACCACGCGCACGCATGCTTGTGAAGGCCGCATGTCCTGGTGTATCTAAGAATGTGATCGTTTTGCCATCAACATCAATTTGGTAAGCTCCAATATGCTGTGTGATACCACCAGCTTCGCCTAATGATACTTTCGTGTGACGTAGAGTATCTAAAAGCGTTGTTTTACCATGGTCAACGTGCCCCATGATTGTTACAACTGGTGGGCGAGATACTAAGTTTTCTTCATTAACTGCATCTTCTTCAAAGAATTTGTCGATATCTGCCACGTCAACGGTTACTTTTTCTTCTGCTTCGATACCGTAGTCAGCAGCTAACAATTCAATTGTTTCTTTATCTAAAGCTTTATTTTGGTTAACCATTACACCCATCATAAATAACTTTTTGATAATTTCTGCTGGTTCACGATAGATTTTTTTAGAAATATCCGCAACGTTCATGCCTTCAGTGTAAACTAACACTTCTGGTAATTCTCTGAATTTACGTTGTGGTACTGGTGGCTTGTTAGAAGTTTGTTGGCGGTTATTCTTGCCCTTCTTACCACGTTTGTTAAATTTATTTCCCTGGTTGTTATAGTTACCAGGACGCTTGTTGCCATTATTATTGTTATTATTCATTCGGTTTGATTGCTCTTTCTTTCCATCATTTTGTTTCTTAGGGCGTGCTCCAGCATTGTTAGCTTGACTTTGTTGCTGTTGTCCTTGACCAGATGGTTTTGGACGATTGTTAGCTTGCTGTGAGTTTCCTTTGCCGCTTTGTTGCTTATTATTCGCTTGATGTGTTGCTGGTTTTCCTTTTTTCACATCTTTTGTTTGATTAGTTGAGGCTTGAGCCTTCGCTGGTTGTTTCGGAATTTGTTTGGACTGCGCTGGTTTTGATTGAAACGCTTTGTTAATCTTCTCCACATCCACCGCTTCAACGGTTGTCATGTGATTTTTCACATCAATCCCTAACGACTGCGCTTTTTCAACGACCGCCTTACTTGACTGATTGATTTCTTTAGCTATTTCATAAACTCTTTTTTTACCCATGCAATCACCTTCCTAACTTTGGATTAACTCCTTAAGCTTCTTAGCGAACCCTGCATCTGTCACACCACAAATCATACGATGTTTTCCAATAGCATGACTTAATTCTCCTTGTGAAAATGCCAGAATACAAGGGACTTCATAATAAGAACACTTATCAGTGAGTTTTTTCTTAGTATTATCACTTGCATCAGTTGCAACAAATACTATTTTCATTTTATTGGAACGCACGTCATTTAAAACTAATTCTTCTCCAGAAACAATTTTACCTGCACGTTGCGCGATTCCTAATAAATTTAAGATTTTTTCTTTGTTATTCATTTTCCAAACAATTCCTGTCTCGCTTTTTGGTGAGTGACATAATCTATTAATTCTTGATAAAATTCATCAGAAATTTTTACGTCCAAAATTTTAGATAGCGTATCATTTTTTTGAGCTTTTTTTGCTACTTCAGGTTCAATAGAGACGTAAGCACCACGTCCAGGCATTTTGCCAGAAGGATCGATACTCACTTCGCCTTCTTTTGAGCGAACGATTCTAATCATGCTTTTTTTATCCTTCATCTCACCTGAGACGACGCATTTTCTTAAAGGAACTTTACGCTGTTTCATCTATTTTACCTCCGTGATTTAAATTTCTTCTGAAGTTTCTTCTTCAACTGCCACTTCATCTAATACTGGCTCAGTTGTTACATCTACTACAACTTCTTCTGGTACAATAATTTCTTCTTCAACAACTGTTTCTTCAGTCATGTCTGATTCAGGTTTAATATCGATTTTGTGGTTCGTTAATTTAGCTGCTAAACGTGCATTTTGTCCACGTTTACCAATAGCTAATGATAATTGATGATCTGGTACGACAACCGTACATGTACGAGAATCAGCATCTGAGAATTTCACGTCTAAAACTTGCGCTGGATTTAAAGCATTGGCGATAAAGACTGCTGGGTCTTCATTCCATTCTACGATATCCATGTTTTCGCCTTTTAATTCGTTAACGATTGCTTGTACACGTTGTCCACGAGGTCCTACACATGTTCCAACTGGATCAACGTTAGCGTCTTCTGAACGAACCGCTACTTTTGAACGATCACCGGCTTCACGTGCTATGCTTACGATTTCTACAACACCGTCGTAAACTTCAGGAATCTCTTGTTCAAATAAACGTTTTAATAAGTCTGGATGACTACGGCTTACGAATACTTGAGGTCCTTTTGATGTGTTTTCAACTTTTGAAACATATACTTTGATACGATCATGTGGTTGATACATTTCGTTAGGGATTTGATCTTGGCGAGATAAAACAGCCTCGATTTTTCCTAAGTTAACGTAAATGTAACGGTTATCTTGTCGTTCAACAATTCCTTGCATGATTTCATTTTCATAAGCTGAAAATTCTTCATAAATAATCGTACGTTCTGCTTCACGAACTCGTTGTAAAATAACTTGTTTAGCAGTTTGTGCTGCAATACGACCAAAATCTTTTGGTGTTACTTCAAAACGAATTGTGTCCCCTACTTCATATGCAGGATTAATTTTAATAGCATCATCAAGTGATACTTCTAATTGTGAATCCATTACGAAATCTGTTACTTCTTTAACAGCAAATACATGGATATTTCCTTTTTTGCCGTCGAATTCCACTTCTACGTTTTGTGCTTGTCCATAATGACGTTTATAAGCTGAAACTAATGCTGCCTCTAATGCTTCAACTACGATTTCTTTTGAAATGCCTTTTTCTACTTCTAACACTTCTAAAGCGTTTAACATTTCTTTACCCATGACTAAAATTGCCTCCGTTTGTTTTTAAAATTGAATTGCCATTCTTGCTTTGGCGATATTTTTTCTTGAGAAAGTTATTTCTTTCTCACGTGTTTTAATTTTCACTCGTAATGTTAACTCTGATTCGTTTAACTCAATTAAGAAGCCATCAAATGATTTCTCGCCTTCAACAGGTGAGTATAAAGAAATATTGATGTATTCATTTAACGCATTTTGGTAATCTTCTTCTTTTTTCAACGGTCTTTCCACACCAGGTGAAGACACCTCTAAGAAATACGCTTGAGGAATTGGATCAGGATTTAAACTATCCATTTTCTCGCTTAGTTGCTCACTTACAATGGCACACTCTTCGATATCAATTCCATTTGGCTTATCGATATACACTCGCAAGAACCAATTTTTACCTTCTTTTACAAATTCAATGTCTACAAGTTCAAAATTCAATTGATCTAGAATTGGTGTTACCACTTCAGTAACTGTTTCCACTACACTACTCAATCAATTTCGCCTCCTTTTCGGAAATCCGTATTTCATCAAAAAGAGTGAGCGTTGGTCACGCTCACTCTCCCTTCAATATCAATCTATCAGTAGTCTAACACAAAAAAATGAAATTTTCAAGAAAGATGTAGCAACTTCAAGCTTTTTCATGGAATAACAAAAAAGAACGAAAGACTAAAAAAATCTTTCGTTCTATATATTTAGCTAATTGTTATTTATTTAATAGTTGATAAGCCCTCAACACATGCTGCGCTAATACAAAATTAGTAACTGTTCCAACGCCACCAGGAACAGGTGTAATGGCTTTGACTTTTGATTGCACTGCGTCAAATGCTACATCGCCTACAATTTTACCGTCTGCTGCTTCATTAATGCCCACATCAATGACAACGGCTTGTTCATTAACAAAATCCGCCTGAATCATTTGTGCTTGGCCCATTGCAGAGATAACCAATTCCTGGTCACGACATTCGCGAGCCAAATCTTTGGTCGTACTACGACAGATTTTAACCGTCGCTCCACGGTCCATTAATGCTAAAGCTAACGGTTTTCCCACAACCAAACTATAACCTGCAACAACAGTACGCATCCCTTTTAGATCCAACTCTAACGCATCAATAATATCTAAACATGCTTGTGCTGTACAAGGTAAATAACTTGAAAAATCACCTTGATAAATTTTCACCATATTCTTCTCACCAAAACAGTCCACATCTTTTTCAGCACGAATCGTTTGACTCGCATAGTCATCTGATAAATGGGATGGTAATGGTTTCAACAGCAAGATGCCGTGAACGCCATGATCGTTATTCACTTGGTCGAACGCTTGATTGAACGTCGCTTGATCAGTATCAATTGGTAAAGAAACGCTCGCTACCTCAAACCCCATATTGCCTAAAATACGATGACACGCTTGTTCATAATAAAGCTGACCAGCATCTTCTCCTACACGAATAATCGTCAAATTAGGTTTCTGCGCTAATTGAGCCACGTGCGCCGTTAATTCTTTTCGCTTCGCTTGAACAATGTCTTTCCCTTTTACAATTGTCGCCATTACGTCACCTCAAATTTCCTGTTACTTTTTCTTTTTTAACGTTGTATAGAAAATAGCAGAAACTAGAACAGATCCCCCTACTAAGTTTCCTAAATAAACTGGTACAAAGTTTTGTAACATTTGGAACCAAGTAATATCCGCACCGTTGAAGATAGCTGCTGGAATAACGAACATATTCGCTACATTATGCTGGAAACCAATTAACACGAAAATCATAATTGGGAACCACACACCTAACAATTTTCCTGCGGCATCTTTCGCACCGTAACAAATCCAAACAGCCATACCAACCATCCAGTTACAACCTATACCTGAAACAAATGCTTTTACAAATGGCATATCAACTTTAGTATGTGCTATTTCACGCGTTGTTTCTAAATATGAACCTTCTGTTAATTGTAAAATATGACCGAAGAAATACGCAACAAAAAGCGCTCCTAATAAGTTAGCAAACGTTACAATCGCCCAATTGACTAACATTTCACGTGTCGAAACTTTCTTGTCAAACCATGCAATCGATAGTGTCATCATGTTACTCGTGATTAATTCACCTGCTCCAAATAAAATACAAATAAGTCCGATTGGGAACACCATTCCTCCCACTATCGAATGATATTCATGAGGCAAACCTGCTACCGCTTTAATATAAGCAACATAGCCCAACGCTACGAAAGCTCCCGCTAAAAATCCTAAAATTAATTTATTGCGATGTGATGTATGTGCTTTTTTTACACCACTTTTAATCGCTAGTTCTACTACTTCATCTGCTGTATGCATTTCTGACTTAACCCCTCTACTCTGTTATTACCTTATCTACTTTCATATCATGTTCTTCAACAGGGATTGCCGAATAAATCATCTTTTGCCAAAGACAAAGCACGGTATACGCTTGACTATTTTTTAAGAAACGATCATAAAAACCACCACCATAACCCAACCGATCACCGGCTAGATTAGCTGTCACACAAGGAACCAAGACTAAGTGAATCTGCTCACTTGACACTAAAGGACTTGTCGTCGTTGGTTCTAACACACCAAACGCACTACGTTCTAAAATTGTTCCCTTATGTAGTTCACGAATTTCCATTTGATCTCGGCTAATAACACGTGGAACACAGACCTGTTTCCCATCCTGCCAAAAGCGTTCGATAAAATGCCACGTATTCAACTCATCTTCCATACCAATGTAACAAAAAATCATCTCAGCTGTTTGGTATTCTGGTAACAAGACAAGTTTTTCTAACATCACTCGCTCCGCTTGCTCACGGTATGATGCTGACAACTGTTTTCGTTTAGCTAATTGTTCGTTTCTTAAATTAGTTTTGCTTCCCATCATGAACTCCTTTTATTTACATTCATCAAACATAACAAAAAATATTAGGCCACTGACATTATAATATAAAACATTCACAAACTGTATCTTTATTTTAAATTTCAAACAAAAAAGAAGAATAAGCACTAAAGCTTATCCCTCTTAAAATATTATCAATAATTAGTCTGTTTCAATTAAGCCATATTTACCATCTTTACGTACATAAACAATGCTTGTACCATTTGTTTCTGCATCCTCGAAGATAAAGAAATTATGACCTAACATATTCATTTGTAAAATAGCCTCTTCACTATCCATCGGTTTCAATGATAAGCGTTTTGTACGAACGATTTCGATTTCATTTTCATCATGTTCTTCCACGTCTTTTGTATCAATAAAGAACGTTGCAGCTAAGTCTTTCTCTGATACCTCACGTTGTTTACGATGAATTTTAGTTTTAAATTTTCTGATTTGTCTTTCTAATTTATCAACCACCAAGTCAATACTTGCATACAAATCGTGTGATGTTTCTTCTGCCCTTAATACTAGGTATGGCAATGGAATGGTTACTTCCACTTTCGCATCTTTATCAGCATACACTTTTAAATTCACGTGTGCTGTTGCTTCAATATTTTGGTCTTTATCGAAATATTTTTCTAATTTTGAAACACGTTTTTCAACATAATTTCTAATAGCCTCTGTAACCTCGATATTTTCTCCTCTGACATTAAACTTTAGCATAACACATTGCCCCTTTCATCAAACATCTAGTTAGAAGAAAAAGATAAATAAAACGCTATCTTTTTCCTTAACTTTATTATAACTAATGATTGGTAGAAATACAAACAAACTTCCTCATTTTTTAGCGACATAAGCTAAAAGTTTCGATTTTTTTTACATATGGAGCCAACGCATGGGCCGCACGATGAAGAGTCGTACCAGTGGTATAGACGTCATCTACAAGCAATATTGATCGTTGAGTTAATACTGAACGATAATCTTCTTTTAATTCAAAGTTTATTATCGCTCGTAACCTTTCTTCTCGTGTTTTTTTAGATTGTGAACCACTACTTTCAGTCATAACTAACGGCTCAATGTATGACACACCAGCAAATTCAAGCATCACTGCAACTTGATTAAACCCACGTTCAGCCAAGTGAGCGGTAGCGCTTGGCATTGGAACAACTAAATCAGGATGAATATCAATGACAGCTCGAGCGATTTCTTTAGCAAATATCTGCCCTAAAACATAATCGCCTTGGCGCTTGAATCGTTCTAACCACTCCGAAAAAAATTTATTATAATAAAAACAACTATGATGCTGATAGTCACAACCGTATATGTTTCTCCATTCTAAACACTCATCACAAATCGACTCTTCACCAAAAGCATGACAAATTTTACACCCTTTGTTCTTATCAATTTTTTGAGAAATGAACATACGCCGACATTCTTTACACAAGATTTCAGGTGTTAACGACTGCCAACTAAATAACTCTCTTAATGTAATATTTTCTTGAATGATTCGATCACAATTTAGACAATTCATCTTGTAACGCAACTCCTATTTGATTCATTTTAATAATTTGCTTACGACATTGTTTCATCGCTCTGGATTGTCCTTCATGTAAAAAATAAACAACACCATTTGGAAATTCACTTTTACGCCCCACGCGACCGGCAATTTGAACCAAAGAAGACGTCTTATAAATACGATGATGGGCTCCAAAAACAATCACATCAATATTAGCAAACGTAACCCCACGTTCTAATATCGTCGTTGTTATGAGCCAATCAACTGTTTCCTGTCGCATCTCCTCAACTTTTCGATGACGTTCTTCATCAATCGACGATACGTTGGCAATCTTGACACTTGGAAAAGCATGCCTTAGTCGAACCATCAACTGCTTACCTATTTCAATCGTCGGCACAAAAATTAATGTCCGGCGTGCACCGCTTAATTGCGTCAATAGTAATCGATGCAATGTTTTAGGAATTTTTTGGCGACTGTTAAGATTACATGAACAATAGACTAATTTAGGCACTGGTAACGGACGACCATGATAGCGTAAAAATAATTCTTCTTTCAACAACTTATTCTGTTTGACTTGCTGAAGCTGTTCTTGACTTGGTGTAGCAGTTAGCAACACTTTTTGGCCGTCAATCTTTAGGGCCTGCTCCACCGCGTAAGACAACGATGGGTTGCCCTGAAACGGGAAAGCATCCACCTCATCTAATACAATGCAATCAAACGCTTGATAATAGCGTAATAATTGATGCGTGGTGCAAATGACTATCGGTGGCATATCAAACGGTTTCTCGCTATTCCCATGAATTAAGCAAATGGCACAAGTAAACAACGGCTCAATTCGCTTATATAACTCAATACAGACATCTGTTCTGGGGGCAGCTAAACATATTGTTCCCCCTTGATTCACTACTTCAATTATTAACGGATAAAGCATTTCAGTCTTGCCAGCCCCTGTCACCGCATGAACCAAGCTATCTTGTTGTTTCTTATAATTAATCACTAAATGTTGGGCTAATCGTTGCTGAAAAATAGTCAATTGTCCTTGCCAAACACATGCCACTTCACGTAAAGTCGTACGTTCGTTCGGTTGATGATAAAGCACGCTATCCTCATCAATTTTCCCCATTCGCAAACAAAAACGACAGTAGTAGCGAAGTCTCCCTACTAATAGTTCTTGTTGTGCATATTTTTTCAAAGAGTGACCACAACGAAAACAGCGTACTCGACCATTTTCCATAACTATTGTTGGTAATATCGTGACCTGTTCATCATGTTGTACAGCTAGTTGTTCTTTTTCTTCCAATTCTTTCATCAATAGTTTACGTCCTACTAATCGTTTCAACATATTTATCACCTATTATTAAAATACGCAACCCTCTTCTTTTTCCATATCAAAAATTGTAAACGAGCTGATAATGAACTATAATGGTAGTGTTACTAACATTTTGAGGTGCAAATTATATGAAAAAAGAATTCTACTTTTCATCATCACGTCAACAAAAAAAAATCCATGCGATTATTTGGTTACCTGACTATCAACCAAAAGGCATCGTCCAAATCGTTCATGGGATGGCTGAACATATCGAACGTTACACTAAATTTGCTGATTTCTTAACCAAAAACGGCTGGGGAGTTATCGGTCATGATCATCTTGGGCATGGACAATCCGTCACCGAACTCAGCGACTACGGCTATTTTGATAAAAGCAATGGGACAGGTGTACTCATTGAAGATACTTACCGATTAACAACGATTATCAGAAAAAAATTCCCTAATACTAAATTAGTACTACTCGGCCACAGCATGGGCTCGCTCATCGCTCGTAATTATTTAAAAAAATATAGCAACGCTGTAGATGCCAGTATTCTTATGGGAACAAGTGCTGGACGTGTTGATTTGAATTTGGGATTATCGTTAGCTAAACAATTGAATCGATTTTCTCCTAAAAAAATCAACCCTAAACTAGATAAAGTGGCATTTGGTAGTTTTAACAAATCATTCTCTGAAGACTCCAAATTTAATTGGTTATCAAAAAACCAACAGAATGTGCAAAAATATGAACAAGATAAACTTTGTGGCTTTACGTTTACCAATAACGGCTTTTATACGTTGTTTCAATTAACAAAACAAGCCAATGAAAAAGGTTGGGCGAATAGTATACGGGAAGGTTTACCGATTTTAGTCATTAGTGGTGAAAAGGATCCTGTTGGCGAATTTGGGAAAGGCCCCCGAAAAGTTATCGCTGACTTGCGCCAATCTGTCCACAGCAAATTAACACTTCATCTCTACCAAGAATTACGTCATGAAATTTTAAATGAGGACGACAATGATTTAATTATGAATGACTTACTTGGTTGGATAGAAAAACACGTCTAATACTCTTACGACTCTAGTCGTTTAAGTATTAGACGTGTTTTATTTTAAATATGTGACATAATTTTAATGTTTTGTTTTTTCGCAATATTGAGTATTTCGGATGCACGATCGAAATATTCGACTGGTGCTTCAAAATGATCGCCAATTTGTAATTGTTCAATGCCTTCGATTAAATTCATACAATTCCCATCGAATCCAACGTCAAATTGCTCCCCGTCATTTGTTTCGATTAATAAATGACGATGCCCTGTTAACTCAACTTTATGGGGATTTAATAAGTCTAATTTTCGTTTCACCATCTTCGAATCGCTATCAATATAATGAACAGAACGCGTTGGGCGTGTTTCACCAGAAACAATGGCTGTTTGGTCAGGTTGTTGTTCGCCTGTAAACGGCATCACAATTTTCATCAACGTACGTTCTCTTTCATCACCATTAATCTTGGTTACATGAAAAACCAAATACGGCAACAACTTTATAGTTATTTTTTTCACATTAGTTACATCTATTTTCTTGTTGTCATCTACCTTGATATATTGGCCGTCAAACACTTGTTTCTCTTTAACATTCATCCCTTGCACCTCTTTATGTTTTCTATTTCACATGGTATGTTACTCCTATTCCTCTTTTTTTTCAACAGTTTTCACAAAAAATTCACACTTTTTCATATTTGCAATCAATCGAAAAAACTTTATACTTATAAATGAAAGTGAGGAATGCCTGTTGACTAATGAGTATATAACAATTAAAGAAAATGGTATCCATGAAATTGAAATAAAAAAATCACGCTTTATTACGAAACTGGTACGAATTGAATCAGAGGAACAAGCGCGTAATATTATCCAACAAACAAAAAAAGAACATTGGAAAGCTAACCATAATTGTAGCGCCTATGTTCTTGGTAATAAACAAGATATCCAACGTAGTAGCGATGATGGCGAACCTAGCGGAACAGCTGGTGTTCCAATGCTTGAAGTGTTAAAAAAGCAAGAAATTATTAATACATTAGCGATTGTTACACGTTATTTTGGTGGGACTAAACTTGGAGCCGGTGGTTTGATTAGAGCATATAGCAGTGCTGTTTCGGAATCAATTAAAGCCATTGGCCTTGTTAAAGGCACCTTACAACAAGAAGTCGCCATCACGATAGATTACCCACAGCACAATTCTTTAGAGTATTTTTTAACTCAAAATGATTATACTATTGCGGAGACGATATTCACTGACAAAGTGACGGTGAACGTGATGATTGATGAAACGCTAGTTGAGGCATTTCAAGAGGCGTTGATCAACCTTTTAAACGGACAACTAACATTGACACTAGGTGAAACAAAATATTTTGAACAACCCATTAATTGTGAGTAATATTAAAAAGGAAAGCACTATATTTAGGCGCTTTCCTTTTTTGTCTTTATATTCAATTAGTTCCTAAGCTTAAACGTAACAGCTTCATTTCGCTAATTTGCCTAATCTCGCTTACGTTCCAGAGATAATCATACGGCCACACACTTTGTATTATCTACGCTCTAAGACAAATTCAAAACGATCGGCAACATAGTATGAACGAACCATCTCAAATGGACGACCGTCTTCTAGGTACGTGACTTGGATTAATTTCAGCATTGCCTCACCTTTTTTCGTATCTAAAAAATCTGCTGTACGCTCTCTTGCTAACGTTGCGGTAATATTTTGCTCTGAGTAACCAATACGATAATTACCTTTTATCTGCATCGTTTCATAGAAAGACTTAATAATCTCCGCCTTACTAAACTCTTTGACTAATTCATAAGGAATCGACATCACTTCAAAACAAATTGGCACATCGTTAGCGTAACGAATACGCTCAACTTTCAAAATTTTATCAGTTGGATGTAAATTTAATTTTTCCATCTCACTTGCACTTGGCTGTGTAACAAAAAATGAAACAGCTTTAGCCGAAGGTTCTTTACCTTGTGCTCGCACAATTTCAGAAAAACTCGTCGTACCAGTTAACGTTTCTTGGACTTTTTTAGCCGCGACATACGTTCCTGATCCGATTTTACGCTCTAATACACCTTCGTCCGCTAGCGTTTGAACGGCTTGACGCAAGGTCATTCTACTTACATCGAAGTGAATCGCTAAATCGCGCTCAGACGGTAATTTATCACCAATTCGCCATTTCCCTTCTTCGATTTCTTGTCTTAGTTGATTATGAATTTGTAAATATCTTGGTATATTATGGTTATTTTCAGACATGACACTCACCATTCTTTCTCATTGGTCTATATAATAAGTCATTATAACTACTATTATTATCATATCCTATTATAACTGGTATATATCTTTCAAACAACACTTTTTACCTAGTTAACTGTTTTTCAATTATAGAACCTAGTGCTCTTCCAACTCATCTTCAAAAAAAGCTTGGTAAAACTCATCCTTTAAAAGTTCTAATCGTGACTCCTCTTCTGTTTTTTGGGAGGCGATTGTGGCTAATTTGTTAGGCTCATTATCGTACCTTACCACATGCGACCACTTAATCTCTTCAATTATTTTGACCGATCGCACCTCTTCCCAGCGATAGCACTGATTGTCTAAGACAAAATAATCCTCATAACACTCACCTTTAAAATCTCCACGAATACTCTCTGTTAGACGCCCAAATTTATCCCACTGATTTAATTGTATCTCGATGGGTTTGTTTTTTAAATAAGCAAAAGCTAACGCTTCATCGATTTCACTAGGCGACATTAACTCTTCAGCTTTAATATTTTTTTGAGAAAACTGATTATTCTTATCAATAGCTGTTGTCAACTCATCCATCGCAAACGCAGTGCCCCACTTCAAACCAAACGGTCGATCTTGATATTCATTATAAGGAATAAATTGTTTTTTCGTCCGTTTCATTCCTGTCATCACCTTTTATTATTTTATTATTTTAACTAATCTAAACCACCCATACCACCTGCATGGCCACCAACTAAACTCGCACGAGCAATGGCACGTCCCCCTTCTAATAAACTATTCGCGTGAATTAAAGAGCAAAAGCCATACTTTTTACGTATTGTATCGACCACATAATCAACGCGTACTTGCTTAATTTGTTCTTCTGGTTCACTAAATAAATCTAACTGTAAGGCATTAGTAAAAATCAATTCACTTGTATTAATCGCCACTGTTCGCACTTCCTCTTGCTGATATTGGTGACGAAATATCTGTAATAAGTGCCTTGCTAACTCACGACTTGTATTCGTTGGTGAAATTTTCAGTTGCTTTTTAACACTCGTTTTACCTTCACGATTTATATATCCTAGCGAAAAACCCAAACTTAAGCTAACAACTTGCGCTTTAGCACCTAAGCGCCTCAAACGCGTGCCAACTTGATCTGCCATTTCAATAATTACAATTTCTAGCTCACGGGCATCATGATAATTACGGGGTAACACTTGCGAATTTCCAACTGATTTAGATTGCGGTTGATATGGCTGACCTAAAAACGTGCGATCAATTCCCCACGCATGCGCATAAAGTTGCGTACCAACAACACCTAGTCGACTTTTTAATACGTAATAGTCAGCCTGCGCTAACTCGGCAATTGAATGGATGTTCAACGCTTCTAGACGCTTAGCCGTTCGATGCCCAATCCCCCAAAAATCAGTCAACCTAGGGATTTTCCATAATTTGTTTGGCACATCTTGATAACGCCACTCCGCTTTCATATGACGATGATGTTTCGATTCATTATCTAGCGCTAACTTAGCTAGTAATGGATTATCACCAATTCCAACCGTCGTGTAAATTCCCGTCTTAAAATAAACCTCACGCTGAATCAAGCGCGCCATCTCAAAAGCATTCGCTACACCATACATTTTCAATCCATCCGTCACATCAAGAAAACTTTCATCAACTGAATAAACATGATGATTTTGATCATCGGCAAATTGTTTGTAAATCTCATTGATTTCTTGATTTTTTTCCATATACAATCGCATACGAGGTGGTGCAATGACTAAATCATCAGGATACGGATAAGGCAAATCACGGGCACGAGAGATATTTGAAATGCCATACGCTTTTTTAGCCATCGGTGAACTGGCTAAAATCAGTCCACTACCACGTTCTTTAGGATTATCACTAGGATAACTCATCACCACAAGTTTGGCATCTAGTGGATCTAATCCTCTTTCAACACACTCAACCGAAGCGTAAAACGACTTACAATCCAGGCACAAAATATCACGTGATGGCTCCTTACTATAATCAAATGTTGGATTCATACAAAAATCATTCAAGTTCCTCACCTCACAAAAATACGAACAAACGTTCTATATACATTAGAACATTTGTTCGTATTTTTAGTCAAGTATCAATTATTAATTATTAAAAAAGACTTGACCATTTTTAATTGGTCAAGTCTCACATTGATTCTTTTATTAGCTTAAATGATGATCCACTTCATCTTTAATTTCTTCGGTTGTTGTTTCAACTGCATCGGCCACGTCAGCTGCGGCATCTTTAGCCGTTGTGACTGTTTCATCAACAGCATCTTTAGCATCAGCTATCAATTCGTCTGTTTCCGATTTATCAAATGCTGATTGAACACCGTCTTTAAAGTCTGATGCCACTTCTTGTGCACGGTTGACTGCTTTGGTTGACATTTCTTTGACATCTAATACGATATCTTGTGCTCCATCTACTAAGTTATCTAAACGATCTTCCCATTCAGATTTTTCAACCGTTTCTTTTAAATCATCGGCTAATTCTTCAGAATTACGTTTTAATGTTGAAAGAGTTGATTCTTTAATATCTTGCGCTTTAGATAGAGCTTTGCTGCCTTTATCTTTTGCTAATTGCGTGTAATCAGAAGACTTTGCTTTTAAATCATCCATTTGATCTAATAGTTCTTCACGTGTTTCTTTACCAGCTTTTGGCGCCATTAATAACGCTGCTGCAGCTGCGGCTGCTCCCCCAATAATTGCCCCTAGTAAAAATCCGCCATTATTTTTCTTACTCATAAAAAATCCCTCCTGTAAATTATCTGTTTATTTTTTTCTTCGCAACAATTTAAACGCTGATTGACCCACTTTAGTAGCCACTGATGCTTTAACAGCATTGCCGCTCATCACACCTAATTTGCTCGCAACGTTTCGACTCGAATGGTTAATGCTTGAAACACTATCTCCCAAGTCTGCAGCCGCTTTAAACAACGGTTGAATCGTTTCGACTTTGCCATTGACATCATTTAATAAATCATTGCTTTTAATTAATAATTCTTCCACTTGATGGCTTAAAACATCCACATCTTTAGCCACAAGTTTCAAGGTACGATTGCTTTCATCCACAACGTCCTGAGTTTTTTTCATCGTTGTATTAGCATTATCTAAAGTTTCTTTTAACTTTGGTAATAATGTCATTAAAAAGAAGATTAACACGACGACTAAAATAACAAACGCGATAGCTGCTATTAAGGCAGCAACTTCTGTTCCTGTCATAAAATCTACCTCTTTTCCCTTCAATTTTCCTTATTTTTAGGATAACATTAAGCACAATTTTTCACAACTATAACTAATTATTTGCAGATATTTTTCCAATTGTTAAGATAATCTGATACACTTAATCTATCTAAATTCTATAGAAAGCGAGTTTTGTTATATGTTACTCTTAACAGCTCAAACCACAACGTCAGACACTTTTTTCCAAGAAGATACAGTCCAAAAATTCGGTGTCTTGTCTGAGTATTGGCAATCCATTGACTGGTCGTCCATTTTATCACTGATTATCAACAAAAGTATCCTAATTATCGCTACTACTGTGTTGATTTTATTTATCAAAAAAATTGGACAACGTTTAATTAAACGCTCCTTCCAGAATAAAAAATTCACTGAAAATCACGGCCAAAATCGAATTGATACCCTGTATGCTCTAACGAAAAATGTCTTCAGCTATATTTTACTATTCATCTACTTGTATACATTACTAACGATTATTGGTATTCCAGTAGGTTCTTTAATCGCTGGTGCGGGTATTGCTGGTGTAGCGATTGGTCTTGGGGCGCAAGGATTTATTAATGACTTAATTACTGGATTTTTCATTATTTTTGAGAAACAAATCGAAGTCGGTGACTATGTCATCATCAACGAATCGGAAGGAACCGTACAATCAGTCGGATTACGAACTACCAAAGTCAAATCAACTGACGGTGTAGTTCATTTCATCCCTAATCGCAGTATTTTGGTCATTAGTAATTTTTCTAAAGCTAATCGCTTGGCGGTTATCCAACTACGTATCAACCCTAATAGTGATCTAGAGCTAATCAAGCAAATTGTAACAGACGTGAATCAGCAGTTAACGCCGCTGTTCCCTGAAATAGAAGACGAACCTAATATTGTCGGAGTCGTTGACACAGGCAATGGTAATCTAGCCTTGAAAGTGGTAATCCCTACTTTAAACGGGGCACAGGTAAAAGTACAAACGAAATTTTTAGAAGAATATTTATTGGCATTAAAAGCAGCTGGCATCGAACTACCTACTTCACCTATTAATTTGAGTGATGTCAAAAAATAATCCAATAGAAAAAGGGAGCTTAGCGTTGTATCAACGCTAAGCTCCCTTTTTATTAGTAATTAAAATAATCCATCAATCTGACCGTCATCCGAAATCGTAATTCTTTCTGCCGCCGGAACTTTTGGTAGTCCTGGCATCGTCATCACTGCACCGGTTAAGATCACAATAAAGCCTGCACCAGCTGAGACTTTCACCTGTTGAATACTCACATCAAAGCCGCTTGGTGCACCTAATAATGAAGCATCATCTGAGAAAGAGTACTGAGTTTTAGCCATACAAATCGGTAAATCGCCAAAACCTAACGCTTCTAATTCTCGAATTTCACGTTTTACTTTTGGTGTTAATTTAATTCCTTGACCGCCGTAAACTTTCGTTACCACTTTTTCAATTTTTGTTTCAATTGAATCAGTTAAATCATACGCATAGCTTAATTCAGACGACTGGTCAGCTAACGCCATCACTTTTTTAGCTAAATCAACGCCACCTTGACCACCTTTTTCCCAAACTTCAGAAAGTGACACTTCCACGCCACGTGCTTCGCAAGCGGATTGAACAGCTGCTAATTCTGCTTCTGTATCAGTCGGGAATTTATTGATAGCAACCACTACTGGTAGCCCATACACGTTTTGTAAGTTATCTAAATGTTTTTCTAAGTTAGGTAAACCATTTAAGACAGCTTCAACATTTTCTGTTCCTAATTCTTTTTTATTAACACCACCATGCATTTTCAGCGCACGAATCGTTGCCACTAACACAACCGCATCTGGTTTTAAACCACCTAAGCGACATTTAATATCTAAGAATTTTTCAGCGCCTAAATCAGCACCAAAACCGGCTTCTGTGACCGTATAATCAGCATATTTAAGCGCTAATTTGGTTGCTAAAATACTGTTACAGCCATGGGCAATATTGGCAAAGGGACCACCATGAACTAAAGCAGGCGTGTGTTCTAATGTTTGGACTAAGTTAGGATTAATCGCATCCTTTAATAGAACCGCCATCGCATCAGCTGCTTTTAAATCTTTAGCGGTTACTGGACGTCCATCATAAGTATAACCGACAATAATTTGGCTTAATTTTTGTTTTAAATCAGCCAAACTATTAGCCAGACATAAAATTGCCATAATTTCTGAGGCAACGGTAATGTCAAAACCATCTTCACGCGGCACACCATTTATTTTCCCGTTTAAACCGTCGACAATATATCGTAATTGACGATCATTCATATCAACGACACGTTTCCACGTAATACGTCGTGAATCAATGCCTAGTTCATTGCCGTGATGAATGTGATTATCTAGCATCGCTGATAATAAATTATGTGCCACACCAATTGCATGAAAATCTCCTGTAAAATGCAAGTTAATATCTTCCATTGGCACCACTTGCGCGTAACCACCACCAGCGGCTCCACCTTTGACACCAAAAACCGGACCTAGTGACGGTTCACGTAAGGCTAACACTACTTTTTCATTTAGGCGGTTCAAGCCATCTGCTAAACCAACAGATGTCGTCGTTTTCCCTTCACCCGCAGGAGTTGGCGTAATCGCTGTGACTAAAATCAACTTACCATCTGGTTGGTTTTGTAGTTTTTCTAACTCTAATGCTGATAACTTCGCTTTATATTTACCGTAAAATTCTAATTGATCTTCTGTTAATCCGATTTTTTCACCGATTGTTTTAATAGGATGCATCGTGTTTGCTTTTGCAATGTCGATATCACTTAATATTTCTGTCATATTCTAGCCTCCGTCAGTATGATAATTATGCTAATTCAGTTAACACTTGTTGGTACAATTCATTCGCAAGTTGTTTACCTTCTGCAAGTAATTTAGTTCCCTGCATGCGATAAGTTGAGACGAACGCCTCATCTTGAATATTTTTTAAATTAATTAAAACATTTAACCATGAACTTTGTAACGCTGCACTTAAATTTAAAGCAGCAACCCCTAAATCACTCAACACATTAGGATTAGATTTTCCTAGTAATTGTTGTGACAGTCTTAAGGCTTCCACTGATGTTTCCATCATGTTGAATGGCGCAATCGTTGCTTCTTTACTTGTTGCTTCGATTTGCACTTGTTTTAAACATTTCTCATCTTCAGTCTGAGCAGGTAAACGATAAGCCTCCATCACATGATTAAACGCCGCAATATCCTCTTGAATACCGTCGATGAAACGCTGTGTTAATACTGTCGCTTGTGCTTGTACGTCATCTAATAACGTTTGGTGCTCGGCGTAACGAGCTTTACCGGTTGTTAAAGAGACGACCATTTGTGTTAATGATATGCCAATTGCTCCGGTAACTGCGGCGGCTGAACCGCCACCTGGTGTTGATTTTTCTGACCCTAATTCATTGATAAAATGCTCAATTGTTTGATTAATCATACGTTCCCTCCGCCTAAAAACGCCCAATCCACATACGTTAGTTAAAAAACATGCTAACTTATGAAAATGGGCATTTTTATTTAACTCTAGTTATTATAGCGTTTTTCTAGCTTAGTTAAAAGCAGAAGCATCACTTAAATACTTCAAGGCACGATGTGCAATATCGCTTCGATAAAACAAATCACTTGCTTGATAGCTATCTAATGATTGATAAACCTTCGCTAACGCTTGTTCTAAATCAGGCGCCGTCGCATTCAACAACATCACGCGGCCACCATTTGTCACCAATCGATTGTCTTTTTCAGCCACACCTGCGTAAAAGGTTTCGATTTCACCTGTAAATTCAGGTATCAACACCCCTTTTTCGTAACGTTCAGGATAACCTTTTGCAGCTAGAACAACACCAACAGCTACTTCATCAGACCACGTAATCTCAGGTATATTATCCGCAAATAAATCATCAATAATTTTGGCTAAATCACTTGTTAAACGTGATAAAATAACTTGCGTTTCAGGGTCGCCAAAGCGCGCGTTGAATTCGATGACTTTCGGACCATCACTCGTGTTGATAAGACCTGTATATAAAATACCAGTAAATGGTGTGCCATTATCAATCATTCCTAAAACAGTCGGTTTAACGATTTCCATTATTGCTTGATTAACAATCGCTGGTGAGATTTGAGGAACCGGTGAATAAGCCCCCATTCCACCAGTATTCGGGCCACGGTCTTTATCATACGCACGTTTATGATCTTGAGCAATAACCATTGGATAAAACGTTTCGTTTTTAACAAAGGACAGTAACGAAAATTCTTCCCCCTCTAAAAACTCTTCAATGACAACTTCTTGGCTGCTTTTACCGAACTTTTGTTTCACTAACATCTCATCGAGCGCGTGGTAGGCATCTTCTAATGTTTGAACGATAATCACACCTTTACCAGCTGCTAAACCATCTGCTTTAATCACTACTGGAAATTTCCCGTTACGTACATAAGCTCTCGCCTCTTCGACGTCACTAAAAACTTGATAATCAGCCGTTGGAATTCCGTATTGTGTCATGATTTGTTTAGCAAAAGCCTTGGAACCTTCAATTTGACTAGCCGCTTGATTAGGACCAAAAATTTTTAATCCTGCCGCTTCAAAATCATCAACTATCCCATTAATCAGTGGTTGTTCAGGTCCGACTAAGGTCCAACGAATTTCATTGGTTTTAGCAAAACTAATCAACGATGCATGATTATCTTCGTTAATTGCCACACATTCAATACCGTCTTGACACATACCAGGATTTCCCGGAGCACAATAGACGTGCGCAACAGTAGGACTTGCTAATAATTTTTTGGCAATCGCGTGCTCACGACCCCCACTACCTATAACTAATACATTCATTTGAAGTTCTCCTTAATGTTTAAAGTGTCTTGTACCAGTGAAAATCATCGTGATATCATGCTCGTCTGCTAAGGCAATGACTTCAGCGTCTTTTATGCTACCACCTGGTTGAATAACTGCTTTAATACCATGACTTGCTAAAAACTCAATGCTGTCACTCATTGGGAAAAAGGCGTCACTTCCCACTACAGCACCTTCTAATTGATCAGCTGCTTGTTCAGCCGCAATTTTTAGTGAGCCAATACGATTCATTTGACCAGCTCCTACACCTAACGTACGTGTTGCATTAGTAATCACGATAGCATTTGATTTCACATGCTTGACTGCTTTCCAAGCAAATGATAAAGCTGCTAGTTCTTCTTCAGTTGGTTGACGTTTGGTCACGACTTCCCACTGTTCATCTTGTTCAGTCGCCGTATCTAAATCTTGAACTAGTACCCCACCTAAAACTGATGTTAACTCCACTGGGGCCACATCTGCTTCTTCACGTGTTAAGTCGAGTGCTAAGACACGTAAGTTTTTCTTCTTGCTTAAAATGGCAAGCGCTTCTGGTGTATAGCTTGGCGCAATAATAATTTCTAAGAAAATTTGATGCATGCGTTCAGCCGTTGCTGCATCTACTTCACGATTTAAGACCACAATCCCACCAAAAATCGAAACAGGATCGGCTTCATAAGCTGCCACAAAGGCATCTTCGATCGTTGTTCCTGTTCCAATACCACATGGGTTCATGTGTTTTAAAACTGCGACAGTCGGTTCAGTAAAATCTTGAATAATTCGTACAGCTGCATCGGCGTCGCGTAAATTATTGTAAGATAATTCTTTTCCGTTTAGTTGTTCAGCATTAACTAACGAACCGCTTGTCGAAAATGGTTGACGGTAAAAACTTGCCGCTTGATGGTTATTTTCGCCATAACGAAGTGTTTGTTGTAATTCATAACCATTAACTAAAACTTCTGGTGTTTGAATACCAACTTTTTGATTCATATATTGGGCAATTAACGCATCATAATAAGCGGTGTGGCTAAACACTTTAGCCGCTAAATATTCACGCGTTGTTAGTGATGTTTCACCGATTGCTTCTAACTCAGTTAAGACACGTTCAAAATCTTGTGGTGACACTAATGTTGTGACCGCTGCATAATTTTTAGCGGCTGAACGTAACATACTTGGCCCACCGATATCAATATTTTCGATGATTAACTCATGCGTCGCGTCAGGTTTTGCTAAGGTTTCTTTAAACGGATATAAGTTCACATAAACCAAATCAATCAATTCAATCTGATGTTCTTTTACTTTTTCTAAATGCGTTGCTAGGTCACGTCTAGCTAGTAATCCACCATGAATCATCGGATGTAAGGTTTTGACACGGCCATCTAACATTTCGGGGAAACCGGTCACTTCATCAATCGCAATCGTTGTAAGGCCTGCCTCATCTAGTAATTGCTTTGTTCCCCCTGTCGAGATAATTTCAAAATCTAGTGCCACTAACGCTTTGGCAAATTCAACGACACCTGTTTTATCTGAGACACTGATCAACGCACGTTTTTTCATGATTAATTTAGCTCCTTATTAAGTAATTGTTGTAATGCTTCTGGGTATAATTGATGTTCTAATTGATGAACACGTTCTTCTAATTGTGCCAAACTTTCACTAGGATCAATCGTAAGTGAGGCTTGACGGATAATTGGGCCAGTATCTAAGCCCTCATCAACATAATGAATCGTCACACCGGTTACTTGTTGTCCATCTTGATAAGCTCGTTCGATACTTCTTAAGCCAGGATATTCTGGTAACAGCGATGGATGAATATTAATAATTTTATTGGGAAAAGCTTGAATAACATCAGACCCTAAAATTCGTAAATAGCCGGCTAAAATTAACATGTCGACTTCACATTCGACTAATAGTTCTAATAACCGTTGTTCGTAAGCTGCTTTTGAAGCAAATTCTTTTGGCGAAAAGGTTGCGTAAGGTAACTGATGTTGTTTAGCACGTTCTAGCACAAAAGCTGACGGTTGGTCACTAAAAACTAAGACAATTTCTGCTTGCAATTCTCCATCTACAATTTTTTGTCTAATCACTTCAAAATTACTACCGTTACCCGACGCTAAAATAGCGATTTTTTTCATTATTCGTTCGCCGCCCATTCAACTGGTGTACTTGTTTGTGTCACCACTTCACCGATAACATAGCTTGCTTCACCTAAGCTAGCGAGTTGCGATTGTACATCAGCCACTTCATCGGCAGCGACCGCTAAAACCATCCCAATTCCCATATTGAAAATTTCGTACATCTCATCATGTGATAGTTCACCATATTTTTCTAACACCTCAAAAATAGGTAAAATCGGCCATGAACCATGCGTCAACTTAGCAGCTAAACCTTCTGGTAACATACGCGGAATATTTTCGACAAATCCGCCACCGGTAATGTGCGCCATTCCTTTCACTTTACCTGTTTTCGCAAGTGGTAAAAGGCTCTTCACATAAATTTTAGTAGGAACTAGTAAAGCTTCTGCGAGTGTTTGCTCACCTAATTCTGGTAACACAACCTCAACTGATAACTCGTGGCGATTAAAGAAAATATCACGCACTAATGAGTAACCATTTGAATGAATCCCTGATGACGCTAGGCCAATCAATACATCACCTGCTTCAATCGTTTCACCTGTCACTAATTGAGATTTTTCAACGACACCAACCGTAAAACCTGCAACATCATATTCACCGGTTTGATAAAGACCTGGCATCTCAGCTGTTTCTCCACCAATTAAGGCAGCCCCAGCTTGCTCACAACCATCAGCAACTCCAGCAACAATTTGTTCAATTTGAGCCGGTTGATTGTTGCCTGTTGCAATATAATCTAAGAAAAATAATGGTTCAGCCCCTTGTGCGACGATATCATTAACACACATCGCTACACAGTCAATTCCAATCGTATCATGTTTATCGGCTTCGATTGCGACCATTAACTTAGTCCCCACACCATCTGTTCCGGCAACTAACACCGGTTCAGCGTAGTCTAGTTGGCTTAAATCAAACAAACCACCAAAACCACCGATTGCTCCCATCATACCTAAACGTTGCGTTTTACTAATATGTTTTTTTATTCTTTCAACCACTTCATAACCAGCGTGAACATCAACACCAGCTTTTTCATAAGCGTTAGCCATTGTTTTCCTCCCAGAACCTTTTATTTTTGCCTTTTTTCCAATACAGATTGATAATCAAATAATTTAGTAGGATAATCTCCGTTAAAATAGGCCATGCATAATCCACCATATGGAGCATCCAAGTTCAAACCAATTGCTTTGATTAAACCATCTTCACTTAGAAACTCTAGACTGTCCGCTTCTACTAGTTCACGAATTTCTTCGACTGAGTGGCTGGCAGCAATTAATTCTTTGGAGTCTTGAATATCAATCCCATAAAAACATGGATACTTAAGTGGTGGCGAGGTAATACGTAAATGAACCTCTTTAGCACCTGCTTCTTTAAGCAAGCGCACAATTCGTTTACTAGTCGTGCCACGTACAATGGAATCATCGACTAGAATCACGCTCTTACCCTCAACCACTCCTCTTACCGCTGAAAGTTTCATGCGAACGCCTTGTTCACGCAACTCTTGCGTTGGTTGAATAAAGGTTCTCGCAATATACTGATTCTTCACTAAACCCATCTCATATGGAATGCCTGAAGCTTCAGCGTAACCACTCGCAGCTGATAGCGACGAGTTTGGTACCCCAATTACCATATCAGCTTCTACTTTTTTCGCTTCTTGCGCCAAAATTTTACCCATTTTTTTACGAGCTGAATGGACGTTAATGCCCGCAATATTTGAATCAGGTCGCGCAAAATAAATAAATTCCATTGAACAAATCGCATATTGCGTATCCTCGGTAAAATGATCAATTGTCAACCCATTATCATCAATTTTTACTAATTGACCAGGTTTCACGTCACATACAAAGGTCGCACCACTCACTTCTAACGCACATGTTTCTGAAGCCACGACATAGGCGCCATTCGACATACGTCCGATAGACAGCGGACGGAACCCATTCGGATCCAATGCAGCATATAAGCAATCATTTGTCATGATTAAATAGGCAAAGGCTCCTTTAACAGTATTTAGGGCCTCTTTGATTTTTGATAAAAAATCTGACTGCGTACTTTTTTGAATTAAATGCATTAAAATTTCAGAGTCAGAATTAGAATGTAAAATTGTCCCTTGTGCTTCCAATTCTTTTCTTAGCGTCGTTGCATTGGTTAAATTCCCATTATGCGCTAAGGCAATTTGCGCATCTGATAACTCGAATAAAAACGGTTGGATATTATTTAAGGAGTGATTACCCGCCGTTGCATAACGCACGTGCCCAATAGCTGCTTTACCAGGTAACGTATCTAAGGTACTTTCATCTTTAAAAACTTGCGATAATAAACCATGATTACGGTAGAGATGAAGGCTGCCGGCATCGTTTGAAACGATACCTGCCCCTTCTTGTCCGCGATGTTGTAGACTATGTAAACCAAAGTAAGTCAAACGCGCGGCTGCTTCATGTCCCCAAACACCGAAAACCCCACATTCTTCTTTTAAGCCTTTGATTTCATAAGACATAGAATCGCGTCCTCCCATAATTTCTTAGCTTCTAGTGTTTCAACCTTAACAGCTTGATCTGTCGTATTCATGACAATTTGTCCTGAATCTGTCACACGCCCAACTAAAATTGCTGTTTCTTTCATTAAGCTTTCAAAGGCTGTGCGTTGTTCTGGTTTAACACTCAACACAAAGCGTGACGGTGTTTCAGAGAATAGACGCGCACTTTCGAAGTCAACAGTAAGCTCGCAACCTAAACCTTTACCAAACGCGCTTTCAGCCACTGCTACTGCTAATCCACCTTCAGCACAATCATGAGCACTCACGACTAAACCATTTTGAATAGCTTCTAAAACTAACGCTTGATGACGAGCTTCTTGAGCTAAATCGAAGTCCGCTAATGCGCCTTCAATACGACCTAATTGCATTTTTTGGATTTCAGTACCATTAAAGTCTGCTTTGGTTTGACCAATAACATAAATTAAATCGCCAGAACTTTGGAAATCTTGAGCAGTAATATGGGCTAAATCTTCAACTAAACCAACCATTCCGATAGTTGGCGTTGGGTAGATACCTTCACCATTTGTTTCATTGTACAATGATACATTCCCTGAGATGACGGGTGTCTTCAATTCACGACAAGCAGCCGCAATACCGTCAGCTGAGGTTGATAATTCCCAGAAACATTCAGGTTTATCAGGAGAACCGTAGTTTAAACAGTCCGTAATCGCTAAGGGGCGGCCACCACTTGCAACAATGTTACGAGCAGCTTCAGCGACTGCCATTTGACCACCAATTTCAGGATTCAAATATAAATAACGCGCATTACAGTCGGTTGTCATCGCTAAAGCTTTATTCGTGCCACGAACGCGTAGAACAGCGGCATCACTTCCTGGTCCAACTACTGTATTCGTTAATACTTGTGAATCGTAACGCTCAAAAACTGATTTTTTAGAGGCAATCGTTGGTTGTTGTAATAGACTTAGTAAGACAGCACTTGCATCTTCAACAGTTGGTTCGAAGTTAGGTAATTGCTTAAATTCTGCAATACGAGCCGGTTCAACCATCTCTTTATAATAGACAGGTGCTTCGTCAGCTAACGCATCAACCGGTACATCGGCTACTAATTGACCGTGGTGGAATAATTGGTAACGCCCCTCATCAGTCACTTCACCGATGGCTACTGCATCCAATTGATACTTTTTAAATAAGTCCATCACGACTTGTTCGTCTCCTTGTTTAACACATAACAGCATACGTTCTTGTGATTCTGATAACATCATTTCATAAGGCGTCATTTCAGTTTCACGTTGAGGCACATCATCTAAGTATAGTTTCAAACCAGAACCAGCTTTTGATGCCATCTCTGAACTTGATGATACCAAACCAGCTGCGCCCATATCTTGAATACCGACTAAACTATCAGAATAATTTAAAATTAATTCTAAACAAGCTTCCATTAATAATTTTTCCATAAACGGATCACCGACTTGCACCGCAGAACGTTGTTGTTCTTTTTCATCCGTAAATTCTTCTGAAGCAAAGGTCGCGCCGTGAATACCGTCACGACCCGTTTTAGCGCCGACATACATGATTGTGTTACCGATACCTTTTGCTTGGCCCTTTTGAATATCTTTATGCTCAATTAAACCAACACACATCGCGTTAACTAATGGATTACCTTCGTAACATGGGTCAAAGCCGATTTCGCCACCAACAGTTGGAATTCCGATACAGTTACCGTAACCACCGATTCCCGCTACCACTTCTTCTAATAAATATTTGGTACGGGCATTGTCTAATTCACCAAAACGTAACGAATCAAGTAAGGCAATCGGACGCGCACCCATACTGAAAATATCACGAATAATACCACCGACCCCGGTTGCTGCGCCTTCATAAGGTTCAACGGCTGACGGATGGTTATGACTTTCGGCTTTAAATACAACCGCCAAATTATCCCCGATATCAACAATCCCAGCACCTTCACCAGGTCCTTGTAACACGTGTTCACCGTCAGTTGGGAATTTTTGTAAGACAGGCTTTGAATTTTTGTAAGAACAATGCTCACTCCACATCACCGAAAAAAGCCCCGTTTCGGTATAGTTGGGTAATCTACCTAAAATATCATTCGCAATCGATTGATACTCTTCATCTGACATCCCCCAGTCAGCATATAAACGTTTCTCTTTAATTTCTTGTGGAGTTGGTTCTGTCATCATCGTCATTAGTTCGTCACCTTTCCAAAGTTCTTAATCATTGAAGCAAAGAATAAACGGCCATCTTCAGAGCCAAGCAAGCTTTCCATCGCACGCTCTGGATGAGGCATCATGCCTAACACATTTCCTTGTTCATTGGTAATCCCAGCAATCTTCTCAACACTACCGTTAACATTTTCTTGGTATTCAAAGACTATTTGACCATTTGCTTTTAGTTGCGCTAACGTTGCTTCATCACAATAGTAGTTCCCTTCACCATGTGCAATTGGTAGATGGATGATTTGATCTGTTTCATATTCACTTGTAAAATTCGTTTGTGCATTAACAACTTTTAACGGCACTGTTTTACAAATGAAGTTCAATGATTCATTACGTAATAGCGTTCCTGGTAGTAAACCAGCTTCGGTTAAAATTTGGAAACCATTACACGTGCCAAAAACAGGTTTGCCTTCTTCAGCAAAACGAGTGACTTCTTTCATCACGTTAGAAAAACGCGCAATCGCTCCACAGCGTAAGTAATCCCCGTAAGAAAAACCACCTGGTAATAACACGCCATCAAACTCACTTAAGTCTGTCGCTGTATGGTCTACAAATTCCGCTTCCACTTGCATGATGTCTTTCATCGCCCACAATAAATCTTTGTCACAATTCGATCCCGGAAAAACAACAACCGCAAATTTCATTAAGCTTCTTCCTCCATCTCAACGATTTCGTAACGATACGTTTCCATGTTAACATTCGCTAATAATTGGTCACATAACGTTTCAATCACTTCTTCAACCGGCTCAGCTGTTTGTTTAACTTTTAACTCGAAATATTTTCCGATACGAACATCTTGAACCCCTTCATAACCTAATTGATGAATCGCCCCTTTAACGGCTTCCCCTTGTGGATCTAAAACTGATTGTTTATACGTAACATATACTTTGACAAAAAACATATTATTTTTCCCCCTCTAATTGTTCTAAACGACGTAATACTTCTTCATAAACCGACACAATTCCACCAATTTCACGACGATAAACATCTTTATCTAAGTGGTCGCCAGTTTCTTTGTCCCATAAACGACACGTATCAGGAGAAATCTCATCACCTAACACGATCTCACCTGCTTGATTACGACCAAATTCCAGTTTAAAATCAACCAATTGAATGCCTAATTGATTAAATAACTCAATTAATACTTGATTAATTTCTAATGCTTGAGCTTTCAACTCGGCAATTTCTGTTTCGGTTGCAACGTCCAAAAACAAAACATGCGCATCATTAATAAATGGATCGTCTAACTCATCTTTTTTATAATAAAATTCAACGATAGGTTGCGCTAATTTAGCACCTTCTTCTAAACCAAAACGTTTGGCGAAACTTCCCGCTACCACATTACGAACCACTACTTCTAACGGAATAATACTTAAACGTTGAATCGTTTGTTCAGTTGCCGATTCTTGTTTGATAAAATGGTGCTTGATGCCTTTAGCCGTTAAATAATCAAACACGCGACTAGTAATCTGGTTGTTTAATTGTCCTTTACCGATTACTGTATCTTTTTTCAAGCCATTTAGAGCTGTTGCTTGATCAAGATACTCTACCCATAAAACATCTGGAGTATCAGTGGTAAATAATTTTTTAGCCTTCCCTGCATAAATCAATTCGTTTGCTGTCATCGTTTTAGCTCCCTCGTTATTAATCAAGTAATCCTACACGTTTAAAAATAACCTCTACTTGTTTTAAATGGTGGTGATAATCAAAGGCACTGGCAATATCATCCGCCGTTAAAACGGTCGAAATGGTTTCATTTCCTTCGACCAACTGTCTAAAATCAACTTGCTCATCCCAAGCTTTTGCGGTCAATGGTTGAACTAAGTCATAGGCTTGTTCACGTGTCATGCCTTTAGCAACTAGTTGTAACATGACTTGTTGGCTATAAATCAACTGATGCGTCGCATGCATATTACGCTTCATATTCTCAGGGAAAACGGTCAATTCCCTCACAATTTTGCCAAAACGCACTAGCATGTAATCAAGTAAAATCGTGCTATCTGGTAAAATAATACGTTCAGCCGATGAATGTGAAATATCACGCTCGTGCCATAGTGCCACGTTTTCATAAGCTGTTACTAAATGTCCACGAATCACACGGGCTAACCCGCACATGTTTTCTGAACCAATTGGATTACGTTTATGTGGCATTGCAGATGAGCCTTTTTGACCTTTTGCAAAAAACTCTTCTACTTCACGTTGTTCCGACTTCTGTAATCCACGGATTTCAGTCGCAAAACACTCAATACTAGTGGCAATTAACGCCAAGCTGCTCATATATTCAGCATGTAAATCTCTTGGTAAAACTTGCGTTGAAACTTCTTGTGGGCGGATATCTAATTTATCGCAAACATACTCTTCTACAAAAGGAGGGATATTCGCAAATGTACCGACAGCTCCAGAAATTTTTCCCGCTTCAACACCCTCTGCTGCTAAATTAAAACGGACAAGATTACGTTTCATTTCTGAGTACCACGTTGCTAATTTCAAACCAAATGTTGTCGGTTCAGCATGAACACCATGCGTACGTCCCATCATAACCGTGTCTTTATGTTCAATCGCTTTTTGTCCAATAATTTCAATAAAGGCTTCGATTCCTTGACGTAATAATTGATTGACTTGTTTCAATTGATAGCCGTAAGCCGTATCCACGACATCAGTACTTGTTAAGCCGTAATGCACCCATTTACGTTCTTCACCCAAAAATTCAGACACACAACGGGTAAAAGCTACGACATCATGACGTGTTTCTTCTTCTATCTCTAAAATACGCGCAACATCAAAAGCCGCTCCTTGGTGAATTTTTTCAACATCTTCTTTAGGAATAATCCCTAATTCTGCCCAAGCTTCGGTTGCTAAAATCTCAACTTCTAGCCATGTTTGATAACGATTAGTTTCTGACCATAAGGCCGCCATTTCTGGTCTAGTGTAACGAGGAATCATCTAATTATCTCCTTTTTTATCCCAAATATTTGTTTCATCAAGTATTGCTAATGTTTTCTCAACATCATCCGTTAAAATCGTGACATGGCCCATTTTACGGCCTATCTGACTTTGCTCTTTACCATAATAATGAAAATGCCAGGTTGGATAGGCCATCATTTTTTGAAGACTTTCGTTTAAATGCTGTCCTAAAATATTGGTCATCACAACTGGGGACAATAAATGAGGTTTGCTAAGTGGTAACCCACAAACGCCTTTAATATGAAGATCAAATTGACTAAAATCACATGCTTCAATTGAATAATGCCCTGAATTATGAGGACGCGGGGCAAGTTCATTGACATACACTTGTTGTCCAACCACAAACATTTCAATTGCTAAAACACCAGCAAGCTGTAATTCTTGTGCAATTTTTAATGCCTATTGCGAGGCTTTTTCACAAATATCATCCGATACACGAGCTGGAACAATCGTTTGGTGCAAAATATTTTGTTGATGAATATTTTCACCACAAGGCAACGTGACATAATCTCCCTGAATATTTCCAGCCACGATAACCGAAATTTCTTGGTCAAACGTCAACCATTCTTCTAATACACAGGATTGCTTCAGTAAGGTAGCCGCAATCGCTAAGTCATCAATAGACTTAATCACCACTTGACCTTTGCCATCGTATCCACCAGTAGCTGTTTTCAAAACACAAGGATAACCGATTTTCTTAACTGCCTCATCAAGCTCTTCAACTGTCGTTACTACTTGAAAATCAGCAATTAGCAAGTTAAGTTTTTGCAAGAAACGTTTTTCATTAACTCTATTTTGTGTCATTTCTAATAAAGCAGTTCCTTGAGGCAAATAGTTTGGGGAATCGATCATTTTTAACGCTTCTGCCGAAACATTTTCAAATTCATAGGTTAAGATATCCGAACAGTTCGCAAGTTGTGTTAAACCACAAACATTATCATAAGCACAATGAATAAAAGTATCTGCTAAACATGAAGCTGGACAATGCTCATTTGGATCAAGAACATTCACACGATACCCCATTTCTTTGGCACTCATCGCTAGCATCTGACCGAGTTGTCCGCCCCCAATAATTCCAATAGCTGCTCCTGGTAATATCACATGTTTATTCATCAACTAATTCACTACTTTCTAAAACGTTATTGGTTAACTTTTGACGACGATTATTTAAACGTTCAGCAAGCGATTTATCACTAATCGCTAATATTTGTGCTGCCAAAAGTCCTGCATTGGTTGCTCCTGCTTCACCAATCGCTGTAGTCGCAACAGGTACTCCACCTGGCATTTGGACGATAGACAACAATGAATCCAAACCATTTAATGTTCGGCTTTTAACCGGTACCCCAATAACAGGTAAAATCGTTTTAGCTGCTACCATACCTGGTAAATGCGCTGCCCCACCTGCTCCCGCAATAATAATGTTAAGCCCTCTATCAATTGCTTTTTCAGCGTATTCAAACATAAAATCAGGCGTACGATGCGCTGATACGACTAATTTTTCATAAGGTATTGCTAATTCTTCTAAAATATCACATGTTTTTTTCAAGGTTGGCCAATCTGATTGACTCCCCATGATAACACCAACTAAAGGTTTCATAACGTCCTCCTTCCTTTTGTGATTATTTTAACAACGCCACCTAACAAAGTCAATACAAACACGTATGTTTTATTAATTAGATTTCTATAATGTTCGTCTTTATTGGTTAGAACCAATCGTGCATATCGTTAAAATAAAGTTTTTTTACTCATCTTAAAACACTTTTATAAACCAAAAACGAACGATAATGTATCTTATCTGTATCACTAACAGGAAAAATAGCAAAAAAAAAAATAGCCCTAAGGCTATTTTTTATTCATCATTTGAAGAATGTAATTCTACATTTTTACCTGTTTTAAGATAAACAATCCATTCACAGATATTAGTCACATAATCACCAATACGCTCTAAGAATCGAGCCACTCTTAAGTAATCTGTTCCAACTTCAACTAAGTTTGAATCTTCTTTCATGACTTTAATACACATACCATAAATCTCTTTAAAATAGTTGTTAACTCGTTCGTCACGATCTGCTATTTTAACCGCTTCGTCTGCATCACCCTCAGTATAAGCATGCAACGCATCATCAAGTAATTTCAAGACGTCATTTGCCATATCAGAAATTTTTTCTTGAATTTCAACGATTGGTTTAGTGTTATTAACACGAATTGCCGCTTTAGAGATTGATACCGCATGATCTCCAATACGTTCTAAGTCGTTAACAGCTTTCATAACGGTAATAATTAAACGTAAATCAGATGTTACAGGTTGTTGCAAGGCAATCATTTCTAAGCCTCTTTTTTCTAAGTCTGCTTCAAAGTCATTAATCTTTGAATCACCTTGAATCACACTTTCAGCAATTTCATTATCTTGCTTAATGAAAGCACGAACGGCTTTATACACTGATAAACTTACTGTTTCACCCATTTCATGAAATTCATCATGTAATTGACGTAAATCTTTTTCAAATTGAGCTCTTAACATAAAAGTAACATCTCCTTTTTAATTTTAACCAAATTTCCCTGAAATATAATCTTCTGTTTCTTGTTTCTTAGGGTTCAAGAAAATATTTGATGTTTTATCAAATTCTATCAAATTACCATCTAAAAAGAAAGCTGTTTTATCCGAGATACGTGATGCTTGCTGCATGTTATGCGTTACCATGATCATCGTATACTTGTCTTTCAATTCATATAGCATATTTTCTATTTTACCGCTCGACACTGGATCTAACGCACTAGTTGGTTCATCTAGTAAAATAATTTCTGGTTCAACCGCTAATACACGTGCAATACAGACACGTTGCTGTTGGCCGCCAGATAACGCTAACGCACTTTTGTCTAATTTATCTTTCACATCGTCCCAAACAGCCGCTGCGCGTAAACTTTTTTCTACAATTTCATCTAGTTCTTCTTTAGAACGCTTGCCTTCTAATTTTAAGCCATAAATAACATTTTCATAAACAGAAAATGGAAACGGATTGGGTTGTTGGAACACCATCCCGATTTTTTTACGTAATTCTACTAAGTCAGTTTGCGGGCTATAAATATTTTGGTCTTTATACATGATATTACCAGTAATTGTGACCCCCGGAATCATGTCATTCATACGGTTAATACTACGTAAGAAAGTAGACTTCCCACACCCTGAAGGTCCGATTAGAGCTGCAATTTCACCTTGTTTGAACTCAATATCAATCCCTTTTAGCGCTTCTTTCTCGCCATAAAATAAATGTAAATCTTTTGATTTTAACACGCGTTTTCCTCCTAACCGAAGTGTCCAGATACATAGTCTTCAGTAGCTTGTATTTTAGGACGAGTGAAAATTTTATTGGTTGTATCGTATTCAATCGCATGGCCCATGTAGAAGAAGGCAGTGTAATCACTAATACGAGATGCTTGCTGCATATTATGAGTTACGATAATAATAGAAAAATCTTTTTTCAGATTCAATAACGTTTCTTCTAATTTACCCGTAGAAATTGGGTCCAAAGCACTGGCCGGCTCATCTAACAGTAAGATATCTGGTTTCATCGCAATCGCACGCGCAATACATAGACGCTGTTGTTGCCCACCGGATAAAGCAAGCGCACTTTTGCCTAAGTTATCCTTTACTTGATCCCAAAGTGCCGCTTGTTTCAAACTCGTTTCAACGACTTCATCCAAATAATTCTTATCGTTAATTCCATGTTGTTTTAAAGCAAACGTAATGTTTTCATAGATTGACTTACTAAATGGATTAGGACGTTGGAACACCATGCCAATATGTTTACGCATTTCGTAAACATCGACATTATCAGCATTGATATCAATCCCTTGATAAATGATTTCGCCTGTTACTTTTGTATTGTTAATTTCGTCATTCATACGATTAAGCGAGCGTAAATAAGTCGACTTCCCACACCCTGAAGGTCCGATTAACGAAGTGATTTTATTTTCTTCAAACTCTAAAGAGACGCCTTTAATCGCTTCATTTTGACCGTACCACACATGTAGGTCATTGGTTTTCAAATCAACTGACTTATCCTCTAATTTAATGATATGACGTTTATCTAAATTATACTCTTTCATTGTCTACTCCTTCGTTATGCGGAAGTCATTTTCTTATGTAATCTCTTACCTAAGAAGCGAGCTAAAATATTAAATAATAGTACCGCTAAAATTAATACAGCTGAAGCACCCGCTGAGACTTGTGGGCCATCTGGCATTGTTCCTTCACTGTTAACTTTCCAAATATGAACGGCTAGCGTTTCTGCTTGTCGGAAAATGTTTAATGGGCTTGAAATATTCATTGGATTCCAATCAGTAAAATCTAAAGCTGGAGCACTTTGACCAGCTGTGTAGATTAACGCAGCAGCTTCACCAAAAATACGGCCCGCACCTAAAATCACTCCCGTTAAAATACCAGGTAAGGCTTCAGGAACAACCACTTTAATTACCGTTTCCCAACGAGATAACCCTAAAGCTAGACCAGCTTCACGTTGCGTATAATGCACAGCTTTCAACGACTCTTCAACATTACGCGTTAATAACGGTAAATTGAAGAACGTTAACGCTAAGGCCCCTGAAATAATTGAGAAACCAAAACCAGCTTGCACTACAAACACTAAGAAACCAAATAAACCAACTACGACTGAAGGTAAGGAACTTAAAATCTCAATGGCTGTACGGATGAAATCTGTTAACCAATTTTTCTTGGCATACTCAGATAAATAAATACCTGCTCCTAAAGAGATTGGCACACTAATAATCATTGTAATAATTAACAAATAAAACGAGTTGAACAATTGAATCCCAATTCCGCCACCTACTTCAAACGTTTTGGCTGGTTGGGTTAAAAATTCCCAATTAATATTAGGGATACCACGGAATAAAATATAGGCAATTAAACTTGCTAAAATCAAGACGATAATCGCCGCAATTCCATATAAAACGCCTGTTGCAATCTTATCTACTTTTTTTGAATTCATTATTTAAATTCTCCTTTTTTACCAATCATACGAATGATGATATTAAAGAATAGTGACATTAATAATAATAGTAACGCTAATGACCATAATACGTTATTTTCGAGCGTACCCATGATGGTATTTCCAATTCCCATCGTTAAAATACTAGTTAATGTTGAGGCTGGTGTGGTCAAGTTTTCTGGTAAAATCGCTGCATTACCGATCACCATTTGAATCGCCAACGCTTCACCGAAAGCACGTGCCATACCGAAAACTACCGCGGTTAAGATACCTGGAATTGCAGCTCTTAACACCACTTTATAGGTTGTCTGCCATCTAGTCGCTCCCAATGCCAACGAAGCTTCACGGTAATGACGTGGTACAGCATTTAATGAATCCACTGTCATCGATGTCACAGTAGGTAAAATCATAACGAATAATACAAAGGTTCCGGCTAAAATACCAAAACCACTACCACCAAACACATTACGAACAGCTGGCACAACGATCGTTAAACCGATAAATCCATAAACAACTGAAGGTATACCGACTAATAATTCGATAACAGGTTGTAAAACTTTTTTTCCTAAATTAGGGGAGATTTCAGTCATAAAAACGGCTGCCCCTATTGCAAACGGTGTTGCGACAATAGCAGATAATAATGTCACCAAGAAAGAACCTACCAACATTGGTAACGCCCCAACTAATGGCTTACCGTCGTCACCAACTGTGCCTGGTGCCCAGTCCGTTCCAAATAGAAAATCAAACACGTTAACGCCATCTTTAAAGAAAGTGGCCAAACCTTTACTCATAACAAAATAAAAAATGGCTGCTACTACTGCGACAATAAAAATAATACATAGCATACTAATTGCTTTACCGATTTGCTCTAATCTAGCTTTTTTAGATTTAGTTAATAGACTCTTTTGAATCTCTTCCAAGATTTTAGTCCTCCTATTTCATTCAATTACTGAACTATTTCTCCATTAGCGTCACGCTCGACTTCCATTTGCGTCACGGGAATATAACCAAGTTTTGGAATCATACCATTTTGCATCTCATCAGATAACACAAAATCGATGTATTCTTTTGTTAAACCTGTTGGTTCTCCTTTTGTATACATGTGCTCATATGACCAAATTGGCCATTTATTGGTGATGACATTTTCATCTTTTGGTGCAATGCCATCAATCGATAATTCTTGTACTTCATCAGTCACGTAAGAAAAAGCTAAGTAACTAATCGCACCCGGGGTTGTACTAACAATTTGACGCACCATCCCAGTAGAATCTTGTTCTTGTGCTTTCTTCGTTTTCTCACCATTCATTACCCAACGTTCAAAAGTGGCACGCGTCCCACTTCCAGTCGCACGGTTAATGATGACGATTGGTAAATCTTTACCGCCGATTTCTTTCCAGTTAGTTAACTCACCGGTAAAAATCGCACGTAAATGATCCATTGAGATATCTTTCACCCCAACTTCTTGATTGACAATCGGCGTGATACCAACGACTGCCACTTTGAAACTTACTAACGCTGATGCATCAATTCCTGATTTTTCCTCAGCGAACAGATCAGAGTTACCGATATCGACTGCGCCTGCTTGTACTTGGCTCAACCCGGTACCACTTCCTCCCCCTTGGACGTTGACGAACTTCCCAAGATTTTTACTGCTGAATTCATTACCTGCTGCCTCCGCTAAAGGTTGCATCGCAGATGATCCGACTACAGTGATTGACTCTCCTTTATCAATTTTACATCCTGCTAAGAATAATAAACCTGATAAAACAAGAGCAAGTTGCAAGATTTTTTTCACCTAAAAATCCTCCTTCAAAAATTAACGAACTAACATCATATTTGTCTTAGTTCCCTTCTTTCAAGATATATGTTTCAAACAGAAAAAGCAAGTATTTTCAGCTGAGAAAAAACGCTTTTTTCTGAAAAAAATATTTTTTTCTACTATATACAATATTTTTTCATGAAATATATACTGAAAAATCATTGATTTTTTATAAACTTGATTAATGGTATTTTTTAACCTTTAATGTTCCTTTTTGGACCGAAAACAGCGAATAAACAACACCCAATATTCGTATATAACACAATCCAAAAAAAAGTGACTAGATATATTTTATTTTTCGAATTTTTTCTCCAACTTCTCAAAAATGATAAAAAAATTAAAAAGCACTACAAAAGGTATAACCCCTCTTGTAGTGCAAAAATGTTTTATATTTTTAAGAATCGTCTCATTGAGAATACCGAACCGATTGAACCAATCGCAACGCCAATAATTAAAACTAGTGAAGCTAGCCAAACCGTTAATTCATCTGGTGGAATTAATGAGTAATTACCCGTTTGCATAAAGGTTCTCATGATAACCTGATAGGTCTGACGGTAACCAAACAGAACGGTTAATATAGGAATAATAGAACCTAGAATGCCAATCCAAGCCCCTTCTAAGAAGAACGGCCATTTAATATAGCCATTTTTCGCTCCAACTAGACGCATAATTTGAATTTCACGTTTACGTGAAATAATTGTAATACGAATTGTATTTGAGATTAAGAAAATCGCTACAAATAATAGCAAGCCCATTCCTACTGCTCCCCAAAGACGAACATTTTTTGAGATTTTGAAAATCTTATCAGATGAAAGACCACCGTAATCTGCTTTGTAAACATTATCTAATACTTCTGCTTTCTTCTGAACTTTTTTTACAGCTTCTGGTGTTTTAGCACTAACAATAAAAACATCATAGAGTGGATTTTCGTCTCCTTTAAAGATTTCAAACGATGATCCCATCGTTTCCACTAATTTTTCATATTGCTCTTCTGAACTAGAGAATGTCACGTTTGTAACGTCTGGCATGGCTTTTAATTCTGTTTCTAATTTATCCATGTCTTTTTGCTCTGTCCCCAATTCAACGAATACCGATACATCAACAGCTTTTTCAATATCTTGTGCTAACTTAGTTACGTTTAAGATAACGGATAAGAAAATCCCTACTAATACAAGCGTAACCGTGACCGCACTAACGGATGCTAAAGTCATCCAACCATTACGTTTTAAACTTTTAAAACTCTCGCCTAAATGGCGGAAAAAATTTCTAATCATCGTAGCCGTATTCTCCTTCCACTTGATCTCGGATAATGCGACCATTTTCAATTGCAACTACACGATGTTTAATCGTATTCACGATATTACTATTATGTGTTGCCATCACAACTGTCGTTCCTTGAATATTAATCTTTTCTAACAAATTCATAATTTCCCAAGAGTTTTCGGGGTCTAAGTTACCTGTTGGTTCATCGGCAATTAATACTTTTGGCGTATTAACAATCGCACGCGCAATCGCCACACGTTGTTGTTCTCCCCCTGATAATTCATTAGGAAATACACGCACTTTATGACGCAGACCAACTAAGTCTAGCACTTCCATTACACGTCGTTTAATTTCTCGTGGTTTCTTACCAATAACTTGCATCGCATACGCAACATTTTCATAAACAGTTTTTTGATGCAATAATTTATAGTCTTGGAACACAATACCTATTTCACGTCTTAATAATGGGACTTGACGATTTTTTATTTTCATTAAATCATGACCAACGACATTTAATTGGCCTTTTGTTGCTTTTTCTTCACGATACATCAGCTTAATAAACGTTGATTTACCTGCTCCACTCGGACCAACGACATAAACAAACTCCCCTTGATCAATATTAATTGATAAGTTACGTACCGCTGTCGTCCCGTTTGAATACTTTTTGGTTACTTCTTTCATTTCAATCATGTAGTATTCTCCTATCTATAAAACTAAACTAACTCTCCTCATTATAACACCCGCATATTGTAATCTATTAATAATTTGATTACAGTTATGTTTCAGTTTAACTAATTTGCAAGACTTGAACGTAAATAAGCGTCTATAAAACCATCTAAATCTCCGTCCATTACAGGCTGAACATTGCCAACTTCATAGTCTGTTCGATGATCTTTAATCATTGAATACGGATGGAAAACATATGATCTAATTTGTGAACCCCAACCAATTTCTTTTGTCTCACCACGTATTTCAGCCTCTTCTTGGGCTTTTTTATCCAATTCAAGCTGATAAAGTTTAGCTTTCAACATCCCCATTGCTTGTTCTCTATTTTTTAACTGTGAGCGTTGTGCCTGGCTAGCAACGACAATACCTGTAGGAATATGTGTAATACGGACTGCAGATTCTGTTTTATTGATGTGCTGACCACCAGCCCCACTCGCTCGGTAGGTATCAATTTTCAAATCATCTGTATTAACGTCAATTTCGATGTCATCATTCAATTCTGGCATGACATCAATCGAACAAAATGACGTATGGCGTCTCGCATTTGAATCAAACGGTGAAATACGGACTAAACGATGCACACCCATTTCTGCTTTCAAATAACCATAGGCATTTAAACCACTAATCAATAAGGTAACACTTTTTATTCCCGCTTCATCTCCCGCTTGATAATCAAGATATTCCACTTTGTAATCGTGCTGATTTGCCCAACGAGTATACATACGAAGTAACATCTCTCCCCAGTCTTGAGACTCTGTCCCTCCAGCTCCTGGATGAATCTCTAAGATCGCATTATTACGATCATAAGGTCCGTCTAATAATTGTGTTAACTCATAAGCAGCCAACTGCTGCTTAAATGCCACTAGATTATCTGTCAATTCTTCTTGCAAGTCTTCATCCGGCTCTTCTTGGATCATCTCTAACATCACCATTAAATCACCTTGTTCGTCTACCAACGTCATAAAATCGTTATATTTAGCTTTTAATTCATTTGATTCATTGATCACTTTTTGGGCTGCTTGGTTATCATCCCAAAAATCAGGTTGGCCCATTTGATAGTCGAAATCAGCAATCATTTCTTCTAGATGATCTAAGTCAAAGAGACCCCCTAAAATCATCGATTTTCTTTTCAGTCATTTGCAATTCATTTTTTAAATCTGCAAGTTCCATATTATCGTCTCCTAACATAATAAATACGGCCAAGAAGCATCTTCGCCGTATTTATGAATATTTATTATTGTATCTTACTGTTCTAAACCATGACAGTTTTTATACTTTTTACCACTACCGCAAGGGCAAAGATCGTTACGACCAATTTTTTTAGAAGTGACCGGTTGACGTTTTTGCTCGCCACCTTCAACACGACCTTGTTCAGGTGTGACTTGAATTGGGGCTTGTGTCGTTTGCTCACGTTGAACATTTTGACGAATTTGAGCTTTCATATAGATACGGGTTACATCATACTCAATGGCACCAATCATGTTATTAAACATCATGTAACCTTCTTGTTGATAATCAACTAATGGGTTATTTTGTCCGTACGCACGTAAGCCAATTGATTCGCGTAATTGATCCATCGCATCAATATGATCTGTCCATTTTTGGTCAACCACTTTAAGTACCACTACTTTTTGGAATTCAAGTAATTGTTCTGGACCGTTTAATTGTTGTGATTTCTCTTCAAAAATAGTTTTTGCCTTACCAAATAAGAAATCTTTTATTTCTACTGGTGTTTTTGATTCGATATCACTCATCTTGATTGAATCTTCTGGTACAAGGCAAGCTTTGGCAAAGTCTAAAATACCTTCTAAATTCCAATCCGCTTGATTTTCCGCAGAAGTATGGTCCGTTACAACACGATCAATGGTACGTTCAATCATACCTAATACAATCGGGCTTAACTCTTTGTCTTCCGTTATAACACGGTTACGTTGACCATAAATTACTTCACGTTGTTCACGCATTACGTCATCGTACTGCAAAATATTTTTACGTGTATCATAGTTGTTTCCTTCAACGCGTTTTTGAGCACCTTCTACTTGCTTAGATAACATACCACTTTGAATAACCGCATCTTCACCTTCAATTTTGAAGCGTTCCAACATGTTTTTCACTCGGTCTGATCCGAAACGACGCATTAAATCATCTTCTAATGATAAATAGAATTGAGAAACACCTGGGTCTCCTTGACGACCAGAACGTCCACGCAACTGATTGTCGATACGACGTGATTCATGACGTTCCGTTCCGATTACTGCTAAACCACCTAATTCTTTCACACCAAAACCTAACTTGATATCGGTCCCACGACCGGCCATGTTAGTGGCGATTGTAACGGCACCTTTTTGACCAGCATTTAAGATAATTTCGGCTTCTTTAAAGTGATTTTTCGCATTCAAGACTTCGTGTGGCACTTTTTCTTTTGTTAATAATTGAGAAATGTACTCCGATGTTTCAACCGCAACAGTACCGACTAAGACAGGTTGCCCTTTACGGTGACGCTCTTTGATATCTTGAACAACTGCTTGGAATTTACTTTCTAAGGTTGGATATAATAAATCAGGACGATCATCACGAGCAATCTCACGGTTCGTTGGAATTTGAATAACTTGCATATTATATATTTCGCGGAACTCTTCTTCTTCTGTTTTAGCTGTACCAGTCATACCAGCTAGTTTCTTATACATACGGAAGAAGTTTTGGTAAGTAATGTTGGCCATTGTTTTCGTTTCATCTTCAATTTCAACCGCTTCTTTGGCTTCAATTGCTTGGTGAAGGCCATCTGAATAACGACGACCATCCATGATACGACCAGTAAATTGGTCAACAATCATAACTTTACCTTCTTGAACCACATAATCAATATCTTTTAACATGATGAAGTTCGCGCGTAAGGCGTTATCTAAATGATGCGTTAACGCTGTGTTATCAATATCATATAAGTTGTCTAAACCAAAGTTTTCTTCCGCTTTAGAAATGCCTTCATCAGTGAAAGCAATCGTTTTAGATTGGACATCAATTTTGTAGTCTTCGTCTTCTTTCAAGCGTTTCACAAAGTTATCTGCGCGCGTATAAAGGGCAGTTGATTTCTCTGCTTGACCCGAAATAATCAAAGGTGTACGCGCCTCATCAATTAAGATTGAGTCAACCTCATCGACAATCGCATAGTTAAGTGGTCGTTGAACCATTTGTTCACGGTAAACGACCATGTTATCTCTTAAGTAGTCAAATCCTAGTTCACTGTTTGTGCTGTATGTAATATCGCAAGCATACGCTACACGTTTTTCTTCTGAAGATTTTGAGTTTAAGTTTAACCCTACAGTTAAACCAAGGAAGTTATATAACTCTCCCATTTCACTCGCATCACGCGTTGATAAGTACTCATTGACAGTAACAACGTGCACACCTTCGCCTGTTAATGCATTCAAATAAACTGGCATTGTCGCTGTTAATGTTTTACCTTCACCCGTTTTCATCTCTGGAATGTTACCGTTATGTAATACGATACCACCCATCATCTGTACTTTATATGGATATAAACCTAACACACGTTTAGCTGCTTCACGAACTACTGCGAAAGCCTCAACTAAAAGATCATCTAACGTTTCACCATTAACAAGACGTGATTTAAATTCATCAGTTTTTGCTTTTAATTGTTCATCAGTTAGAGCAGCTGTTTGCTCTCCCAATGCATCGATTTGATCAGCGATTTTTTCCAAGCGCTTAATCTCTTTTTTATCATTTTCAATGATTTTCTTAATGAAATTCATTTAGCTATCGTTCCCTTCTATAACTCACTTTTTTCATAAAACAACTTTGAAATCGTATCACTATTCATTCTATCATTAATATTACAAAAATAAAAACATTTTTCATAATATAGGCCTGAAATCTAAAGATTCTCTTGCGTTTCCCACTTCAAGATAATTAGTTTGAAAAAGCTTTTGAATAGCAATAAAACCTGACAGTCAAACACATGTCTGGATGTCAGGTTTTATATTATCTTTCAAAAAATATTTGATTAACTTTAATCTTCATCCATCTTAAGAACAGCCATGAACGCCTCTTGTGGCACTTCAACCGATCCAATAGATTTCATACGTTTCTTACCTTCTTTTTGTTTCTCTAATAATTTACGTTTACGAGAAACATCTCCACCATAACACTTCGCCAAAACATTTTTACGTAAGGCTTTGATGTTTGAACGGGCCACAATTTTTTGACCAATTGCTGCTTGGACTGGCACTTCAAATTGTTGACGTGGAATTAAAGCTTTTAATTTTTCAACAATCACTTTACCACGGTCATAAGCAAAATCTTTATGAACGATAAAGCTCAAGGCATCAACTTTTTCAGCATTTAATAAGATATCCATCTTCACTAAACGACTTGGTTTGTAGCCGATGATTTCATAATCAAGTGACGCATACCCTTTAGTGCTTGATTTCAATGTATCAAAGAAATCATAAACGATTTCTGATAATGGTAATTCATAAACCACATTCACACGGTAATCGTCTAAGTAATCCATCGTGATGAACTCGCCGCGTTTACGTTGTGACAATTCCATGACAGCTCCAACGTATTCGTTTGGTACCATAACCGATGCTTTGACATAAGGCTCTTCAACATGATCAATCACGCCTTGCTCAGGGAATTCAGCTGGATTATCAACGACTAATTCAGTCCCATCTGTTTTGGTTACATGATAGATAACTGATGGTGCTGTCGTAATTAATTCTAAATTAAATTCACGTTCTAAACGTTCTTGAATAACATCCATGTGTAATAATCCTAGGAAACCACAACGGAAACCAAATCCTAAGGCTTGTGATGTTTCGGGTTCAAATTCTAAAGCTGAGTCATTTAATTGTAATTTTTCTAAGGCTTCACGTAATTCTACATACTTCGACGTATCAATTGGATATAGACCGCAATAAACCATTGGATTCATTTTACGGTAACCTTCTAAGGCTTCCGTTGCCGGATTATTGGCTAGCGTCACGGTATCCCCAACTTGTGTATCTTGAACCGTTTTAATGCTAGCAGTAATATAACCTACATCACCAACCGATAGCACGTCACGAGGAACAGGTTTAGGAGAGAAGATTCCTACTTCTGTGACATCAAATGTTTTACCATTTTGCATCAACATAATCTTGTCACCTGGTTTTACCATACCATCCACGATGCGGACATTAAGGATAACCCCACGATAACTATCATAAACCGAGTCAAAAATTAACGCTTTTAATGGCGCATCTAAATCGCCTTCTGGTGCAGGTACTTTTTCAACGATTTGTTCTAGAATTTCATCAATCCCGATACCAGACTTAGCACTCGCTAACACGGCTTCTGATGCATCAATTCCCACTACGGTTTCGATTTCTTCACGAACTTTTTCAGGGTCAGCTGCTGGTAAGTCGATTTTGTTAATAATGGGTAAAATCTCTAAATCATTATCAACGGCTAAATAAACGTTTGCCAACGTTTGTGCTTCAATCCCTTGCGCTGCATCCACGACTAATAAAGCTCCTTCACAAGCTGCTAAACTACGTGATACTTCATAAGTAAAATCGACGTGTCCTGGTGTGTCGATTAAGTGAAAAATATATTCTTCGCCATCATTCGCAGTATAGGTTAATTCAACTGCATTTAGTTTAATAGTAATGCCGCGTTCTCTTTCAAGATCCATTGAATCTAACAACTGGTCTTGCATTTCACGACTAGAAACTGTTTCTGTTTGTTGTAAAATACGGTCAGCCAACGTCGACTTTCCGTGATCAATATGGGCAATAATCGAAAAGTTACGAATTTTGCTTTGTCTTTCTCTTAATTTCTTAATGTCCATTTATTTAGTTCCTACTTTCTTTTTCAATCAGCATTTCCTATTATAACAATATTCTTCTTAATTTTAAAGAATCTTTATCAAAAGCTCAATAAATATCTGGTAAAAACACGTAAAAAGGGAACTCATAGAGTTCCCTTTCTTCATTAAACTTGGTCACTTGTTTCAAATACTAAGGTATCGTCTGCTACCGTAATCGTTACGCGTTGTTTTGGTAAGATTTTCGCAGCCACTATTTCTTTAGCAAGTGGTGTTTCAACTTGTTTCGTAATGAAACGTTTCAATGGGCGTGCACCAAATGCTGGCTCGTATGCATTTTCAGCAATCCAATCTTGTCCCTCTTCCGATATTTCTAGTTCAATCTCTTGTTCAGCTAATTTTTGAGCTAACCCTTTCGTCATTTTCACGACAATATTTTTCATGTTAGCTAACGTTAACGGCTTGAATAAAATCGTTTCATCAATCCGATTTAGGAATTCTGGTTTAAAATGGGCGCGTAACATGTTTTGAACATCTTTTTCAGTGTTTTCAGCAAACTCACCTTCTGCCGTCAAACCATCTAATAAAATTTGAGAACCTATATTACTTGTCATAATCATCACGGTATTTTTAAAGTCCACCGTACGTCCTTTACTATCGGTTAAACGACCATCATCAAGGACTTGTAATAAAATATTAAAGACATCAGGATGTGCTTTTTCAATTTCATCAAGTAAAACAATGGTATAAGGGTTATGTCGAACGGCTTCCGTTAATTGACCGCCTTCTTCATAACCAATATAACCTGGAGGAGCTCCGACTAAACGTGACACCGTATGTTTTTCCATATATTCACTCATATCGATACGAACCATATGCTCTTCAGAGTCAAATAGGTTCTCAGCTAAGGCTTTAGCTAATTCGGTCTTACCGACACCTGTCGGTCCTAAGAATAGGAAAGAACCTAGTGGACGGTTTTGGTCTTGTAAACCAGCGCGTGAACGAATCACTGCGTCAGCAACGGCTTCAACCGCATCATCTTGACCAATCACACGTTCATGCAAGGTATCATTTAGTCGTAAGATTTTTTCACGCTCTCCTTCGACTAAACGTTGAACAGGAATACCGGTTAAACGTTCGACGACAACTGATATTTCATGATCGGTTACAGCTTCTTGTACAAGTCGATTATCATACGTTTCATTTTGTTTTTCTAATTCAGCCAATTCTTTTTCTAATTCAGGAATTTTACCATGACGAAGAATAGCCGCTTGCTCTAAGTCATAATTATTTTCAGCGTCTTCTAAAGCGTGTTTAGCTTGCTCGATTTCACCACGTTTTTGACTAATGGTATTCACGATTTCTTTTTCGGTTTCCCATTTCATCTTCAAGTTGTTGGCTTCTTCTCGTAGCTCTGCTAATTCTTCTTGCAACATTTCTAAACGTTTTTTGCTGGCGTCATCACTTTCTTTTTTCAGCGCAGCTTCTTCGATTTCCAACTGCATCAAGCGACGTGTGACTTGGTCTAGTTCTGTTGGCATAGAGTTCATTTCAACACGGATTGTCGCACACGCTTCATCGACTAAATCGATGGCTTTATCTGGTAAAAAGCGATCAGTAATATAACGATTTGACATTGTTGCCGCCGCCACTAGAGCGTTGTCATTGATATTCACACCATGGTGAATTTCAAAACGTTCTTTCAAGCCACGTAAAATACTAATCGTATCCTCGACAGTCGGTTCATTTACCATTACTCGTTGGAAACGGCGTTCTAGCGCTTTGTCTTTTTCCATATATTCACGGTATTCATCTAAGGTCGTCGCACCAATTAAATGTAACTCACCACGTGCTAACATTGGTTTTAGTAAGTTACCTGCATCCATACTACCTTCTGTTTTACCTGCTCCAACAATCGTATGAATTTCGTCGATGAACATAATAATCTGACCATCGCTCTTTTTCACTTCTTTAAGGACGGCTTTTAAACGTTCTTCAAACTCACCACGATATTTTGCACCGGCAATCAAAGCCCCCATATCTAATGAATAAATTGTTTTATCTTTTAAGTTTTCTGGTACATCGCGTCGCACAATACGTTGTGCTAGCCCTTCAATAATCGCTGTTTTACCAACACCTGGTTCACCAATTAAGACCGGATTATTTTTCGTTTTACGAGATAAAATACGGATCACATCACGAATTTCTTCGTCACGTCCGATGACAGGATCTTGTTTTCCTTCACGAACACGTTTCACTAAATCAATTCCGTATTTTTCTAACGCTTCATATTGTTCTTCTTGATTTTCAGATGTCACACGCTCTCCTCCTCGCATTTGTTCAATATGTGCTTTCAATTCATTATAACCAATCGAATGACTAGTCAAATAAACTGTTAACGGATGATTGTTTAATTTCATTAAAGCAAGTAACACAATCTCCGTTGATAAATATTCATCATGAAATTCATTCATAATCAATTGGCCTTCTTGAAAAACTTGGTATAAATTACGGCTAAATGTTTGACCGTACTGAATATTCCCTTCAACCACGGAGATTCGATCTAGTTCCATTTCAATTTTTTTAGAAAAGTCATCGACTGATAGTCCTAGATCTTGATAAAAGTTATAAGCAAAATTACCAGGTTGAACTAAAGCCTTCCATAAATGTGGAATATCAATTTCTTGGTGTTTTCTATGCATTGCAATTTGTTGTGCTTCTGCAATGGCTTGTTGCACTGTTGTGGTCATTTTATCTGGTTGCATAAAAAGACTCCCCCTATCATTTGATTTAAGCTTATCGCTCTATAACTCTATTTTATTCCTAATTTAAAAAAATAAAAAGTAATAAGCAAAAATAACACGTTAAATGTAGGGATAATTTATAAAAGATGCGCACGATAGAATCTAATAGATACGTCATAAATAGATTATTACCATTACACCATCATTTATAAAGAAATGATTAAACAAGAACATAATTAACTAATGTTACTTCTCAATCACAAAAAAAGAAAGCCTAGCAGTTGCTAGACTTTCTTTTTTAACAATAAATAATTTCAGTATATATTCAATTATGCCACTACTGCTACTTCAGCAGTATTCACTGCGATATCACGATAGCTAACCACCATACGGTTAATTAATTCATGGACTTTTGCGTCATCTTTTTCATCAAATGCTTGAATGGACACAATACAAGAATTGTCATATAACGTTTCGACCATTCCTTTAGCTTTGCCACTCAACAGTTCAGATGTAAATTCAACTACTTGACCAATTTCAACAATACCCATAATAAACAACTCCCAATCTTCAAAATAAATACTTTATATTACTCCAAAATAATATAATAACAATTTAACATTAAATAACTAAAAAAACAAATAATATGACACAAAAAAGGGAATATTTGACTTTTTTATCCAATAAACATTCGGAGTTTAACGCTTCCATTTAGGTAAAACGTTTAACAAAGTTGTCTAATTATATTAGTATAACCTCTCCAACTATTTAACGTATAGTTATTATATAACAAAAAACAATAAGATGAAAGCGTTTTTTAAAATAATTGTTGATTAAAATCTTGACGAAGCATAAATTTACCTAATCCGTACTGTCCTTTTTCAATTAACTGATCAATAATTTTTTCAGTTGTTTGTTCTGGCTGGTCTTTTTGGTTTTGATTTTGATGAATTTTAACCGCATTATTGATGGAATCATGAACTAATTCAATAAAAACATCTGAAACATAGCGTTCTGGTAAATGTTCGCGAATCATACTCCATTCAAATGGTAATTCGTTCGCTTCCCAATTTGTTTTTTGATAATAAGTCGTTTGTTGAGTAGGAATACTAATACTACTTTGAATCATTTGATGAAAAGCCACACTATATTCTGGACGACGACCTAAAGAATTAAAGCGCATCAATGGCATTTTCTTTAAGTTCGTTTCAACGTAATATTGACCTAAAAATTGCAAACTCATATCAATCACATAATATTTTAAGTTTATCGTCACATTATTGGCTGTCAAAACATCTACATGTTTTAATACCTCCTCAATAGTTTCACCTTTGGCAATATGTTCAGGGCGTGATAACGTGTATAACAAACTATTGATATTGTAATAAACATTACGCGGCTCTTCTCCAGAGAAATTAAAGGTAATCTCATGACGCTCACCTAGTGGTTTTTCTTCATATTTAAAACCTAAAGGCCCTTCTAAACGTTTCATCCCATTTAGTAACCATTTAATACTTTCTTTCACACTTTTTTCATTAGTTGTTTCATAATTAAAATCAATTCTTCCGATTAACGGCATGACTTGTTCCTCCTTAGTTACCTAGTTCTATTAGTTATTTTACACCGTAATTGATGTGGCCACTAATATTTCATTCAACACATAACAAAAACTTAAGGATTCGTCTTGAATCCTTAAGTTTTGTCTGTTTATTGTCTATTATTTTTTAATTTCTAATAAATCAATTTTCGCCATTGGTAAAATCATTCTAGCAATTTTCGCTAATTGGCGTAGACGGTTATTTCTAACTGCTTCATTATCCGCCATAATCATTGTATTATCAAAATATTTGGTAATCAATGGTGCTAACTCAGTTAATTTTTGATATTTATCAGCAAGTGACAATTCCACATAAGTCGCTTCAACACTAGCTAACACATTTGCCAATTCTTTTTCTTCAGCTGTTTCGAATAATGAGGCATCAACAGCTTCTGTTAATGATTCCCCCATTAATTCTTGCCCTTTGCGTGTTAAATTAATGACACGGATTAAGGCTTCCATTGTTGGACGGAATGAATCTGTTGATTGTTTATCTTGTAATAGACGTGCAACTTCAATCGCTTGACTCATCTCAACATCTTCGACATTTACGGCTGCTTCAATAATATCATGACGAATGTTTTTACCATTTAATAATTGTTTAATACGGGCATTGAAGAAGTCTAGGACTGCTTCACGGTTTTCATCAATGGTTACACCGTAAGTAGCTGGGTCTTCATTAATTGCTTCTTTAATCATTGGCAAGATATTAGACATCGCTAAATCCCAACCTTTAGCTTCAATAATACGCACAATTCCGTAAGTTTGACGACGTAATGCATATGGGTCATTAGAACCTGATGGAATCATACCAGCGTTAAAGAATGTTAAGACAGAATCTAATTTATCAGCCATTGCTAACACAGCACCGACTGTTGATTCAGGTAAGGCCCCTTCACTAGAAACAGGCATGTAATGTTCACGAATGGCTTGTGCTACAGCTGGTTTCTCACCTTTAAGTAAGGCATACTTCTCACCCATAATGCCTTGTAATTCTGGGAATTCACCGACCATACCTGTCATTAAATCAAATTTATAAATCGCTGCTGCACGCGCTAAATCAACTTGTTCTTCACTTGTTAAGCCAACTGCTTGACCGATGATTTCACTAATTTTAGCGACGCGTTGCATTTTTTCATAAGTGGTTCCGATTTTCTCATGGAACGTTACTTTTTTCAGACGTTCAACGTAAGACTCGATTGAATGTTGTTGGTCTTCATCATAGAAGAAGACTGCATCTTCAAGACGCGCTACCAATACTTTTTCGTTCCCTGCAATGACGTTTTCGATAAAGTCAGCATTACCGTTACGAACTGCCACGAAGAATGGCGCTAATTGACCATCTTGGAAACGCACTTCGAAGTAACGTTGGTGTTCTTTCATTGAAATAATTAAGACTTCTTCAGGCACTTCTAAATATTTTTCATCAAATTTACCAGCAAAAGCGGTTGGGTACTCCACAATGTTATTAACTTCTTCTAGTAACTCTTCATCTAAGTTCATCACCCAGTTATTTTCAGCTGCTAAAGCTTCGATTTGTTTAACAATTAAGGCTTTGCGTTCTTCGGCATCAGCGTAAACGTTTTGTTCTTTTAATTTAGCCACATATTCAGATGGGTGGTTAATAGTTGTTTCTTGACCTAAGAAACGGTGACCACGCGTTGTTTGACCACTTTTCACATCTAAAAATTGTAAATCAATTAGTTCATCGTCTAATAAGCTGACAATCCAGTGAATTGGACGAATGAATTCAGTTGTATGGTTACCCCAATGCATCGTTACAGGGAAATGAATTCCTTTTAGCGTATCTAAAACATTAGCTAAAACCGTTTGGGCTGTTTCACCAGGGATGAATTTATCAACGTGAACATATTCCACGCCTTTAATTTCTTTAAAGAATAATTTATCTGTTGCAACACCTTGTCCACGTGCAAACCCTTCGGCTGCTTTTGTCCAGTTACCATCGGCATCAACTGCAATTTTTTTTGCAGGTCCTTTAGCTTCTTCTTCGATGTCTTCTTGTTTTTCAGCTAATTCCAATACTTCTAACGTTAAGCGACGAGGCGTTGAGTAAGTACGAATCTCACTGTAAGCTAAACGATTTTCGTTTAAGAATTTTTCCATTGCCGCTTTAAATTGTTTAATTGATGAAGTCACAAAACGTGCCGGCATTTCTTCTAAACCGATTTCTAATAAAAATGTTTTTGACATGTTATGCTTCCTCCTCTTGTGTGTCTTTGTTTAATAATGGGAATCCTAATTTTTCACGTTCTTCAACGAATTTCTTCGCTAATTGACGGGCCATGTTACGAATACGTGATAAGTAGCCCGCACGTTCCGTTACTGATACTGCCCCACGTGCATCTAATAAGTTAAACGTATGGCTACATTTTAGAACGAAGTCATACGCTGGATGAACTAACCCTTCTTCGATACAACGTTGTGCTTCAGCTTGATACATTTCAAATAATGTTAATAACATTTCTTGGTTACTAATTTCAAATGAATATTTTGAATGTTCATATTCAGGTTGGATAAAGATTTCGCCATATTTAACGCCTTTTTTCCATTCTAAATCGTAAACACTTTCCACTGATTGGATGTATGACGCTAAACGTTCTAAACCATAAGTAATCTCGACTGTTACCGGGTTACATTCTAAACCACCCGCTTGTTGGAAATAAGTAAACTGTGTGATTTCCATGCCGTTTAACCACACTTCCCAACCTAAACCAGCACACCCCATTGATGGATTTTCCCAGTTATCTTCAACAAAACGAATGTCGTGCTCTAACGGGTTAATGCCTAGACGTTTTAAACTTTCTAAGTATAGTTCTTGAATGTTATCAGGTGATGGTTTCATTACCACTTGGAACTGGTGATGTTGGTATAAACGGTTTGGGTTTTCTCCATAACGACCATCAGCTGGACGACGAGAAGGTTCAACATAAGCAGCATTCCATGGTTCTGGGCCAATCGCACGTAAAAACGTGTATGGGCTCATTGTCCCTGCCCCTTTTTCCGTATCGTATGCCTGCATTAACATACAACCTTGCTCTGACCAAAAGTTTTGTAAGGTTAAAATCATTTCTTGTACAGTTAATCCTGTTGTCATGTGTATTCTCCTTTACGATTTTGACTAAAATAAAAAGCCCCTATGCCTAGACGACTGTCTAAACATAGGGACGAAAATTTTCGCGGTTCCACCCTAATTCCAAAAATTACTTTTTGGCATCTTCATTATGGTTGCTCCAAAGCGCCCTTCAGATTGTCTATTTAGCCAGTCACACCAACCCTAGCCTCTCTTTAAAAACAGCTAATCTTACTCTTCTTTTTCTTCGCAACTATTTAATTATCTTCCTGTCTATCATAGCCGTTATTGAGTAACTAGTCAATATCTTTGCTAGGATTATCCGATTTTTCTGTTTGTTTATCCAATAAGATATTTTGCCAGTTACTCATGTCATCAATAAACTTCTTGCTCTTCAAGAAAATCCCGACGTATTCCTCATAAATCATATCTATCGTCCGGCGAATCTCTTGCTTAACTTCAGCAGAAAGTGAAATTGAATGAATTTGTTCTAACGAAATACTAGAAAACATCCGGATAAAATGCATGGCTTTAGGTGACGCGTGATAGCGACGTTCATCACGATAAAAATCTTTCTCACAGATCACCCCTAAGTAAGCTGAAGAAAAGTCAAACTTACCATGGACTTCGCCACAAATCCGACAATGAATCCATTCAAATTCTAAACCAAAACGATTAAGAAGTTGAATTTCAAAAATATTGGTTAAAATTTCAGGGTCTTTACCTTCGTCCATCAGCTTCAATATATCACGAGTAAAGCCGTATAAAGCGGGATCATACGTCTGATCATCAATCGCCACATCAACTAAATTCAAAATATACGTCGCGTAGGCTGTTAAAAAGATATCTTGCTGAATATTGCGAAAACTTTCGACGTTTTTGGCCGCATTAAGAAACGATAACCCGTCTTGATTTATTTTCCCAATATACGTACCATACGAAAAAGGTTGCGTTGCCGCTGTCAGAGGATTATTTTTCTTCATCGCATTACGCATAAAAAACATCACTTTACCTTGTTGTTCAGTAAAAATTTTCACAAGTTTATCTTTATCTCGATGTTTTTTGCTAAACAAAATCAAGCCGTTGACTTCATTGACTTCTGACATTTTCCCACCCCTTTATCGTTACTAATTGCAAGAAACAACACACAACGAGCCCAAACACTGACTTGTTGTGTGTTGAATAGAGTTAATAATCCATTTCGCGGTAACCGAAATCTTTTAAGTAGCGTTGTTTATCACGCCAGTTTTTCTCAACTTTAACCCAAGTTTCTAAATAAACTTTGTTTCCTAATAATAATTCGATATCTTTACGCGCACGGATACCGACATCTTTCATCATTTTTCCGCCTTTACCGATTAAGATACCTTTTTGGCTATTACGCTCAACGACAATTGTGGCTTGTACGTGGACCTTATCGTTTTCATCACGCGTCATCGAATCAACGACCACTGCCACTGAATGAGGCACTTCTTCGTGCGTTAATTGTAACACTTTTTCACGAATTAATTCAGACACAACAAAGTACTCTGGGTGATCAGTAATTTGATCAGCTGGATAGTATTGAGGTCCTTCTTCTAAATAAGTTGTTAATTTTTCTAATAAATTATCAACATTATTACCTTGCGTTGCTGAAATTGGAATAATTTCGGCAAAATCCATTTGTTCACGATAATCTTCAATAATCGGTAATAATTTATCTGGATGAATGGTATCAATTTTATTGATGACTAAAATAACTGGTGCATCACTGTTTTTTAAGCGCTCAATAATGAAGTTATCACCAGGGCCACGCTTTTGATCAGCGCTCACTAAGAATAAAATCGCGTCCACTTCGCGTAAGGCACTATAGGCAGACTCTACCATGAAATCGCCTAATTTATGTTTAGGTTTATGAATACCAGGTGTGTCGATAAAGACAATCTGGCTATCGTTGGTTGTATAAACTCCTTGAATTTTGTTTCTTGTTGTTTGTGCTTTGTCACTCATGATGGCAATTTTTTGACCAATCACACGGTTTAATAACGTTGATTTCCCAACGTTAGGACGACCAACAATCGCCACAAAACCTGAACGGAATGTTTTTTGTTCCATGTTATTTCCTCTTTCTTAACTAATAATTTTTTGAATAATCGGCCAAACTTTCGGGATAAAAATATAGGCAGCGACTACCATCGCAAAGATTGAACTTAGCAATACAACCGTAGCTCCCATATCTTTTACTTTTTTCCCTAACGGATGATAGTTACGTAACGTGTACATGTCTACTAGATTCTCAGCAATCGTATTTAGCATTTCCATCATCAACACTTGGAAAATGGCAAAGGTAATCCATAACCATTCCCCTAGCGAAATTTTAAAGTAAATACTAACGATCACAGCGAAAATTCCTAGGACACAATGATAACGAAAATTTCGTTCTTCGATAAAGGCTATTTTCCCACCGTTAATAGCGTACTTTAACGATTGTAAGAAGCGGTAATTTTTATCGATTTGTTTCTTATCGTTGTAGTCCATAGGCATCCAAAATCTCTCTTTGTAGGCCGAACATCTCTTTTTCATCTTCTTCATTCATATGATCGTAGCCATTTAAATGCAAGAAACCATGTACCGCTAAAAAGCCAAGTTCACGTTCAAAACTATGTCCATATTCCTTGGCTTGTTCTTTTGCCTTATCAATCGAAATTAAAATATCTCCAATATTACGTGGCAATCCCATTTCTTCTAGCAATTCAGTTGGAATATCTTCCTCATCTTCAATCGCAAAGCTAATCACATCGGTTGGCACATCTTTGCCACGATACTCACGATTAAATGTTTGAATGTCGTTATTATCCATAATGGTGACTGACATTTCAGTTGCTTCATCTAATTGTAAATGTTGACCTGAAAAATTTAAAACATCAACAATATCATCTAAATGTTTTTGTTCAACCATACCTGTTTTATCTTCAATATAAATTTCCATTATTTTGACTTCCCTTCAATCTCGTCTTTAAACTTCGGATACTCAATTCGTGAATGGAACGTACTACATAAACCATTAATTAAAGACTCTCTAACTATTTTTAGTTCTCCTAAAGTAATGCCTGATTCATCTAACTGACCATCTTTAATACGACGTTCAATGGTATTAGAAACAAATTCCGTAATAGACTCCTTAGTCGGTTGTTTCATTGCACGCACACCGGCTTCACATGTATCCGCAATATTGACCACTGCAGCTTCTCTAGTTTGTGGTTTAGGACCAGGATAACGGAAATCTTCTTCTTTCAAATCAGGATTACGTTCCAGGGCTGATCGATAAAAGAATTGCATCAAGGTAGTACCATGATGTTGTTGACAGATATCAATCACCATTTTTGGCATATGATTTTCTTCTAATATCTTAACACCTTCAGTGACATGAGAGAAAATAATCTCCTTACTATCTTCTGGTAATAAGAAATCATGAGGATTATCTGCATCGGGCGGTAAGTTCTCGACAAAGAAATTAGAATACTTAATTTTCCCGATATCATGATAATAACACGCCACACGTGTTACTAAAGAACGTCCACCAATTGCGGCTACTGCATTGGCACTTAAACTAGCTACCATCATTGAGTGATGATATGTTCCCGGTGCTTCTTCCAACAAACGTTTTAATAACGGTTGCGTCGGATTACTTAACTCATTTAAGACAATCATACTATCGTCGTTTAACCATAAATCAATGTAGGGATGTAACCCTATCGCTAAAACGAAACTAATTAGACTCCCTATCATTGTACAGATTATCGCACCTAAAGTGGTTGTATCTGACAGTTGCATTCCTTGATAGATAACTAAGACACAGACAAAAATTGTTGGGAAAATAAACAACCATAAAATTCCTTTAGAACGTTGGCGTCCCAATTTTTGTGAACTCAGTAAGGTCGCCATCATCCCCGAAAAGATTAAGACGCTTAAAATAAGTAATAAATTACTAGTACCTGCTAAATCATAATAAACAAACAAACAAAACGTTACTTGGAACAGTGCCGCTAATATACTTGCGCGACGACTGACAAACATATTCAAGATCATCGGCACAAGTGCTACTGGAAATAGCAACGGAATAAACGGGTTAGCTTCTGTTTGAAAAAGTGATAAACCTTTCATTAACAACACCGATAAGATCATTAAAAAGACATAAGAATGGAATACACGGAATCGCTTAGCTTGGGTATCAGAATCTCGCACAATCCATACCAGACTAATTAACTGCAATACAATCATTAGCACCAAAGCAACATAAGGAAAGACACTGGTATCTTTGTTTGTCATACCCAATAGTTCTAATTTATTCATGGCACGAGCATCAATTTGAACTCCTTCACGAACGACCACTTCACCATGATAAATCATGACCGGATTAACGCCTTGACGTGCGGTTTTCTTTAACTCTTCTGTTTTTTTCTCATCCATGAATTCATTAGGGACTAACGTCAATCTGATTAAAGAGTTTGCCAACGAATTCTCTTGATCCGTCAACGATGACTTGTCTATGCTATCTTTAGCTTTTTCACGATAATCAGCCAACGTATCCTCATGAATATGATTTTCCATTGTATCTGCAATGACTTTGTTTAATTGACTTTTAACATTAGACAAGTTACTGGTACTTAACTCAAACATTTTAGATAAGACTGAATCAGGAATTGAGGTAAAGTAAGGCATGTCTAATTCATCAACTTTTTCAAATTGTCCTTTTAAATTTGCAACATAATCTCCCAGTGTTGGCGCAGCTTTTTTATTTTTGCCATTCGCTGAAGCCATAGCAGCCTTATCTACCTCTTCTTTAGCCTTTGTCACATAGTCAAATAAACGTGTTAATTTATCTAATTGTTCAGTCGCGATATGCTCATCGTAATTATAGGATGGTGCAATCGCACTTTCAGCTAACTTACGTTTCTCTTCCGTTTCTGCTTTATTTTCTATTGTTTTGTTCGCACGAATTGTTTGCGAAGCTAAACTACCTTCGCGAAAATCCATGTCCTTCTGTCTTAAGCTAGAAAAAATCAAACCAAATAATACTAGACCAAACAACACGGACATTGTTATAAGGTATTTCAAGTCAAATTTCTCTATCCATCGTGAAAAATTAATTTTCACTTTGCCTCATCTCCTAAATTAATGACTTTCTTCTTGTTGATATGCCTCAATGATTTCAGCTACCACGGGATGACGAACGACATCGTTTGATTCAAACTCAACAAAACCGATACGTTTAATACGATTTAATTTGTGTTGTGCATCAATCAATCCACTCTTAGTTCCACGTGGCAAGTCGATTTGTGACACGTCTCCATTGACAATCATTTTTGAATTAAAGCCCAAGCGCGTTAAAAACATTTTCATTTGGGCAACGGTTGTATTTTGCGCTTCATCTAAAATAACGAATGCTTCATCTAACGTACGACCACGCATATAAGCAAGCGGTGCAATTTCGATGACCCCTCGTTCCATCAAACGGTTCGTATGTTCAATGCCAAAAATCGCGTACAATGCGTCATAGACCGGACGTAGATAAGGATCAACTTTCTCTTTTAAATCCCCAGGTAGAAAACCAAGATTTTCACCTGCTTCAACAGCTGGACGTGTTAAGACAATTTTCTTCACTTCGCCACGTTTCAATGCTGCTATGGCCATTACTACCGCCAAGAACGTTTTACCAGTACCAGCCGGTCCAATCCCAAAGGTAATATCTTTTTTCTTAATAGTTTCGATATATTTCTTTTGACCATATGTTTTAACTCGGATAGCTTTACCATTTTTATCTTTAAGAATTTCTTCTTCATACAAATCAATAAAATACTCTAACGTGCCTTTTTTTGACATTTTTAATGCGGTAACAACATCAGGCGTACTAACAGGTACTTCTTTAAGCAATAACATCTCAAGTTTTTTAATAATTTCTTCAACAGCTACAACATCGGCCTCTTGACCGCTAATTTGAATCACTTCACCACGCGTATGAATATTCACATGACGATTTTCTTCTATTAATTTTAAATGGGCATCGTGAGCGCCAAATAATTGAACTGCTTTTTCTGGATTATGTAAGACTAACTCAGTCGAAAATTCTTCAATATTGATCAAAGTCTTCGCTCCTTTTTAGATTATCTATTGTTAAATAATACCACATTTAGCACAACTTAAAAAGAATCTACAATAATCGTAGATTCTTTTTCGTTATTTTTTCATTTGTTTACTACGTAATTGTCCACAAGCTGCATCGATATCTGATCCTTGCTCTTTACGAATCACACAATTTATGCCATGTTTTTGCAAGACATCATAAAAAGCTAACACGTCTTCTTTTGAACTACGTGAATACTGATCATGCTCACTTACTGGATTATAAGGGATTAAATTGACATATGCCAATTTCTTCTTATCTTTTAGTAAGGCTGCTAATTGACGTGCATGTTCCGGACGGTCATTAACATTAGATAACATAATGTACTCGAACGTTATACGACGATTGTTTTTTGATAAATAATAGTCTACTGCATCCATTAATTTTTCAATTGGATTGCTACGATTAATACGCATAATGGACGTACGAACCTCATTGTTTGGTGCATGCAATGAAATGGCTAAATTAATTTGGAGCGGTTCATCAGCAAATTCACGTATCTTATGAATCAACCCACTAGTCGAAACAGTAATATGACGTGCACCGATTGCCAAACCTTTCGCATTATTAACAATGTTTAAGAAGTCTAACACATTGTCGTAGTTATCAAATGGTTCACCAATTCCCATAACCACGATATGACTAACACGTTGCCCTTCACCCTTACTGTCTAAGTAAAATTGCACTTGCATAATTTGTGCGACAATTTCACCCGCTGTTAAATCACGTTGTTTCTTCAAAATACCGCTCGCACAGAATGTACAACCAATATTACATCCTACTTGCGTTGTGACGCAAACTGACAAACCATAGTGGTGCGTCATTAAAACTGTTTCAATCATATGCTTATCTTCTAATTGAAATAGATATTTAACCGTACCATCTTTTGATTCTTGCACAACGACTTGATTAAGGGGTGTAAAGCTAAAATTAGCTGATAATTTTTCTATCAAAGCTTTTGATAAATTTGACATTTCCTCAAATTTTTTCACACGTTTTATATATAACCAACCCCAAATTTGTGAAGTTCGAAACTTCTTTTCACCATTTTCAATCAGCCAATTTTCTAAATTCCCATAGGTCAAACCATAAATTGCTTGTTTATCCACATTTATTCTCCTTTCAATAACCAACTCTTAACTTGTAAACTATATAACAAACTTTCCTTTTAGACAATCAATTTTTTTATACAAAAAATACACAGTTGTTTGTATTAAAGGTATTATTTGTTATAATTTAGAGTAAAAGAAAGGTGGAATGTTATGCTACTACTCGAAGCAACTATTTTAATTATTCTGTTGGTTGTCATTTCTAATATCATTAGTCATTATTTAGTCTCAATTCCAACAGCACTAATAGAAATTGCTATAGGACTCATTGTTGTCCTAGTTTTTGACATCAACATCACATGGGAATCCGACTGGTTTATGCTCCTCTTCGTTGCTCCCTTGCTGTTTAACGATGCCAAACATTTTCCAAATAAAGAAATGTGGGAATTAAGAATACCGATTTTCGGTTATGCCATTTTACTCGTCTTTTTAACAACGATTCTTGGTGGTTACTTTATTAACTGGTTAATTCCTAGTTTCCCATTACCACTTGCGATGGCCTTAATCGCTGTTTTATCTCCAACGGATCCGGTCGCAGTGCAAAGTATTGCCGAACAGGTGAAACTCCCAAGCAAAATCATGGGATTAATCAGTGGAGAAAGTTTAATTAATGATGCAAGTGGCCTGATAGCCTTTAAATATGCCTTAGCAGCTTTTATGACCGGCTACTTCTCTATCATGGATGCTACAACTAACTTCATCTATATGGCAGTTATCGGAGGTATTATTGGCTTTATTGCAATGCTTTTAATTCATTCATTGAAATATAATTTATTCAAATTGGGGATTCAGGATGTTATTTTGCATTCAACTATTCAACTACTCACACCGTTTATTATTTATATGATTGCAGAAGAATTCCATGCATCAGGCGTTATTGCGGTCGTGACAGCTGGCTTTACCACATTAACTAGAAAAAATATTGACACTAATTTCCATCCTGAAGTGCGCATCATTACATCACGTATGTGGGATGTCTTGATTTACATCTTAAATGGGATAGTCTTTGTGCTTCTAGGAGCTGAATTACCAATTGCCATGCGCGAGGTTATTCGTAATCCCGAGATTAAAAACACACAATTGCTAATGTATATCTTAATTACTTGGTTCTTCTTATTAGTGATACGAACTGTTTGGTCTTACTTATTCGTCTTAATTACCTATCGAAAAAAAGAAAAAAGCGAAAAGCCAAGTTTTTTTATAGCTTTTCTGACGGGTATGACAGGCGTTCGTGGGGCTGTAACCTTAGCGACTATCATGTCAATGCCTTTAGTGACACCTAGTGGACAAGCTTTTGAGCAACGTTCATTAATGATCGCAATAGCGTGTGGCGTTGTCATGATGAGTTTAATTGTAGCTTCCATTGGGTTACCGCTATTAACCAAAAATCATGCGAAGTTTTTATCAAGTTCAGATGACTTGTCTGAAGAACACTCATTGGACGAAAATGAGGACATTGATGAGCTATACACTGAGATGGAAGCCCGTCAATTAATGAATGTCCAAGTAATAAAGGCACTTTCAGAATTCAATGTCGGTGAAGATCAATTGATTACAGCTGACCTACTTCATGAATTCCAAATGCGTTTAGATCACTTACACAAAGAAGCATTAGACGAAGAAACGTCGGCAACCTACTTAGAAATTGAAAAAGAAATCCAGCGCGTCGCGTTTTATGGGGAAAAAGTTGCATTAAGGGAATTAGAATGCCATACAACAGAAGAAACTGATTTTATTAAACGCCAATTAAAAAGTATTGACATGAAAGAAAAAACATTAGAAAATTCTTTTATTTCTAAGATAATTAAAGCTGCATATGGTCTAAAAATTAATTTTGTTCGTTGGGTATTATCTTTTGTAAAAGTTAATCGTCAAGCTATTGAGGAAGTTGAAAACACCATGTTCTATCAAACTCAGCTTGCTTCAACAACAGGTGCGATTCAAGAACTTAAAAAATATGCCCAAACTATTGATCCTTCAACAAGAGAAGGACAATTCGAATTACAAGTTATCAACCAAAAAGAACATGAATACAAATATAAATTACAACGGATTAAACATGGTAATGAACGTTTAGCTGATAACTATAACGAAAAATTAGCAGAATATTATAATATTGCGATTTACACTGAACGCAAAGTCATTCACGATTTATATTCAGCTGGAAAAATAACTTTAGCAACTGCTAATAAGCTACGTCAATCGTTAACTTATTACGAATCAACGTTAATATAAAAGATAAAAAAAGAGGCTGTGACAAAAGTTAGTGTTATTAGTCTAAAATAAAAAATCCGAAACGGACGAAAAGTGTTATTTTTCGTTTGTTTCGGATTTTTTCTATTTTCTATGTCTTTCTGCGTCTCCCAAGACGCTAATTTCATCATATTTAGCGCCAAGGAAACAATACCGGTTTCCTTGAGAACTTTTCCAAGTCCTCTCACAGAGAAACGAGTGAAGCCCAAAGAAGCCTTCATCCGTCCGAAAACTGGTTCCACATCAATCTTACGTTTAGCGTAAATTTTTCCAGTTTCTTTCGTTGAAAGAAAATCTCGTTGCTTCGCTTTATAATATTCCCATGAAGGATTAATCATTATTTTTCTTATGTGGCCTTTGGCTGTTAACGCAGCAGGAATTTCTTCACGATTTTCGTCATATTTTTCTGCCACATATTCCTTGAAATCACGTGTAAAACCGTCTTTGTCTGTGCGTTTTCGATACGTATTAAAATTAAAACGGACTCCTTTTGGGTCAATATAATAGTCTTCTTTTTCTTCGTAAAACCAATTCATTACCTTTTTATCATCTGACTGCCATTTCTTACTATTTTCTTTCAACATTGTCCCGTACGGGATTAATGAGGTATGTTGAGATAATTTGTCTTCTAGATATTGATAGTTACTTTCTGAACCATAACCTGCATCTGCCACTATATACATGGCATCCTTTTCTGCTAAATTCATTTTTTCTAAGAAAGGGATTAACGTTTTAGTATCTGTTGGATTTTGGTAAACATCATAGCCTACGATAAATTGCTTGCTCGTAGCAATTTGCAGATTATAAGCTGGCTTAAGCTGACCATTTTTCATGTGATCTTCTTTTACTCTCATGAAAGTGGCATCGTGATCAGTTTTTGAAAAGCTGTTTCGTTTCCCGAAAGTCTTAAATTGCTTTTGATGTTCTAGCATTTTAGCTCGACGTGCAGCTAATTTTCTTTTAGTTGATTTTAAAGAACGTCGTTCTTGTTTAGCAGGGTTGGGAGAAAGCTTAGGTGTTGTTTCAATTTGTTTTTCTAATTCTTCTAATCTGAATTCTAAACGAGTTAGAACTTCATCAACCATATCTAAAGACAGATTAGAACCATCTGGTATATGAGACGACGAATAAGCCTCTTTTAATTCATTCATTAAAGAGACGGTTGCTTCTCGATTCATCGCATCGAAACGAATCGTGCTTTTCTTCCAAACAAAACTAAATTTATTGGCATCAGCTAAAATTTTAGTTCCATCAATAAAAATGGCATCATCAATCATGTTTTGTTGACGTAAATAAGCGGTTAGCTGCTCCAAGCCTTGATTAATAAGACCTTCTAATTCATCAGATATTCTAAAGCGTGCAATCGTTCGATAAGAAGGCATCATTTCTTGTGTTAACCAACGAGCCGGTAGGCTCTCTTCAGCCAATTGAGCAATTTTACGACTACTAAAAACACTGCGTGTGTACGCAAATAAGACCAGCTTTAACATAGCAGATAAATTATATTGACGTGGTCTTCCGAATAAATAAGATTCTTTGATTTTTAATGTTTCAACTAGCTCGTTAATAAACCAAGCCGTATTATTTTTTTCTGGAATATATGAAGTTGTAATATCCAAACTTAACTGATTCATGTTATAATTAGAATACATTTTTTGGTCCTTTCTAGGATTCTTTGAAGCATGGGTCGGACCGTGCTTCTTTTTTATTTTATTATACCAAAACCCCTGATAAATTTGGCTTTATTACCAAATTTATCAGGGGTTTTTTTAGAGACTTATGTCACAGCCTCATTTTTTAACATTTAATTTAGCGTTTAACAATAATCGATGCGCCTTGACCACCACCGATACATAAAGTACCTAAGCCATATTCAGCCCCTTGCTTTTGCATTTCATGAATTAAACTCACCATAATCCGTGCACCGCTTGCACCAATCGGATGGCCTAGAGCGATTGCGCCACCATTAACATTTACAATGTCAGGATTAAGCGATAAGCCTTCAATTACTGCCAAAGATTGGGCAGCAAATGCTTCATTCGCTTCTACTAAGGACAAATCAGAAATCTCTAGATTCACTTGTTCTAACGCTTTTTTTGTTGCTGGAATAGGACCTTCCCCCATCACATCTGGTGAAACTCCGGCAGTCGCATACGAAATAATTTCTGCCATAATAGGTAGGTTGTAAGCTTGCGCTTTTTCAGCAGACATTAAGACTAACATCGCTGCCCCATCATTTATTCCTGAAGCATTAGCAGCTGTGACTGTCCCATCTCGTTTAAAAGCCGGACGCATGCTTGCTATTCCTTCAGCGGTCACCCCGCGTCTTGGATATTCATCCGTCTCAACAGTTTCCAATTGGCCTTTTCTTGAAGATTTGACAACTGGCGCTATTTCATCGACAAATTTACCCATATCCATTGCCTTAATAGCTTTACGTTGGCTATTTGCTGCGAATTCATCTTGCGCTTGACGAGAAATTTGATATTTTTCACTTAAGTTTTCTGCCGTTATCCCCATATGATAGTCACCTATTGCATCGGTCAAGCCGTCTTTTAGAATGCTATCATATATTTCATCGGTCCCCATTTTATTGCCCCAACGACGCGTCATATCTAAATAGGGTGCTTGGGTCATATTTTCAGTACCACCCACTAGCACTACTTCTGATTGACCTGTTTGAATCGCTTGAGCTCCTAGCATGATAGCTTTCATACCTGATCCACAAACCATATTAACAGTAAATGCAGGTTTTTCTTGAGGTATCGATAGGCCTAACGCTACTTGACGCGCCACATTTTGTCCTAGACCTGCACTCAACACATTGCCAATAATCACTTCATCTACTTGATGAGGTTGGATGCCCGCTTTATTTAAAGCCGCCTTAGCCGCTGTAACCCCTAATTCAACTGCTGAAACATCCGCAAAAGCACCGCCAAATTTACCGATTGGTGTGCGTTGTGCTTCTACTATGACTACATTTTTCATAAATAACCCCCTAGTCTTTATTCTTCCCCCATTATAACGAACTCTTAACGAAATAAATACCTAAACTCATGACTTTTAAACAAATTTAGTATTTCTACTAAGAAAACCTCGGGAAAAATTTCCCGAGGCCTTTTTAGTGTAGTGGTAACTATTTATCTTGCACATCTGACAATTGAAATTCTATCCCACAGAAATTTCGATAATATTGTGGATACATTTCACCACCACATTTTTCACAACTAAATTGTGGTGCAGTAAGCGGACTGAAATCTTCATCTAAAAACTCAATCGTTTCAATGATTTCCTTCGGAATACGTTCAGCTATTCCACACTGGAGACATATATAAGTCACCGTAGAATTCCCAGTCGAATCGAAGCTTTTTAAAAGCTGCTTCTGTTTTTTCTTTTTGTTGATGTTGCGTTTCTTTTTGGCCAAGACGAATATTCTCCTCCTTCATCACTATCATTGCTTGCTTATTCTTCGTATATTTAGTAATTAGTCTACCATTTTTGCACACACTCATCCCCATAAAGACAAATTCTTCACCACAATTAGGACAATCCAATGGATTTTTTCCAAAACATTCGGTTATTCTTTGAGCCCAAGTTTTACTTTTAAGCATTTGTTTACTGTTTATCAATAACTTTTTTACCTTTTCTTGATAAACTTCTACAATTTTTTTGATAAAGCTTTTTATCCTTCGACTATAAATACCATAATGACGTATCATTCTAAAATGTCGATCTGGAATATGACGAACTAATGCCCCTATAAACTCTTCTGCCGTCATTGTTTTCATTTCTTTTCTATTCGTCCGCTTATCATGATATTCAAACATGACATGATGACCGTCATACATTTTTATTCGTTCTAATGCAATAGGCCCTCTTTTCATATAGCGACTGATATATTGTAGTAAGCCTTTGGTATTCGTTCTGCTCCGTTTAGGAGCATTCACATAAAATCCTTCTCCATTTTGATGGTAGGCCTTCTGTAATTTATACTGAACTTTTGCTTTATCACGTGGTGATAAAGTTCTCCTAATCAATTTTAATACCGCATTCTGCCAATATTTTCTAAGCATTACATAAGGTAAATAATCATAATTTTCCCATTCACCTTTTCTGTTTACACCACCCATTGTTACTATCATATGAACATGAGGATTAAACTCTAATTGTGAACCAAACGTATGTAATCCAGAAATTATTCCAGGCTGTATCTTACGATTATCAAAGAACTCTATAATTATTTTGGCGGCTTCATCCATTAATCCTTTTAACAAGGTACTTCGATACTTATCCATTAAAAAGATATCACGTAAACCTTCATCTATTGTAAAAACAATGTGACGATGAATAGTGTGATACATGTCTTGAGCTATCGTTTCACTCCAACGTTCACTCTCACCTTTAGCACAACTTGGACAAAACTTACCTTTACATCTTAAAGGTAGAAATTTGACATCATGACATCCCTCGCAAACATACAAACGATATCCTTTCTGGATATCTCCACAATTTCTAAACTTAACAACCTCCTTCTTAACTACCGGACGAAGTCTGTCAGAATACTTGATGATAAAATTATCCCAATTATGATACTTATCAAAAAATATAGCTTGAAGAATATTCACATTCATATTTAAATTATACCAAATTTGAAACAATAAAAAAGCCGTATAACACTTGATAGAACAAGCATCATACGACACAAAATTTTATAATCCCTTTATAGTTAAAAAAAGCGTAAGGTAAACGGCTGTCTACCTTACACCTAATAATTCTATTGGTTTAAAACGGCAAATCGTTCTCATTTGGTGAGCTTTCTTCTACTGACTCTATTGCTGAGATTAACACTTTACGAGGTTTACTACCTTCTGAAGGTCCGACTACACCATTGGCCTCCATTTCATCAATTAATCGAGCAGCGCGATTGTAACCAATTCTAAAACGTCGTTGTAGCATAGATATGCTAGCTGCTTCCATTTCGGCAACCATTGCGACCGCTTCGTCATACAATTCATCTTGTGATTCTCCACTCCCGTTCATTGATGTTGGTTCATCACTTGGCATCATATCTTCACGATACTCCGCTTTTTGCTGCGTTGTAACAAATGACACAATATCTTCAACTTCACCATCAGAAATAAAGGCACCTTGGACACGAATCGGTTTATTTTCACCCATTGGCAAGAACAACATATCTCCACGACCTAACAATTTCTCAGCACCATTACTGTCAATAATCGTACGAGAGTCAGTACCACTTGAAACTGCAAAGGCGATACGTGATGGCACGTTTGCCTTAATAATCCCAGTAATAACATCCACACTAGGTCGTTGAGTTGCTAAAATCATATGGATGCCGGCTGCACGTGCCATTTGCGCTAACCGAATAATAGCGTCTTCGACTTCATTACTTGCTACCATCATCAAGTCTGCTAACTCATCAACGATTACAACAATATAAGGTAATGTTGGACGTTTTTCACCATCATCTAAGTTATGTTTCATAATTAATTCATTGTAACCCGTCATATTACGTACGCCATAACCCGCAAACAATTCATAACGTTTTTCCATTTCTTGCACGACTTTTTGCAATGCTTGCGCCGCTTTACGAGGATTCGTAACAACTGGTGTTAAAAGATGAGGCACACCATTATAAACATTCAACTCAACCATTTTAGGATCAATCATCATCATTTTAACTTCGTGTGGTTTAGCATTCATCAAGATACTCGTAATAATCCCATTGATACAGACTGACTTCCCACTACCTGTTGAACCAGCAATTAACATGTGCGGCATTTTTGATAAGTCTGCCGAAACCACTTGACCAGATATATCTCGACCTAATGGCACTTCTAACAAACGACCGTCGTGACTAGGCTGTGACTCAATCACATCTCTAAACGATACCATGCTGACTTTAGTATTAGGCACTTCAATCCCAATTAATGATTTGCCAGGAATTGGCGCCTCCATACGGATATCTTTTGCCGCAAGAGCTAACGCTAAATCATCTGTCAAACTCACAATTTTACTAACTTTGACTCCGACTGCTGGTTGAATCTCATATTTCGTAACTGATGGGCCGATACTAGCACGTACCACTTTCGCATCGACTCCAAAACTAGCAAATGTTCGCTCTAAGATTTTAAGATTTTCTTTTACCTTTTCATTTTCACCACTCTGATTCACTTGAGGAATTTCTTCAAGTAAACTAGTTGGTGGTAATTGATAATCACGATTTTCAATTTCTTGTGGAATCTCGAAATCTAACGGTTCTTCCTCTTCCCTATCATTACTACCCTGCTGATTTGAACTTGTCGTTGGAGCTGATGCGCTATAATCACTTGCTTTAGGCTTTGGATTTAACTCTTCAATAATGACTTCTGGCGCTTGTTCATCCACGGGTTCTTGATAATGATCAATTTCAAATAAAGATTCTTGTGGTTGAGAGTGAGTCGTGACAACTGGCTCTTTAGCTTGAGACTGTTCAGCTTGTTGTATTGCTTTAGCTACTTCACGTTCTTGCTTGGCTTGCGCTTTTAATTGTTTTTTCTCTTCTTTTATGGCTTGCTTAGCCGCTAACTTCTCTTCATCAACTTCAATGAAAGCGAGTAATTTATCTTTTGCATTGGCAAGCATATCTAATACTTGTTCTAACTTAACATTAAAGAACATAGTAATACCACATACCCCCATGAAGAACATCATTAAATAACTTCCTAATTGATCGAGTAAGAAATAAGTGACGGAATAAAGCGAGGCCCCCAACATCCCACCACCTACTGATAATTTCACTGTTCCAGCTTGTATATCATGTAGTAATTTAGACCAGGTGACTTGGATTATATTGGTATCACTATTAATCCCTTTTCTAAAGAGTAAAATATGTAACAATAAACATACGGCCATATAAATCATGACTAAACCAATGATTTTTTTTGGCTCTTTGACTCTTAATTTACTACCCGAAAGCATAATTAAGAAACCAAACACCATGGTTAACAGACCAAACACATGATAGGTATTTCCAACTAGTAATCGAAAAACATTGGCAATTAAATTACCTAAAAATCCAACATGTAACATTCCAAAAAGACCTAACAAAACAAAGGCCAATCCCACAAAAAAGTAAATAAGTCTTTCTTGCTGTTGTTGTTGTTTTTTAGTTTTTCTTGTATTTTTTTTCTTCTTATTATTTGTTTTTTTTGCCATGACGACACTCCTAAACCTTAATCAATCATGTTTTTTCAAACACTCATCTCATTCATTATACACTAAATTATCTTTTTTTCTTGATGAAAACTCACAACAACACCATTTTTAGCAAAAAAATAGAGCAGTGACGCTAAGCTAGTGTCACTCCCCCTATGATTTTTTAATGAATAACATTAGACCAATCAACACAAATACTATCATTGTGAATGGCATTAGAAAATCGAGGTGCAGCCAACTTAAAAGTTGATGAACGCTAGCGCCTAATAGGCCCCCTCCGCTATCAAAGTTTTGTTGATTCAGTTGCACATCTTGGTATAGTCCTTTAAATATTTGTGACAATATGGTAGTCGCATCGTTCGCAATGAATCCACGTTGCATCCAACAAACGTAAGCCATCAACCAACTAAAGAATGCCCAAAAAACACGAGGCTTCTTAAAATGCAGCTCTTTTTTTAGCAAAATCAATAATAACCCATAAACAATGCTAATTATACCAAGAATCATATAGCCTTCTCCAACAAAAAAACGAAAAACATTAGTAATTAAACGGCCAATAAAACCGTAAGACCAACATCCTAATAGTCCTATTAATCCATAAATAAAGCCAATTAATAGAAAAGACGAATTTGTTTTTTTATTACTCAATAGTAATCCTCCCGCAAAAATTTCCTTTAGTTTATTATAGCACAAAAAGACTGTGCTAATCATTTACACAGTCTTTTGCTTGCTCCGACATTCTCAGCTCATTAATTATCTTTCATAGCTGCCTTCAATGCTAGCGCTAATGGACTTTCTTCAGGTTCAGCTGCTTGACTATATTTTTTCACAAGTTTTCGTTCTTCATGTTTCGTCATTTTCTTCTTGCGTTCTTGTTTATTAGACATCTTTTCAGTAATCACGCAATACTTACATTTAAAGAAATCGCCACTTTTACCTGAGTGAATTTCCATTTTTTTATGACATTGCGGACAACGTTTATTACTTAATTTAGGATCTTTTCGGCGACTGTACGAGCAGCTTTGGTTCGTACAAACGTAAATCTTACCATTTTTTGTATTTTTTTCTTTCAGTAATTCCCCGCATTCAGGACACTTTTTCGAGGTAATGGCATGATTTTTATACGTTTTATCGCTTTGTTTTATTTCAGATACTAAACGTGTCGTCTCTGTTTCAATCTCTTTAATGAATGCTTGACGTGTTAATTTACCACTAGCGATGGCTTCTAATTTAGTTTCCCATTTTTCCGTCAATTCAGGCGACACCAAAGCTGGATTAACTAGTGACAATACTTGCTTTCCTTTAGGCGTTACGCGCAAGCGATTATTTTGACGTTCAATTAGTTCACTCGAGATTAAACGTTCAATAATTTCAGCACGAGTAGCTGGCGTCCCTAAATTAAAGTGTTCCATCTTCCCTAATAACTGCCCTTCATTCATTGGAGCTGGCGCTGTAGTCATTTCTTCTTTAACTTGGTAGTTCAGTGAAATCTTTGCTCCTTTTTGGAACGTTCCCATCTTATCAGGTGTTGTCAATTCAAGTTTCCACCCTTTATTCACAACTTCTGCTTGTTTAAACTGAACTTGATACGCACCCAAATCTAGCGTTAGCGTTTGACGTTTTTCTACGTAAGCTGGATAAAACAATGTTAAAAATCGCTTGCAAATTAATTGATATAGTCGATTTTCATCTAAATCTAGTTTTTCACTTCTTGGTACTTGTTCCGTTGGGATAATACCATGATGATCCGTCACGCGGTTATTTTGAAAAACAGCTGGTTGTTCCACTTTAAACTGATTCTTAATAATCGGTTGAACCTCTTCATTAAAATAACTCTTAATAGCTAAGACACGTTCCTTCATTGACGCTTTCATATCGTTGGTCAAATATTTAGAATCGGTTCGCGGATAAGTAACGATTTTATGAATTTCATAGAGACGTTGAATAATTGATAACGTCTTCTTAGCTGAATAACCGTAACGTTGGTTAGCTTCACGTTGCAATTCCGTTAGATCATAAGGCAACGGGGCTTTTTCATTCTTAGTGGATTCTTTAACATCCGCAATCACCGCTTCTGTCGGCAATTGTTTAACTACAACCTCAGCTTCGGCTCTTTCTTTAACTTGTAGGACTTTTTCCTGTTTTTGAAGTTTAGCCGATAACCCTTGATGGCTAACCTGCACGACATAATAAGTAGACGGTTTAAACGTATCGATTTTACGATCTTGTTTATCGACTAAAGCCAATGTCGGCGTTTGCACGCGTCCTGCTGATAAATTATCGTCATATTTTACAGTTAGCGCACGTGTCACATTTAGTCCAACTAGCCAGTCGGCTTGTGAACGGGCAACCGCTGATTCATATAAATCATCAAACGCTTTAGCCGGTTCTAATTTATTAAACCCCTCTTTAATCGCCTTTTCAGTTTGAGAAGAAATCCATAGACGTTTAACTGGCTTTTTGACACGCGCATATTCTAAAATCCAACGTGCCACAAGTTCCCCTTCACGACCAGCATCGGTTGCAATAATAATTTCTCCTACATCAGAACGGTTAGCTAGCTTCTGAAAGCTCTTCAACTGTCCTGTTGTTTTTGGTAGCGGTTTAATTCCGTGTCGTTTCGGAATCATTGGTAACGTGTCAAATGACCATTCACGCCATTCTTTTTGATAATCTTCGGGCATTTTTAACGTTAATAAGTGACCTAAGGCCCAAGTTACAATAACTTGTTTGCCTTCAATATATGTTTTGTGCTTTTCATTGGCGCCAAGTACTTTAGCTAAATCTCTTGCAACACTTGGCTTCTCTGCTAATACTAATTTTTTCATTTTGTTCCTTTCCATCAACAACCATTCTTTCTCCATTTTCGAGCATTAAAATGCCTCGATATAATTGTAAATCATCATCACATTCCTCACAAAAACGCACCTCATCTTCATTCCAAAAAGCTGCCATGAAGTCAGGTTTAAACGTCATTTGTTCATAATCATTTGTTAATCCCATTATTATTTTATGTAAGTAATTGTTGGCCTCTTCAAACGTTTGAAATTCTTGTCGGCTAACAATATCTTCTTCCCAATCACTAAAAAACCACCAGGGTTCGTTTTCCCCGTACATTTCGATAACTTGATAACTCATTTGATCAACCTCATTTTCATCTATTACTGTCAGTTTAAATAACCCAGACTAAAAATGCAAGTAGTTAAACCTATTATACAACTTATCATTCTTCAGATGACCGTTACGCAAAAAAGAGTGGCTCTAATATAGCCACTCTTTCCACTGTTGTCATAACCTAGACGCTACTCTGATACCGACATAATTTTGCCGTTCCATTTTTCTTTTATCCAAGCTTGTGTCTCTTCATCATGCAAAGCATCCATCAATTTTTGAATCTTTTCACTGTCTTTATCTTTCGCATTAATGGCCACAATATTAGCATATGGTGAATTATTTTTTTCTACTAGCACACCATCTTTTTCAGGGGCCAGTCCAATTGTTTCAGCAAAGTTGGCATTAATTGCAATTAAATCTGCTTCATTATTTTTATAAGCTGTCGTTAATAACTCTGGATTCACATCATATTTAAACTTAAGATTTTTAGGGTTTTCGGCAATGTCATCAAATGTTGCGGTTAATAAATCCACACCATCTTTTACTTTAACAAGACCGGCATTTTGTAAAATGGTAATGACACGTCCCCAGTCGGTTGAAGAATTGCTGACTAAGACGGTCGCACCATTTTTAACATCCTTCACATCTTTCAATGTTTGAGAATAAAACGCCATTAACTCAATGTGGACTGAACCCGCATTTTCAAAGTCATACCCATTATCTTTAACTGCTTGCTCAAAATAAGGAATATGTTGGAAATAGTTAGCATCAATCTCCCCTAAAGATAAGGCTTTGTTTGGCAAAATATAGTCTTGGAATTCTACGATTTCTAATTCAATTCCTTCTTCAGCCAATTTAGGTTTAATATGTTCTAAAATTTCACCATGAGGCGTTGGCGAAGCGCCTACTTTTAAAACGTTGCTATTTTCTGATGCTTTGTCATCATTCCCACCACATGCTGCTAAACCAATTGTTAAAGCTGTTAATCCTAAAAATGTTAATAGTTTTTTCTTCATACTAATCTCCTCCTCCACTAATTGTGGTTATCGTTTATCAATTTTCTTCACTAAGGCATCCCCTATGAATTGAATCAAGAATACCAGAACTAAAATACAGGCTGTAGCAAAAAGTGTCGTAGTTAAATCATCTTGCATATAACCTTGGTAGTAAGCTAACTGTCCCAAACCTCCACCACCAACTGCTCCAGCCATTGCAGCAAAACCAATCATGGTAATCGTAGTAACCGTCCCACCTGAAATCAGTGCCGGTAAACTTTCTGGTAATAGTACTTTCCAAATCGTTTGAAACTTACTAGCGCCCATTGCTTCTGAAGCTTCTAACACACCACTATCGACTTCTCTAAAAGCCATTTCAACTAAACGCGCATAAAACGGTGTTGCAGAAATAACTAACGCTGGAATAGCTGCTTTTGCCCCTAGGAATGTCCCTAGAATTGCGCGCGTAAATGGTATTAATAAGATAATCAAAATAATAAACGGGATCGAACGAAAAATATTACTGATTACCGATAACACGTTATAAACTAGTTTCGCTGCTTTCCCGTCTCTTTTTGAGAACTCAAATAATAACAAACCTAACAGTAAGCCTAATACAATAATAAAAATCATTGAAATCGTCGTTACATAGAACGTTTCTTTAAACGCCGTTAAAAACTTTGCGCCATCTAATTTTTCTGAATCAAAATAGGTTTCCATAAAACTTTTATTCTGCATCTTCATTAACCTCCACACTTACGCCTTCAGAAATCAAGTTAACAATTGCTCGTTCGATTTCTTTCTCTTCACCGACAAATTGAACGATTAGCGTACCAAAAGATGATTGGTTTATTTCCTGAATTTGTCCTTGGATTACATTAATGTCGACCATAAACTCACGAATGGTTTTCGACAAGATTGGTAATTTGGATTTGTCACCTGTGAAGGTCAATTTCGCCACTTTGCCATCTGGATAGTTTCGTTCGAAATAAACAAGGCTGTTGTCATCTGTTACTTCAGGGACTGTTTCTTGTTGAACAAACCGCTTCGTTACATCCATTTTTGGATGACTAAACACTTCGATAACACTACCTGTCTCCACAATTTTCCCGTTTTCCATGACCGCTACTTTGTCACATATTTTACGGATAACATGCATCTCATGTGTAATTAAGACAATCGTAATTCCCAACTCTTTGTTGACTTTTTTTAACAAGTCCAATACTTCGTCTGTTGTTTGTGGATCAAGGGCACTTGTAGCCTCGTCACATAACAAAATTTTAGGATTATTAGCTAAGGCTCGGGCTATTCCGACACGTTGCTTTTGACCGCCAGACAGTTCACTTGGGTACGCGTGCTCACGTCCAGTAAGTCCCACTAACTCAACTAGCTCTAATGCACGTGCTTCACGCTCTGCTTTAGGAATTTTGACTAATTCCATTGGTAACATGATATTTTCTAACACCGTACGCGACCATAACAAGTTAAAGTGTTGAAAAATCATGCCGACTTCTTGACGAAAGTTGCGTAACATTTTTCCTTTTAATTCTGCTACTGGTTGACGATTAACCAAAATTTCACCAGAGGTTGGTTTCTCTAGTCCATTTAATAATCGTAATAACGTACTCTTTCCAGCACCTGAATACCCAACCATTCCAAAAATTTCACCCTTATAAACTTTAAAATCCACTTGATTCACTGCTAGAACATTTCTTTTTTTACTCTCGTATTGCTTCGTGATATTCTTCAATTCAATAATTGGCATTGTTTTCCCCCCCATAACTAATAAAAAAAAGCTTTCGTCCCTTGTTTATTCTAAAATAAACAAAAGGACGAAAGCGACTATTCGTGTGACCACCTTAATTCGTTACTTCCTCACGAAAGCAACCTCTGCCAGTACGCAAGAATATTCTCCATAGTCGAACTTCTCTCAATACTGTGACATGTTAACGGATGTATCCGTAATGGATTTACCCACTAGGCTCATCCACTCTGCTCAAAGACCATTTTCTAAATTAACGCCATTATCCTCTTGCACCAACGAAGGACTCTCTTTAAACTTTGTTAATTTGTACTTTTCTTTTCACTGCATTTCATTAATTTTTAATCATTCTATCAACTTTTTCTTGTTAAGTCAATTATAAACTTTCGAATACTGCTTCATCAACGTCAGTTACAATTAGTAACCAAGCACTTGCTTCATCTTCGCTATCTAATAACGAAGGTGTATCTAAGGCTGCTTCATTAATTTTCAATACTCTACCTGAAACAGGACTTACTAATTCTGTTACTGCTTTTTCTGCTTCGACATCAGCAAATGCTTCACCTTTAACTAATTCACGTCCAACTTTTGGCAATGAAACAAAGGTAATATTTCCTAATTCATCTTGACCTTCATTAGTGAAACCTAGACGGTAACCTTGTTCTTCTTTAGTAATCCATAAATATTTATCTGCAATTTTCTTTTCCATCTTCACAATCTCCTACAATAATGTCTCATATTCAGATTCTTTCCAACCTAAGAAAACTTTATCGCCATTTTCTAAAATTGGTCGTCTAATTAACATACCACGCTCTGATAACATTTGTGCTGCATCATCTTTATCCATTGTATAAATCACTTCTTTTAAGTTCTCAGTACGGTAGATAACGCCTGATGTATTGAAATAACGATGGATTTCATCATCATTATTGTCCATCCAGTGTAAAATTTGTTCTATTGTTGGTGTCTGATCGTCAATCATATCGATTAAGTGGTAATCAACTTGATGTTCGTCTAACCATGCTTTGGCTTTTTTACACGTACTACACTTTGGATACCAATAAAAATTAATCATTTTAGAAAAACCCCATTTCACATCTTTTTACAATACTAGCTATAAGTATATCATAAATGATGGCATTTAGTTTAGGCTATTTTTAAAAAGTTAAAAAGAACGAACGATATTTTAAAACCCAGACAATCCTCCAATAATGACAAATGTTGTCCACAAAAATGTTATAAGCAATAGAATACTTACCAACAATTTTACACTTATGTTTGATGTCCTCGTTCTAACAAATGTGTAGATTAACAAAATAAATCCTGTTAGCCAAGTAATATACGTCAACGCAACACCTACCCAAAACCACGTTAATCCCTCGCCCCAATAGGACATCTCCTGAAATTTAATTGACATTGGGAATACACAAACAGCGCATATAAATGACAAAAAAGTATAACCTTTATCTGATAACTTCTTTAAATAGACCGTCTCCCACTCCTTCTATTATAAAAAAACAGAAACAGTTTAAAAAAACTATTTCTGTTTCTCACCTATAAGTATTTCATCAAAAATCTGACCACTCGTCAGTTTTATCTAATTGGTTGCCTTGATTATTAGAATCATGTGGTGTTTCTTTTTTTCTAATTTCTTCATCATGACGTTTCTGGCGATTATACATAATAAACGTATAAATCATCATCACTAAAATGAAGAGCATTAAAAATTTAGCAATAAAGAAAAACATCTTTATTCACCTTCTTTTACGACTGCACTCGCTCCATTCACTGTTACCCATCCGTGTTCTTTACGGGCTTGTGCTTCTTCATATTTGATTAAGTTTTCTGTAACAGAATCAGCAATTTTTTTATTAGCTGTTGCTTCTGCTTCTGCTTGCTTAGTTGTTTCATAGGCTTTTGCATCGGCTTGTGTTTTTTTAGTTTCAGCATCTAATTTGGCTTTTTCATTTTCTTGACCAGATAAAACAATCGCATCAATTGATTTTTGCGTTTCAGCATCAATGTCAGGAACACCCACTGTTACATCTTCTACAACAAAACCTTTTACTTCAACTGCTTTTGAGTAACTATCTAACAACTTCGCTTCTGCTTCCGAAGATTTACCAGAAAGAATATCTAAAATAGTATATTGTGAATAAACTTCTCGCGCTTCTTTTTGCAACTTAGACTTCAACCAGCCATCTTCAATGTCTTGAGAGGTAATATTACCAAACTCCTTGAACATCGCTGAAGTTTTTGTTGGATCAATTTTGTAATCATATTTAATATTAACCGATGTTTTTTTACCGTCTGATGTGGCAATTGCCATATTCTCGGCTTGAATCGTTTGTAAACGAATTGGATATTGTGTTACTTTATCTAACCCAACAAATTTAATCCCTTGTCCTAGTGTCTCGTCACGGACACCCCCATTAATCGAATAGCGGACCCCTACATAACCATTTTCTATACGTTCAAATAATATAACAAACGCAAAAACCGCTATAATTGCGACGACTACTAGACTTAAAATATTTTTAATCATCTTTGTGCTCTTCATTTCTTTTCCCCCTATAACCAGATGTTACCGTTATTATGACACGAATAAGGCAACTTATCAAATAACGATTGTATAATTCACGAAAAATTATACAGGTAGTTCTAACCGTATGATCTATTTAACTTTGTATCATCGATTAATTAAGACATTATTTTCGCTTGCCATTTACCACTTCTAAAACGCCATATAAAAATTAGACTTCTTAAAGCCCATTCAAGTGTCATAATCGTAAATAAGCCAATCAATCCATAACCTAATTTAATACCGACGATATAACCCACACCAACTCTAAATAACCACATGGTAGTAAGTGATACTTTCGTGGTAAAAGCGCCATCTCCAACCGCACGTAGAGTTGCTGGTAGAACAAAACTCGTACTCCAACATAAGATGTGCATTGTCAATGTAATCAAGTAAATCTTGAAGATTAGCGGAACTAAATCACTTGGAGCATTAAATAAATTCATTGCTACGGGAAATAAAGGCAACATGATTAAATTAACGATAATAAATGCAGCAATGCCTGTTCCAACAAACGTTTTAGTCATTTTTTTAATATCGGATAAACTTTTACGTCCAACTGCTTGTCCGATGATAGGAACGAGTGCTGTCGATAGCGCACTTGGAATAATTTCGGCTAGTTGAATCCAGGAAACACTAATTGCATTCGCTGCGATATAGGTTGTACCTAAGCTCACGATCATCATTTGCATGATAATTTTACCCCCATTAAAAAAAATGTATTCCGCAGCAAACGGTACCGCAGTAGTCAACACTATACGGTCAACTTGCGGACTAATATTTAATATATTGTCACGTTTCAAATTAAAATCCGTATGATGACGGTACAAATTGACACTCGCAATAATTAGCGTTAAATAACGAGAAATTAATAATGAAATAATTAAACCGCTTATGCCTTTTTGTAAGACAATTACAAAGATAAAATTACTTAATAGGTACAAACTATTCATCACCAGCGAATTTTTTAATGAGTCTTTTGTTTTACCAATACCACGTAAACTACCATTTATCCCTTCAATGATACTATGAGCCGGATAGCTACATAAAATACCAATAAAATATAAACGTGCTTGGTGCATCACTAAATCGTCGGCACTACCGAATAATAACGCTAATAACGGTTGATGAAGAACTAAAAATAAAACCATAATCAACGTCCCAACAAAAAATGTCGAATGAATAACAGCGGCACACAGCTTCCCTAATTTATCAAAAGCCCTCTCACCAAACGTACGCGCAATCAATACCGTCCCACCTAAACCAATCGCGCCAAAAATCTGAACTAAAAAAATATTCAAACTCCCAATCATATTGACCGCGCTTACCGCTTCTTGACCAGATGAACTAATCATGGCAGTATTAATAAAATTAAAACTCACCAAGAAAAATTGATCAATCATTACTGGCAGTAAAATAGTTAAAATCTCACCACTTGTAACCCCTTCACCTGTATAATACCCTCTAATACGTTCCCTAAGTTTACTCAAAAAACCGTCTACCTTCTTTCTATAGTAAAAAGCTGACACATATAAAACTATCATAAGCCATTTTGGCTAAATTTGGAATTAATCAAGCAACACTTTCAATAAATAGCGTTAGTTTTTTTCTATCCATCAAAAAAGACCTAACACAGGGCTAGGTCTTCTCTTATATATTAATTAGCTATCGGTGATGTTCCTTCGGCATTTCCTGCCACAGCATCCATTTGGATTAGCGCACCTTTCATGATATGGTTGACACCAACTACTTTACGAGCTGGTGTACCAGTTGAGAAGTATTCGCGATAGACTTCATCAACTAACGCTAACTGCGTCATATCAGTTAAGTATATATTAACTTTCACAATATCTTCTAATGAATGGTCCACACTTTCGATAATCGCTTTAATATTTTCTAAAACTTGTTTTGTTTGAACTTTAATCTCGTTTTCAACTAATTTATTAGTGATAGGATCAATCGGAAGTTGAGCTGAAATATGATTGTAGTGTGAAAAAGCAACGGTTTGCGTTGATAATGGGCAAATTGGCGCATTTTTCGTATTATTTGCTTCAATGATAATCCCATGGCGATCTTCAATCGCTTGTGGAGGCGTTCCGTCTCCATGTGAGACAACAGCTTCCATTTGAACCATAGCATTCATTGGCAAATCAACCACTTCAACGACAGTTCGTGCTGGCAAGTAACCTAATGCTCTAGCAATAGCTGATTTCGGGAAAAATCTCTTGTAAATCTCGTTAACTAAATCCATATCCTCTAGTTTTTTTACATAAATGGTCATCTTAACGATATCATCTAAAGGAATGTTAATACTAGCTAAAATCGATTCAATATTTTTTAAACATTGTAATGCTTGTCCTTGGATAGTATCAGCCACAATACGTCCTGAAGCTGGTTCAATAGGTAATTGCGTTGAAACATTGTTATAGTGAGAAAAAGCGACCATTTGTGTTGACATCGCTTCAATTGGCGCAGCTTGTGTCGTATTGGTTAATTTGATTAAATCACCTGCTTGGGGAGCATTTGGAATAGTTCCTTCACCGTTTGTTAGTAAAGCTTCCATTTGGACCATAGCACCCATAGGTAAATCAGCCACAACCGCCATTGTTAAAGCTGGTTGATAGTTAGTGAAATAGGTGTAATAAACTTCTTTAATCGCTTCTAAATCTTTAATATTTTTAACAAAGACGCTTAATCTCACCACATCTGACATGACATGATCGATACTTTCTACGATAGATTTGATGTTGGCTAAGCATTGATTGGCTTGCTCCATAATACCACCTGGTACTAACTCATCCGTTTTGGCATCAATCGGTAATACCGCCGATAAATTATTGTAATGTGAAAAAGCAACAGATTGTGATGCTAATTCATTTTGCGGGGCTTCCTTCGTATTTCTAGCTAAAACAACGTTATCAATTGACATGTTTTCCCTCCAAATTATTGATTATATTCCGCTTTTTAAAAGCGCTTACTCGAACAGTATACTTTATCCTAAAATATAAAAAACAATATTTTTCTCAAATTAATAACAATTGCAAAAAAAATTAATCGAAGAGACATTATGCCTTCATCTTCGATTAATTTTTTTAATACAAATATAGTTAATTAATTACTTTTAAAAGCTTCCCAGTCTTTCAAGAATGTAGCGATTCCAGAATCAGTTAAGGTATGTTTCATCATACTTGGGAATAGATTACTTGGGATAGTCGCTATATGAGCTCCTAACAGTGCGACGTTTTCAACATGAGTTGTATTTCTAATGCTCGCAGCGATAATTTCCGTATCAAATCCGTACATATCAATTAAATCGCGTAAAGATTCGATTAATTCATTCGCATTAACGCCAATATCTTCTAAACGTCCAACAAAAGGACTAATAAAAGTAGCCCCTGCCTTCATTGCCATTAATCCTTGAGACACCGTGAAGATTAAAGTAACATTCGTTTTAATTCCTTCTTTAGATAAAATATGTACTGCTTTCAAGCCATCCTCAGTCATCGGGATTTTCACGACGACATTATCGGCCCATTTTGAAATAGTACGCGCTTCTGAAACCATCTCTTCTGCTGTTAAACCAATCACCTCTGCACTAACAGGACCATCCACAATGGAACAAATTTCCTTGATGACTTCTTCAAAATCACGACCTTCTTTAGCAATAATCGTTGGATTTGTCGTAACCCCATCAACTAAACCTAGGTCATTGATTTTCTTAATATCCTCTACATTAGCTGTGTCTAAAAAGAACTTCATCCGTACATTCCTCCTCAAGTTGTTATCAATTTCTAAACACCCCTAAACCAATTGAAAGCGTTTTATACTTTTGATTTAGTTCATTATAGCACAGTATTTTTTCAAAAAAAACAAATAAAAGTATTTTTCACTTAAATAACACGCTAACTTTTTATGGTTATTTCAAATAGTAAGAAGCTATTCATTGTCAGCTCACTAATAAAAAGTTATGATTAAATAAGAAAACAATTAAAGGAGAATGACGATGACAGAATACTATACATTAACTAATGGTTTACAAATTCCAAAAATTGGTTTAGGAACTTGGCAAGTACGTGATGAAGAAGAAGCCGTACAATCAGTTGTGACCGCTTTAAAAAACGGCTATCGTTTAATTGATACAGCAGCTGTTTACCAAAATGAGGAAGCTGTAGGGAAAGGTCTACGTGAATCCGGCGTTGCACGTGAAGACATCTTCGTGACAAGTAAAGTTTGGAATGCAGATCAAGGTTATGACACCACCATTCAAGCCTACAAAGATAGTTTAGCTCGATTACAACTTGATTATTTAGATTTATATTTAATCCACTGGCCAACAGCTGGAAAGTACGTCGAAACATGGAAAGCAATGGAAACCTTATACAATGAAGGGTTAGTTAAAGCAATCGGTGTGTCTAATTTCCACCAACATCATCTTGAGGACATCTTAGAAGTCGCAACCATCGTCCCAATGGTGAATCAAATTGAATTACATCCTGAATTAAGCCAAGAAGAATTAGTCGCATACTGCAAAGAAAAAGATATCTTAGTGGAAGCTTATTCACCACTTGGACATGGTAAACTTTTAGATCATCCTGTTATTACAGAAATGGCTGAAGCTAAAGGTAAATCAGTTGCCCAAATCATCCTACGTTGGATCATTCAACGTGACATCGTGGCGTTACCTAAATCAGTCACCGAATCTCGTATTATTGAAAATGGCGATATTTTCAACTTCGAATTAACAAAAACCGAAATGGCCACTATTAATCAATTAAACACGAATACACGTGTAAGTGCAGATCCAGACAATTTTGATTTTTAACTAAAATCGTGAATAAAAAAGCGAGTAGCCACCCAATGGCTACTCGCTTTTCTACTGTATTTACTCATTCAAAACTAGAGTATTGGGATAAGAATTTCTATTAATTTTCAGGAATTTCTCTATACGATAGCTTTTTAATGATAGCCTGGTGGTGTGGATAGAGTCGGCACTCAAGACCATTATGCTCGACTTTCTTCTTTTCGTTTACAGAAATCATCTCCAGAGCGTAGCGATAAACCAAACTCGTTAATCTATTTTAATACATTTTTCATTCCAATAGAGGTGTATTTCACCCCAATACCTGTAAATGCGCTGATAATAGAAAATACTGGTGACAGCAAACTAAAGAACACAAACGGTAAATAGGTTAATGTATCGATTCCAAAGGTACTTGCCACAAAACTTCCGGCAATTCCCCAAGGTACCAAGTAATTAATTACCGTTCCGCCATCTTCCAACGTTCGCCCTAATACAACTGGATCTAAACCTACTTTTTTGTATACCTCTTTAAAGGCATTTCCCGGTAAAATAACGGATAAAAATTGTTCGCCAATAAAAATATTCACGCCAATACTTGTTAGAAGTGTCATTGAAATCAATTTACCTGGTGACGTTAATTTTTTGGCCACTTGATTCATGACTGTCGAAATTAAACCAGTCGCCATTAATAATCCGCCTAAAGATAACGTTAAGATGATGAGAGACACAGTCGGCATCATGCTTTCAATCCCACCACGTGACAGTAGTAAGTCAATCTCGTTATTACCTGTGTTTGAAACGAAACCACTGTCGATTAACTGACCTAAGTCTGTTAATTGAATGGCCGGATTTTGAATCACTATCATTCCCACAGCCGCCGCAATATTAAGTAAAATCGTCAAAATAGCAGGAATTTTCTTCCAAGCACAGATAAGCATTAAAGCAATTGGAATTAATGACCAGATAGAAATGCTAAAATTAGTGTTCAAGACATCGACAACTTGCTCAATATTTTCAAAGCTGGCATTGGTGTCGTTAATACCTAGAACAGCAAATAAAATCAGGGACACGACAAACGCAGGAATTGTTGACCACATTAAGTTTTTAATGTGTTTGAATAAGTCTGCTTCTACAATCGCAGCCGATAAATTGGTAGATTCTGATAGAGGCGACATTTTATCGCCAAATACCGCGCCTGATACGATTGCCCCTACGACTAACGCTGGATTAAGACCAAGTGTTGAGCCAATTCCAAAGAAAGCAATCCCTATCGTAGACATAACGGTAAACGCACTGCCAACTGCACTGCCAACGATGGAACATACAATGAAAACCGATGGCACAAACCACTTCACACTAATAATATTAAACCCAAAAACCATTAACGTCGGGATGATTCCCGCTTGAATCCAGACAGCAATCAAAGCAGCTACTAGGATAAAAATAAAAATTGGAATAATCCCCGGCTTCAGTCCCTCAATAATTCCTTCATGCATCAGGTCAAACGGCATCTTCTTGGCAACCATATACAGCATCACTAAACCAATCGCAAATAAAATCGCAATATTTGGAGACAGCTTAAATCCAATTACCCCCATGGCAATACTTGCCACCACGATTAATAACATAATACTAGCTTCTAAAATACTTGGTTGTTTTTTCTCATTCATATTCATTCTCCTCAATTATTCGTTTTTTCTACGGCAAATCGATCGAACGATATCGAATAATCCCTCCACAATTCATGTCTGATCTTCCCTTCTGTCTAAATAAAAAACGCCCTCAGCTAATATTCCTATTAGCTAAGGACGAATTACTCCGTGGTACCACCTTATTTCAAAAACATCACTGTTTTCCTTTAAACATCTATTCAACTGTATGTATTCTTTTAGTGTAATTCAACAATAGACCTGATCGATTCGCAGCAACCATCGACTTTCTTGACATAGAGTCTATTCCCTACTTCGCTAAAAGTTATTCATCTGTGATAACTTAGAACCAAGGATAACGTAAAAGCTTCGAGATGTCAATAACAAGCGTTTTTTGTTAGTTTACCTCAAATTAAATAACAAATAATCCTTCTTAATTTTTACAACAATGCCACTTTCCCTTTGCAAGCCTGAAGAGTTGCAGCATCCCACAATGACACTTGCACTTCACCAATGTGAACTTTTTCTAATAATAACATACATAGACGACTTTGACCGATGCCGCCACCGATTGTTAAAGGCAGTTCATTATTCACCACTTTAGCATGAAATTCAAAGTTCAGCCGATCCATCACGCGTGATTTTTCTAATTGACTGACTAAAGAAGTAGCATCTACTCTAATCCCCATACTTGAAATTTCCATCGCGCATTGAAGTGGTTCGTGCCAAAATAATAAATCACCATTCAGTGTCCAATCATCGTAGTCTGGTGCTCGCAAATCATGCGGCTGACCACTCGCTAATTTATCACCAATCTGCATGATGAATGTTGTTGGATGTTCTTTTACGTAAGCATGCTCACGTTCTTTAGGCGTTAAATCAGGGAATAAATCTTCCAACGCTTGACTGGTAATAAATGAGACATTCGTGTTAATGTTTGTACTAATACTTGGATATTTAGTCTTCACACGACTTGCAGTTTCACCAATAGCATTAACCAGCCCCTGAACAGTTGCTTTCAAATAATCTTCCGTACGCTGCTCAACAGAAATCACTCGCTCCCAATCCCACTGATCAACGTAGATAGAATGTAAATTATCTAATTCTTCATCTCGACGAATTGCATTCATATCCGCATACAAACCATTGCCTACGTGAAAATCATACTGATGAAGCGCCATACGTTTCCATTTAGCTAAAGAGTGCACCACTTCGGCGCTTTGATGGTATAAAGCTGGCACGTCAAACGTTACAGGACGCTCCGCTCCACTCAAGTCGTCATTTAAACCCGATCGTTGTTTAACAAATAACGGCGCTGATACACGTTTTAATTTTAAACTACCGGTCATCGCCTCTTCGAAGCAACGTTTAATAAATCCGATAGCGGTTTGTGTTTCATAAATACTTAAACTTGACTGGTATTCTGATGGAATTATTATTTCTTTCATGACATACACCTCTCTATTTTAATCGTCGCATAATGATAATAGACGCCACAAACATTCTTTATCATTATTTATTAATTTTTCTAATATATCATACTATTTCAAAAAAGGATATATTCTAGATATAATAATATCGTTACTCTGCTTTGCGTCTTTTATTAAAAAAAAATTAAAAATATGCTTTATTTTTATAGAAATCTCTAGTATATTAGAGTGACATTATAAAAAAAGGGGGAATAAAGATGAACAAGTTCAAAAGGTTATCATTGATTCAAAAAATCTGTATCGGAATTATTTTAGGAGCTATTCTAGGAACCATGGTGCCTTCATGGACGTGGATTAAAATTCTGGGCGACATCTTTATTGGCTCTTTGAAAGCTATCGCTCCGCTACTTGTCTTCTTCTTAATTATCGAATCATTGTCTAAACATAAAAAAGGTGTAAAAACACATATGAAAACAGTCATTGTGCTCTATTTAGGCGCGACCCTTATTGCGGCTTTAATGGCAGTATTTGCTTCACGATTGTTTCCTGTTGAACTAGTATTACCTAATGTGAGCGTTACGCAAGAAGCACCCGATGATTTGTGGTTAATTTTATCTGACATTATTTTAGGCGCGGTAATGAATCCTATTCAAGCACTAATTGAAGGCAATTATTTATCACTGCTATTCTGGGGGGCAGTATTGGGTGCTTGTATGCGTGGGGCTGCTGACTCAACTAAAAAAGTCATTACTGATATTTCTGATACTATTTCAAAAGTGGTGCAAATCATCATTCAAATGGCACCAATCGGGATTACTGGTCTTGTCTTCAACTCAATTTCAGAAATTGGACTAAAAGGAATGGCTGAATATGGCAAATTAATCTTATTATTGGTCGGGACTATGTTATTTGTATCATATATAGTCTATCCATTAATGGTATTCCTATTACTGAAACAAAATCCTTATCCACTTACAATGTTCTGTATGAAAGAAAGTGGCGTTCCTGCCTTCTTCACGCGTAGTTCAGTCGTGAATATTCCAATCAACATGGAATTATCGGAAAAACTTGGATTAGATAAGGAGTCTTATTCGATTTCTATTCCGTTAGGGGCAACTGCTAATAGCGGGGGTGCGGCAATTACAATTTCCATCATGACATTAGCGGCCGCTAACACAATGGGGATGCACATACCTTTTGTCCTAGCATTCTTACTCTGCTTATTGGCGGCAATTTCTTCAACTGGCGTTTCTGGAATCGCTGGCGGTAGTTTATTATTAATTCCACTTGCATGTAGCCTCTTCAACATCTCAAATGATATTGCCATGCAAGTTGTCGGGATTGGTTTTATTATCGGTGTTGTTCAAGATTCTGTTGAAACAGCACTGAACTCTGCAGCCGATTTATTATTTGCAGCCACTGCTGAATTTTATGATAAACAAAAAGCTGGAGAAAAAATCGATTTAAATGAACGTGTAAGAGAAGCACAAAAATTAGTCTAACAATTATTAAAACGCCTAATCATGAAGTGAAATGACATGATTAGACGTTTTTTTAATATTAAGATAACAACTTCTTATTGAACTTGATACTTGCCAAACTATAAAACAAGACTGTGAAGGCGATAGTAACGAAATAGCAAACTAACGATAAGTTGTCCCCACTCGTCATTCGTGCAACATTTCCCGATAATAATTGTATAGGTGACGCCTCACGCGTGAAGGTTGGAATACTCATTAAATAGCTTAATAGGACACTTAAGGCCACAAATAATAAGCTACCGTAACCTTTTGATAAAACCGACCCAAGCATTAAGCAGCTGACTAAAAACAACGCAAAAAGGCCCAAATCCATAAGTGGTACAAATGACTGAACATCGCCAAAGGTCCCAAAAACAGGATAATTATAGAGATGTGTTACTGAAGCAGTCGTTAGTAAGGTAGCCCAAATAATTAGAGCCAAAAATAATGCCTTGCCGTTTAATACTGCTTGTTTCTTCAATCCTTTGGTAACAAGTGGCACCAACGTTTTATCACTAACTTCTTTTGTCAAAATGTCAGCAAACATAATAATCACGATAAATAAAAACATTTGCCCGACGTTTTTGTAATATTGCGTCCAGCTATCCCAAATAGTAGGCTCTGGAATCATCGATGCCATCTGTTCATCCACTAGATTCGCGATTAGATCCGGTGTGAATTTAGCAATGATTGGATTCATAAAACCAAATAATAACGACAAAATACCAATGACCATCAGCTTTTTATTACGAAAATTCTCGATAAATTCTTTTTTCATAAAGGTAAACGTCTGTCTCATGCGTTCGTCTCCTCCAAGAATAGTTTTTCTAACGTTTGTTGTTCTTTAACCAATGATTCGATAGGGTAATGATGTTGAGATAATTTATCCAAGATTGCTGCTTGTGATTCAGCTGTTGTAATCATTAGCTGCTCTTGATCATGTGAAACAAGTTGCACGCCAGTTGCTGTCATTTCTTTCAAATAGGCTTCGTACGCCCACGCTTCACTAAATTTAAGTGTGTAATGAGCTTGCGTTTGGTGCTCTGCTAAAACATCTTGCAAGCGCCCTTCCCGCACCAATTTGCCATTCGCTAAAATACCAATATGATCACAAACACGTTCAATATCACTTAAAATATGCGTTGATAAAATGACCGACATTTCTTCTTTCAACGATGCTAGTAAATCCATCACTTCTTTACGACCACGAGGATCTAGCGCTGAGGTCGGTTCGTCACAAATTAATAATAATGGTTGATTTAGTAACGCTTGAGCAATCCCTAAACGTTGCTTCATGCCACGCGAATAAGTTGAGATTTTAACTTTTTCCGTCTGAGCTAACCCGACACGTTCTAGTAACCCTTGAATTGTTAACTCTAAATTATCAGTTTTAAAGCTTGTGATGCTCGCACAAAACTGTAAATATTCTTTAGCAGTCATGTAACCATAAAAATTCGGCACATCAGGACAATAGCCTATATAGCGATTGGTCGTTTCACCCCCCGCTATCACACGTTCACCATTCACAAAAATCTGACCCTCATCAGGCAACAGCTGACCTAATATCATATTCATGACAGTTGTTTTGCCGGCACCATTCTGACCAATTAACCCGTATATTTTGCCTTTTTTTAAGGTCAAATTAACGCCTTCGATAACCTTTTTTGGTCCGAAAGCTTTTTCTAAATGATTTATTTCTAAAATATTTGTCATGTTACTCGTCCCTTTCTAGTACAAAGAATAAAATAGGACCGACCAACTGGCCTAATATCACGATAAATAACCAAATCCATTTGCTAAGGTATTTAAAATGTTGTTTTTTTAATACTGACAGTACCGCAATAATCATTAAACCGAATTGTAAAATAATTAAGGGTAAAAATAATAAAAAGTTAGTCATTGACATGAGTGGCTCGCCACCTTTCTAAACGTGTAATAAGTTGTTGATAAACTGTTTCTTCGGCTAAATCACTAGCTAAACGCGGATCTTTTAGTAAGGCGACTAATTGATTAGCTAAAACCCCTTCATTGACGGGCATTTCTTTTCCCTCGTCTAACCCTTGAAGCCAATCATCAATTAAATCAAACAAATGATTACCTGATAGACGAATCGGATAGTCCGCTTGTTCAATCATGCTGACATAGTTTTCAAGCTCAACTAGAGCAAGATCAGCTTGCTTAAATTCCAGAAATTTTAGAGCCATATCGGCATAACCGTTTAATAGCACACCAGGATGAAAGTCTCTCAGTTCAAATAGCTCAATAATACTATCCGTTATCCCTTTCAAATAAGTAAAACGTTGATAGTCCTCCTCATACACTGCTAATTTTTCAAAATTACCGTATAAGTTCAACATAAATTGATAAGCCATTTTTTGAAGTAAGAGTTTCGCTTCATCAACCTCTCCTGACATCATCAAGGCTTGCGCCAAAATCGGCTGAGTCATGTACAATAATTGATTATCTTCTTCACTTTCTGCAATCACCTTTTGCGGTTCACCATGCATTAAATGACAACTCGGCCTTTAGTGCCGCTGCTTTAGCCGTTTCTTGTGCGCTTGCCGTTTTTTCAATCACAATATCTAAATACGCACGACACCAATTGACCGCTTCATTGACATGCTCAGGTTGTCGTTCGATTTGGAGATGATTAATCACGACTAAGCAATTAGATAATAACATTTTCGTTTCATTCAGATAGGCAAGTGATTCTGTTCTAATTCGACAAAAGGTCGGATAGAAACCTTGTTGAAGAAATGCCTTGCCCCAATTTTTATAAGAGTCATTGACGGCCGCTTGTGAAATTTCTTGGCTTTCAAATAGGTCATCAATCGTACAGCCGTAAAAATTAGCAATCACTGGTAATAAACTTATATCAGGAAAGGAGGCTCCTGTTTCCCATTTAGAAATCGCTCCCTTACTAATCCCCAAAATCGTCGCTAATTTTTCTTGTGTTAAGCCTTTTTCTAGACGTAGCTGCTTTAATTTATGGTTCATCGCTCTCACCTCTTATTCATCATACCCTAAATATAACATAGTGCCTAACGAATATTAGTTTACTTATAGTAGGATTTGTCTACTAATAGTAGACAACGTTCCAAGATTTTTCAATCCTTCACCACTAACTACACGAGCGCCCAAAAAACCTTTACCGTATCCGAAATATATTCCGATACGGTAAAGGTTAAAATAATATATCAAATTAACATAAACCCCCTTTGGAAACTAAGTTAGTTTCCAAAGGGGGTTGAATTATTTCTCTAATTTATCTTTAACTTCTTCTACTTTATCTTTAGCATCAGCGGCTACTTCTTTCACCTTGCCGATTGCTTGGTCAACTAGACCTTCAGCTTTTTGTTTGTTATTACCAGTTACTTCTCCAGCTACTTCTTTAGCTTTACCTTTAATTTTATCGCCTGTACCTCTATCTGCCATGATAATTCCTACTCTTATCTTTAACTATTTGCGACCTGTTAGCAACGACACAACTGCAACTAAAATGACTGCTCCTGCTATTGAAGGTACAAGGGCCATTCCTGCTAATGACGGTCCCCAACTACCTAAGATAGATTGCCCAATTGATGAACCTATCAATCCAGCAATAATATTTGCAATCCAGCCCATTGATGAGCCCTTGTTTGTGATAGCTCCAGCTACTGCCCCAATTATACCACCTACAATTAATGACCAAATAAGTCCCATCTTCTTTGCCTCCTTGTTAATTGATCACGTGACATACACTTGACGTTATACAACATTTATATAATATAATTTTAAACCGACTAATACTGAAAATGCAAGCGAAAGAGCTTACATCTCTAAACAGTTTATATCAAAAAATAACTTTAGAATAATATCACGTCATAAAATGTGACAATAAGTGACAAAAAAAGTTACTAACTAATATATAAACTTGTGACCTATCTATAGATTTGTTAAGATACGTCTAGCACAGCTAAAGGGGGCGCTACTATGAACCACTCAATAATCGAATTATATTTATCAATGAACGACCTAGACAAAGATGAATTACTCGTACTAATGAACCTGACTGACGATGAGTTAGATAGATACGATACACTATCGTTCTTTGATTTACCTGTTAAGCTTATTCATGGTTTAGCAGTCTTAAGCAATCGTCAAATCGGCGATGTCATGAACGAATTAGAGATGATGTATTTCTCACAAGATAAATTGCGCGGATTCGGATTTCTCTTACAACGCCACAATGTCTCATTTCCTGATTTAGAATTTGCACTCTACACTAATATTCAAGAAGCCGAAGATTTAGGCATCGCCGTTCTTCCCTTTATTCCAAATCTAATTAAACACAGAGACTTAACCATTACAGAAGCCATCGAAAAAGAAATGGAACAAGCTATTAAATTATTGAATGCAAAAATTAATGCGACAGGTGTCAATTATCTTGATGAATTTGATAAAACAGATTTTGATCCCAATGACTAAAACTATCTTTGATTAATAAACAAGACTGATGAAGGGAATGCCTCATCAGTCTTGTTTATTATGGCGCTTGATTGTAAGTCATGAGTAACTTCAAACAAGCAATACTGGGTATCTTCTTTAAAGTTTTATCACACTACTTACCTTTCTTCATTGACGCTAGACGTTCATAATTTTCAGTTCTAACCTTCATATCTTCTTTTGTATTCTCATACATTTCTTCAACCACATGTTCATCATGCTTAATGTTTATTAATGAAGAGAAGCGTGTTTGTTTTGCTAAGAATTCAGGAATTAGATCAAAGTCTGCTTTTTTAAAGTCAACTCTCATTGGATCCTTTCCTTTTTGTGTTAAACGTGGGTCGTAACGATACAATTGCCAGTAACCTGATTCAACCGCTTCTTGCGCACTTAAGTTGGCTTGACTCATCCCGCCTTTGATCCCGTGGTTAATACATGGCGTGTAACCGATAATTAATGACGGCCCTGGATAAGATTCAGCCTCAGCAATTGCTTTAATGGCTTGGTTTGGATTTGCATTGATGGCAATTTGGGCAACATAGACATTGCCATACGTTGCTGCAATCATCCCTAAATCTTTCTTCGTTGTTTTCTTACCAGAAGCAGCGAATTTTGCAATCGCTGATTGTGGCGTTGCTTTAGATGTTTGACCACCAGTATTGGCATATAACTCGTTATCCATTACTAGAATGTTGATGTCTTCACCAGATGCTAAGACATGATCAATACCACCGAAGCCAATGTCATACGCCCAACCGTCACCGCCGATTAACCACTGGCTAGGTTTCACAAACATGTCTTCGTGTTTCAGTAATTCTGCAAACTCAGGAGCGGTTTCTTGTTTCAAGGCTTCAGCTAAGTGAGTCGCGCGTTGACGAGTTCCTTGACCTTCTTCAAAATGTTCCAACCATTCATTCATAATTTGTCGTGTTTCTTCGCTACCTTGTCCACTTTCAAGTAATTCATGAACTTTGTTAGCAACGCGATGACGTTTCATTTGATTAGCAATGTGCATCCCATATCCAAACTCGGCGTTATCTTCAAATAATGAGTTACTCCATGCCGGACCTTGGCCTAAATGGTTAGTCGTATATGGGACTGAAGGTGCCGATGCGCCCCAAATTGACGAACAGCCTGTTGTATTCGCAATCATCATGCGATCTCCGTACAATTGTGTTAATAATTTAACGTAAGGCGTTTCCCCACACCCAGAACAAGCACCAGAGAATTCTAATAATGGTTGTTCAAACTGAGAACCTTTAACTGATTCTTTTTTCAATTTATTTTCTTTATGTTTTAAGGTCATTGAGAAAGCCCAATTAATCGCTTCTTCACGTTGTTCTTCATAAGGTTGCATGACTAATGCTTTTTGCTTAGCCGGACAAACATCTACACATAAACCACAACCTGTACAGTCTTCAACTGATACTTGAATACGGTAATTCATGCCGTCTTTTTTGAAGTCACGAGTAATGTAGCCTTCTGGTGCTGCTTCTGTTTCTTCTTCGTCTAATAAGAAAGGACGAATCGCAGCATGTGGACAAATAAAGGCACATTCATTACACATCGTACAAGCTTCAGGTTGCCATTCCGGTACTTCTAACGCAATACCGCGTTTCTCATAAGCGGACGTACCGTGTGGGATTGTCCCACCCAACATCCCGTTTTCAATTAAGTCATTCACTGATAATTTATCGCCTTCTTGACGATCTATCGGTTGTAAAATATTAAAAATGAATTTTGGCAAGTTAGGATTTTGCTCACGATCCTCATTTACTTCGATTGTCGCCCAATCTTCCGGTACCTCAATCTTGTGCAAGTGGTCAAATGTTTGATCGATTAAACGCCAGTTAGCTTCTACAATTTCACGCGATTTTTTACCATAAGCAGCATCTATTTCTTCGCGTAAATATGGTAAAAATTCTTCTCGAGGCATCAGTTTTGTCACCTCGAAAAAGGCAGCGGACATAACCGTATTAATACGGCGTCCTAAACCTTCTGCCTGTGCTAGCGCCATCGCGTTAATAATATAGAAATTAATGTGATGTTCACTGATATAGCGTTTTAATTTTTTTGGCAATAATTTAAGCACTTTTTCTTCATCCCACACGGTGTTTAACAAGAAAGTCCCGCCATCTTTTAGTCCTTTAATTAAGTCATATTTATGCAAGTAGGCAGCGTTATGACAGCCAACAAAGTCTGGATGCTCTACTAAATAGATGGAATCAATTGGCTCATCACCAAAACGAATATGAGAAACTGTTAAACCACCTGATTTTTTAGAGTCATACGAGAAGTAGGCTTGCGCGTATTTATCGGTATGGTTCCCGATAATTTTAATAGCTTGTTTATTAGCTCCAACCGTGCCATCAGATCCGAAGCCCCAGAATTTCGCTTGGAAAGTTCCTTCAGGTGTTAAATCTAACATTGGCGTTAATGGTAATGATAAATTTGTCACGTCATCTTTAATACCAATCGTGAAGCGTTGTTTCATTTCAGCAACCGGTAAACGTAAATGATCGTAGACAGAGACAATATGGTTGGGTGTCACATCTTTAGAGCCTATGCCGTAACGACCACCAATAACGATTGGACGATTTTCATGACGATATAGGACACTTTGAACATCTAATAATAACGGCTCACCATCAGAACCTGGCTCTTTCGTACGGTCTAGCACTGCAATACGTTCAACTGTTTCAGGTAAATGAGCTAATAAATTCTCTGCTGGAAATGGTCGATATAAGTGAATCACGATATGTCCGACTTTACGTCCTTGTGCATTTAGATAGTCAACTGTTTGACGAATCGTAGGCGTTACCGATCCCATCGAAATAATCACTTCAGTTGCTTCAGGATCACCATAATAAGCAGTTAAATCATAGTTAGTGCCACGTAATTGGTTAATTTCACCCATATATTTTTGGACGATTCCTGGAATTTCATCATAATAACGGTTCACTGTTTCGCGTGATTGGAAATAAATATCTGGGTTTTGAGCAGTTCCTGAGACAGTTGGATGATTAGGATTCATTCCGCGTTTACGGAATCGTTCTAAAGCATCTTCATCTAACAACTTGCCCAACTCATCATATTCTAAAACTTCAACTTTTTGAATTTCATGACTCGTTCTAAACCCATCAAAGAAGTTAATAAATGGTAAGCTTCCCTCGATACTTGCCAAATGAGCAACTGCTGACAAGTCCATGACTTCTTGGACACTGCCTTCAGCTAACATCGCAAAACCCGTTTGGCGTGTCGCCATCACGTCACTATGATCGCCAAAAATACTTAAGGCATTCGTCGCAATCGCACGCGCGGACACATGGAAAACAGTCGGCAATAACTCACCGGCAATCTTGAACATATTAGGAATCATTAATAATAATCCTTGAGAAGCCGTATACGTTGTCGTTAAGGCACCAGTTTTTAATGAACCGTGAACGGTACCCGCAGCTCCTGCTTCCGATTGTAGTTCAACAACTTTTACTGGATCTCCAAAAATATTTTTTTGACCCTTACTTGACCAATCGTCCACCACTTCTGCCATGGTAGAACTTGGTGTAATGGGATAAATTGCTGCAACTTCCGTGAACGCATAAGAAATATAAGCAGCTGCTGTGTTACCATCCATTGTTTTCGTTTTTCTCATTGTCATCGTTCCTTTTCAAGTGATTTTAACCCAAGAATCTTGTATTTTATTACTAGTTCTGTATTTCACTAATCAATCTAGTCTTCCTTTATAAAATAGACTAACCATCGAATCGAAATTGATGTTACCATTATCCATTTATTAGAAAACGCTTTCAAACATATCTTCATTGTAACAAATTATCCGTTTATTGTGAATGAAAAATCAAACTTTTATATGGGGACTATTTTCAATAATTTATATTCTACAATGATTAAAACATAAAAAAATAGGATCACTTTTTCAGTCATCCTATCCTTTATTATCCTACTGATTAATGTGAGAGCCTGTGTTTATATGTGCAAAATCGTCTTTAGCTAGATCCTTCTTATAGGCTATACCTCTAAAAAATACGTCACCAAAAAATAGTTTTCTAATGTCTACCAAGCTTTCTGCAAATTTATCCAATTCCAGATAAGCTTGATACTATAATAAACGTTGTCCACAAAGCACTAATTATTAATAAAACACCTGAACTTATGCCAATAGCTAATGAGTAATATGTTCGATATTTTTTAGTAAAAGTAGCACCTATTAAAATTAGACTTACCAAAAAAATTAACAACGTTATGACAACGGCTAGCCAAAACCAAATTAATCCATTTCCCAAATAAGAAATTTTTTTTAGTAGTTCATAAATAACAAATAATAACATTGAACACACGAGAAATAATAAAAACATTTTGTGTGTTTTCTTTGAAATCCCCATAAAATCAGCTACTTTCACAATATTTCAAACTTAAAAAACTTCTTCTTTCATCTATAATAATGATAATCAATAAAAAAAGAATACTTTACGCACCTATAATAAACTATTCCAAATAGTTCTTCCATTAACTTTGTGAGTCAACAGAACCCATATTACCAAGATACTCAAACTTATAATAGATTGCTTAACAACGTATAAAGTAATAATAACTACTCAATAGATTTTCATTATACTCCTAATCATAAGAAAATCTATGTTTTTAAATGTATGATTTGTCAAATTAAGTTAGAATAAAATGCTTCTTGTACATAGCTCAAAAATATTTCGATAGGTGTTTTGTAATGCAATGATTTTCTTGGAATATGATTACGTTGATTGCTGACGCTTGAAATAAATATTTGATCGACTTCTCTAAAATCCATTGATTTTGGTAGACCATTACGACGTAGAATTCCGTTGATATTCTCGTTCAACGGTCGTTGAGAAGGTGTTCCAGGGTCTGCAAAGTATATATAAAATATCCTGTTGATTACTAATAGCTTTCCAGTTAGAAAATTCTTTACCACAGTCAAACGTAATGGATTTAAAGAAGTTTTTAGGGAAGCGAGAAAACCATTGGTTAAGGGCAGTTTCAATATCTGATGCCTTACGGCCGTGGGGTTTAATCGTGATAATTACTTTAGATAATCTTTCAACTAAAGTAATAACGGCACTTTTATGATGAACGCCAACAATCGTATCACCTTCAAGGTGACCAAACTCAGAATTGAAATTTGGATAATCATTAGGTCGATCATGTATTGAGCGCTGATACTGTTGTTTTCCCCGTTTTTCCTGATGGCCATTGGGTTTTCTTTTACCTTTCATAGGTAAAGTTTCAATATCAAATATGCCTTTGGAAAACAAACGATAAAGTGTTCACATACCGCATGAAATAGGCTTTTCTTGACGTCCGATAATGACGTCAGGCATCCAACCAAGAGCAACTTTCTCTTTAATATAATCTACTTCATGAGCAGGTAATTGAATAACTTTTCTACCACATTTTTTCTTATTTTCTTTATACTGATTCCAATAGTCAAGTGCTGTCAGACCTTGCTTGAACTTATTAATCACATTATAAATAGTTTGTATAGCTCGTCCCATTCGCTTAGCAATTTCAACCGGTTTATTGTCTTGAAGATAATAGGATTCTATCATTGTCAGTTCGTCTATGGTAAGATGTTTATAGGTCATTTATGGTTTACACTCCTTTGTTTTCTTTGGTCGGAAATACAATTTGAATGTACCATAAATGCCTTTTTATTTTTCTAACTTAATTTTACAATTCGCGTTATTAATAAATTAGATCCACAATAATAAATTTGATAGCCCAACCACTTCTTTATCTGTAACAAATTAAAACACAAAAAGAGTCATAAACATCGATATTTCAACGTTTATGACTCTATATAAAAGATTATCCGACTAAACCCTCTAATGGAAATTTGAAAGATAATTAACTAATAAAGACAATAATATCAGCACTTTCAGATTATAAAATCTTAATACTATTGCTAACTGATATTGCTTGATAGCATTCAAAACGTACCCAAAAACGAATCCAATTTTGCAGGTAGATAAGTTTTTTATATACTACGAAAATTTATAAATTATCCCCATTTGTTTCAATAACTTTTTTATACCAATCAAAGCTATCTTTTTTTATTCTATCCTTTGTTCCTTTACCAAAATCATCTTGATCAACATAGACATATCCATATCTTTTACTCATTTCTGCGCTAGAAGAACTTACAATATCAATAGGAGCCCAACTTAAATATCCAATAATATTTGCTCCATCCTTAACTGCTTCCTTCACTTGAATAATATGATTTTTTAGATATTCAATACGATATTGATCATGAATTTCATTATTTTCATCAACTACATCAATAGCTCCTAGGCCATTCTCGGTAATAAAGATTGGCTTTTGATATCTGTCCCAATATTGTGACAAAGAATTATATAATCCTAAAGGATCAGCACGCCATTCCCAAAGAGTAGGTTTTAAATAAGGGTTTTGCTCTCCATCAAATGGTTTCATATTATTTTTAGTAGAGTCCGCTACTTTGCTATAATAATATGAAATAGCTATATAATCCATCGTATAATTTTTTATCAACTCTTCGTCATCTGAAAGAAATTTTAACGAAATATTATTATCATTAAAGAAACGTAGAGCATATTGAGGATACTCCCCTCTTAATTGAACATCCGTAAAGAAGTACTGCATCCTATTTTTTTTCATTGTAAAGACGATATCTTCTGGTTTACATGTAGCTGGATACATGGTACCATCTGCTACCATCGTACCGATCAAAGCATTTGGCGAAATTTCATTTGCCATTTTTTTTACTTTTGCACATGCCACGAATTGATGGTGTACAGCTTGATACATTAACTGTAGCATATTGTCTGATTCATCTTCATACAATCCCAAACTCCCAAATTGAATATGAGGAACTAAGTTTAACTGATTAAATACTATCCAATATTTTACTCGATCACCGTAACGTTCTAACAATACTTTAGCATAATTTACAAAGAAATCTAAAACTTTTCGATTGGCAAATCCCCCATAATTTGTTATCAAATTTACAGGTATATCGTAATGGGACATTGTGATAACAGGTTCCATTCCATCTCTTATTATTTCATCAATTAGTTGATCATAAAACTCTATTCCTTTTTCATTTGGGTCCTTTTCATCACCATTTGGGAAAATTCTTGACCAAGATATACTTGTCCTAAAAGCCTTTAACCCTAGTTCTTGCATTAAACTTAAATCAGATTTATATGTATGATAAAAATCTATCCCAAATCTTTTTGGAAAATAACTGTCGTTATCTTCTATCATTTGTTTAATTTCTTGAAGTGTTCCTCCTCCTTCTTTTTCAATATTAGATCTATCTAATTTAGTCGAATAGGCATGTAAATCAGATGTTGACAACCCTCTACCGTCTTCATCATATGCCCCTTCAATTTGGCAAGCAGCTACAGCGCCTCCCCACAAAAAATTATCAGGAAAATTATTTACCACTTTTTTCATTATTCCACCAGCTCTCTACCATTATTTTCAATAACTTTTTTATACCAGTAAAATGAGTCTTTTCGAATTCTTTCGCATTGCTTAGGATCATCATCAGTACGATCTACATATACAAAACCATATCTCTTTTTCACACCATTACTAGTTGAAAGTAAATCAATCGCAGACCAAGGGCAATAAGCAATCATTTCAACACCATAATCTATAGCTCGAGACATTGCTTTAATATGCTCACGAAGATAACTTATTCTATAATCATCATGAATCTTTTTATCAACTGTTAATTTATCAAAAGCACCTAGTCCATTCTCAGTAATCATTAAAGGTTTACCATATCTTGTATAAATATCACGAAGAATATATTCTAAACCTATTGGATCAATGGCCCAATCCCAATCTGTTGTATCTAAATTTGGATTTTTGCACATTTCATAAAAGCCTGGATGTGTTTCATATCCAGATATTTCACCTTTCTTTCCAGAATAGTTAACACCATTAAAACGAATTTTTTTACCAGAATTAATCGGACATGCCTTTGCACATTCACTTGCATAATAATTCAACGCAAGAAAATCTGAATAACCTTCTTTAATTAATTCCATATCACCCTTTTCAATTATTGGTGCAAGTCCGTGTTCTTCCAAATAAATACTGGCTGCTTTTGTGTACTCCCCTTTAAAATAAATATCAAGATAATAAGAATTTCTCAAATCATGTGCATTCTGAGCCGCCATAACATCTTCTGGTTTAGAACTTAATGGATAAACAGGTGAATAACCCAAAGCTGCTCCTACTTGACCATTTGGTACAATTTCATGAACTAACTTACAAGCCACGGCATGTGCCAAATTCATATGGTGATTAATTTGAAATCTTAATTGATTGTTACTTTGTAGTTCTTTTGGAACATAGTTTTTAGTCGTCCAATATTGAACAATGACACTTTGCTCATTAATAGTCGTCCAATATTTAACTTGATCCTTAAATTCTGTAATGACATATCTAGCATAGTATTCAAAATCTTTTACAACCTGACGATCTAACCAACCATTGTATTTTTCTACTAATGCCCAAGGTAAATCATAATGATATAGAGTAACTATCGGTTCAATATTATTAGCATGTAATTCAGCAATTAAATTACGATAAAATTGAATACCTTCTTCGTTAACCTCACCTACCCCATCTGGGAAAATTCTCGACCAAGAAATCGAAAAACGATAGGTAGAAAAACCCATTTCCTTCATTAATGCAACATCTTCTTTATAATGATGATAATGATCACTGGCTATTTCAGCAGTTGCAAACCCACGTTCTTTGTAATTATTTTGGTTAATTATATCTTGCTGAGAAGCTTTTTTACCATTTGTAAACGCCGCACCTTCAACTTGATACGCGCTTGTTGCAGCTCCCCACAAAAAATCATCACTAAATCCTTTTTTATTCATTATTCATTCTCCTTTAAGTTGCTAATTATTTTAAGAATATCAATCATATGATTAGCCATTCTGACTTCGGAATTAATAGTCATTAATGTATCTTGCGCATGATTGAAAAGTAAGGAGGATCCATAATTTTTACCTGATGCTTCATTCTGAATAACATTCGTTTGCGATTTATGAGCTAATACAATTTCTTTATTAGCTTCTTCCATTAGGTTTTCTGATAAATCAAAATTAAATGTTTTAGCTTCTTTTAAACTATCTTCAATTTTCAATCTAGCATCGCCCGCGTGCAAAATAATCTCCATTGCAACCATTACTAGTTCGTTGTCTTTCATAATAACATTCCCCTCTATCTTCTAATTAGAAATCTCCATTTTTCCTTCAATCTTTTCTTTTTCATAAACTTTGAAGAATGGATACCAAATAATCAGGTAAATAACAAATAGTAATAACCACCACAAAACAGCTCTAAAATCTTCCGTCACCATTACACTACTAAATGGTGCTGGAATTTGACCTACTTGTATCATTTTGTCTGGAATATTTAATAATCCCATTTTCATAATAATCCAAACATAGATTGGGCCAATTATTGCATTAATCCAAGATGGTATCATCAATAGTGGGTTAAATACCACTGGCGCTCCAAACATGATAGGTTCATTAATATTGAAGAATGAGGGAACTATGAAAATTCTTCCTAGCATTTTTAACTCATTTGATTTAGAAAAACACATTAACACATTAAGCGCTAAAGTCGCACACATCCCCCCCATGGTGATAAAAGTCATAGTGAAAACGGTTTCACTTGTTACAATATTTAATGCTGGTTGTCCTTGAGCAACAGCATCTATATTTGCCTGAATTCCTGACATGAAAATTGGTGTGGTAACAGCACCCCATAACCAACTTGAAACCCCCATTGTATAGAAAAAAGCTGGAATTAAACAAATTAATATAAATCCAGGCAATGTTTGTCCTATCTTAGCAACAGGTTCAAATGCACCTAATATTATTTCAAAGATATCTAATCCTAATACATCCACTAAAACCATAGCTATAGCCAAACATACCACCATTGGAATAATGGTATTAATCCAAGAAGTAACAAAATCCGGAATACTACTATCTTTTAAAAACTTTAATTTGGCCCAAAGGTTAAAAATAATGGAAACAAAAATACCAACAACCATCCCCACTGCTATTCCCGTAGGTCCTAATCTTGAAAGCAGAGCTTGAATACTGTCAGCTTCACTTCCAACTGGCATGATAGCTAATAATAATACACCAATAGAAGTTAGGCCTGCATTAATTACATATTCAGGATGATTTAATTTTTCCATACATTGATTAGCAATCATAAAAGTGATAATCAATGTAATAATACCAAAACTAAAATTTAATATTGGAGATAAGTCAGGTAAACTTGGAATAAATGACTTTACTACGTTATAGCAATATATTAATGATCCTGCTAAAATAAAAGGAATTATTTTTTGCATACTAGAAGAAATACCTGATAACCATGGTCTAGAAAAAAATTCCTTCATAGTAGGAGCAAAACTATCTGCTAACCAACTCATCATTTTTTTCATATCACATTTTATCCTTTCTTAGCTTCTAAAGCTAATTCAATAACTTTTTCACCATTTAATGTTGCATAAACATCTTGTGGAATAACTAATACAGGTACATTATATGGTGCTGCTAATTTTTCAAAAGATTCTAATTCATTAGCGTAATGAGGTCCAATCATTAATACATCTATTGATGATAAATATTCATTTACTTCTGTATGACTCCTTGCCTCAACACTTACTGGTAATTTTTTCTTATTAGCAACCTTTCTAGCATTACTCGCTATAAATCCACTCGACATTCCAGCACCACAGCATAATAAAATTTTTGTTTGTTCCATAATAAACACTCCCTTATGTATTTTATAAACTTATTATCTCTTTTTTTATTAATATCATCTACTTATCTTTTTCACCTATTAATTATTATTCTTATATATTATTTTCACCCTAAAAAGTGAAAAACAATATTTTTTAAAGAGGATTTAATAAACAATAAGTAATAAAATAAACTATATAAACTATTACTAACTAGAGGTGAATATATTGGATAATAAGCATATTAATTTAATCAATTTATTAAAAAAAAGCAATCAACCTATTACTAGTAACGAACTTGCTCTGAAATTAAATATTTCATCCCGAACAGTAAAAAATTATGTCAAAGAAATTAATTCCGGCGAAAAAGTACCTATCATTATTTCTTCTAATAATGGTTATCAATTAAACTCTATTGATGTAAAAAGTCCTGAGGAAAAACATATTCCTCAGACATATAGTGAGCGATCTAAATATGTAATTAGTCAACTTATTTTTAATCAACTAGAGGCTATTAATATCTTTGATTTATGTGAAGATTTATTTCTTAGTTACTCATCTATAAAATCATTAATAAATAAAATGAATACTAGTTACACTAGTCATAACGTATCATTTCGGTTAAAAAAAAATTTAGTATATTTTAAAGGAAAAGAAGAAGATAAAAGAAAATTTATTAGTTTTATCATTACTGATAATTTATCAATAGGAACAATAAGCAAAACACAATTGACTGAAATTTTCCCTAGACTAGATATTGATGCTTGTTATTCTATTATTAAACATGAGCTTAATGAAAATAATTATTATATTAATGACTTTGCTATGATAAATATTGTTACCCATTTACTTATTATGATTGATAGAAAACAACAAGGAAATAATTTAGTGCTTCTTGAAGATGATAATACTAATTCCATAGACTCAAGTTTTCTTTCATTCATTGATGAAATTGAAAAAAAGTTTGATATTCATTTTTCATATACTGAAATCGATATTTTATATAATTTATTCTCTTGTAATGTAAATTATGTAGGTAATAAAAATATTCAGCTAGAAGATGTCATTGATAAAATTGGAAAAAAAACATATACTTTCACTAAAAATATTATAAAAAAAATTAATAGTATCTATTTAATTGATCTAAATAATAATGAATTTATTTTCCCATTTGCTTTACACATTAAAAATTTGATTACACGAATAAAAAATACTACATCTTCAAATATCAACCCTTTAAAAAATATTATTAAATCAAATAACCCAATTATTTTTGAAATAGCAACACATATTTCTCTCTTAATAAGCGATGAGTATAAAATAAAAATACCTGAAGAAGAGATTTCTTTTATTGCTATGCATATTGGTGGAGAAATGGAGAGAGTAAAGATAAATGAATCTAAAATCCCGACTCTCGTTATCTGTCCCAATTATAATAATTTGGATAACAATTTAACATCAGTGCTTTATAAACATTTTGAAAATGACATAGATATAAAAGATACATTTACATCAGAAAATGAATTACAAGTGTTTTTTAATAATATTCCTAATAGTCAAAAATTTTTATTGCTAAGCACTATCCCATTAAGTAAGACTACTAATAATGGAAACACGCTTGTTCTTATTTCACCATTTAATATTCAAGACCAAATGTTTAATATATTAAATGGTATATCTCAATATAAAGACAACACAAAAAATCAATTATTAGTTTCTAATTTTGATAAATTTTTCTCACCAAACTTATTTTTTAATTTCGACACTTATGACATGAATCTGCTTATCACTAAATTGTGTGCTAATTTAGTAGAACATAATTTAGTTGATACTAACTTTGAACATGATGTTTTTATCAGAGAAAACATGTCTTCTACCTCATTCGGAAAAATAGCTATCCCTCATTCAATACATATGAATGCTGCCAAAACAAGCATTTCCGTTTGTATTTCTAAAAAAGGAATGAAATGGGGAGATAACGTAGTTAATATCATATTTTTGTTAGCAATAAATCAACAAGATTATCATATTTTTCGAAATCTCTATGAATCATTAATAAATGTTTTTACATTTCCTTCAACCATAGAACAAGCAAAAAAATGCTCTACATTAGAAGAATTCAAAGAGATCATCTTACGATCACTCAACAAATAAAAAGCGCACCCAATAGTTTCCAAGAGAAAAAACAGGTTATATAAACATTGTCATACCAATGTTTATATAACCTGTTTCACTATCCCACAGACCCTTCCAATGGAAATTTAAAATATAATTGACTAATAAAAGCAATAATATCAGCACTCTCTGATTAGAAAATACTGATACTATTGCTACATGATATTGCTTGATAGCAATCAAAACGTACCCAAAAACGAATCCAATTTTGCAGGTAGAGAAGTTGTTTGAATAACTATATATGGTCTCCTATACTATAAACGATAATTTTTCCTTCTTCATATAGTTCAGTTCCGAAAGAAAAATATATTCTATCTTGTTTATTCTTATTACGTCCAAATTTTTTAAATTTTGTATGGCATTCACAGGTTATATCTATTTCTCCGTCTTTAAAAGTCAACAATTTAGCTTTTTCACGACTGCTCTCAGGGCTACAATTTATATCAAATAGCGATTCAAAGTCAGCACATTTTTCACGATTTGACTTAGAAAGCTTATTATTTTCTTTTGAAAACTCATCTAGAGCTGTTAGATGATCGACAATTTCAGGTAATAAATCAGAAAAATCAGTATTCAGATTTCGCAAGCTAGAAAATACGTTCTCATGAAAAAATAAATTTGGATAATATATTTTTAGCATCTTAAAAAACTCTATTTTATTTGGTGAAACACTAATATATCGTCTCATCAATTTTAGTAGTTTATCTATCGAAGATATTAAATGGATATTTTCAGTATTATCATCTTCTATAAATAAAAATTTGTCGTTAAAATCACAGTAACTAGGATGGTCTTTTGACAGCTTTTCTTGAAATAATTCATATTCATGGCTATTTTCAAATGACTGGGCTTTGGTGATTTGTATTGACAATTCTCTTTTTAAATCTGATAGTACGGGTTCATCATTACTATATAACCAATCCACCAAAATATCTCCGTTATATTCAGAATCCCATATTTTTTCAGTCTTCTTAATATCGAATGAATTCGAATTTATAAAATCAAAAAGTTCTAGTATCTCATTTAATATTTTTCTAGTATCATTCAACATTAAACTCGAATACAATTCATTAGAAATAATACTAATCATAATTTCTCCTTATTATTCTCATATTTTTCAAATCATTCTCTTGTTGATCAAAAAAATCATCCGGCCATTCTAATAATTCTAACCTATTATTTAATGGTATTCGTGAAACCTTCGTTCTACCATCTTCAATTGAGAAAAAATTTATTACCAAACTGTCTTCATCCATCTTTTTCTTCAAATAATATAATCGCATACCGTTAATAACATGTTCACTATGAGTTTCAATTATCACTTGACGGTGACTTGAAGAAACCTGAGCTAAAAACTGTCCTAATAGTGACTGACCCTTAGGATGTAAATGGGCTTCGGGATTTTCTACTATTATTAAAGAATTTTCTTCAGATATCAAACATGTTAATATAATTGGTAACACATATGATAAGCCAAAACCCACATTATTTAACGAAACATATCCCATATCATGATTTTTTTGTTTAACTTCAAGTTTCACTAATCTCAACGCAGTATCAAGAGTTGAACTGAATTCAACACCCTCAAAAAAACTATTCAGCCAGGTTTCAGTTTGTTTCTTTAAAGTTTTCTCCGATCGTGTTGCTGTCTTATCATATAATAATCCCTCATCTACGATATCATCAGCATATTTATTTAATATGTGAAATGAATTTTCTCCTCTTATTCCACAATTTTCAATTCCTAAACTATCAATCTTTTGATAATTTCTAGGACCAATTCTTTCTGCTGATAAATAGTAAAACCTATTATCAACAATATTTATTTGATTATCAAAGTTATGAATTCCTATTTCTGTGCTCACTTTTAATGAATCTTTTTCTTTTTTTACTATTTTAAAGGTAAGATTATTTAATCCAATTTCGAAATGATCATTATTCCCTGTAATAATTTTTTCATACGTACCTAATTCTAATCCAAATTTTTCACTATTCAAATACGTTTCACTTACTTCCCTAGAAGTTTCTCGAAAATTATCAAATAGTAATTTAAGTAATAATAATGATTGAATTGCTGTAGATTTACCGACTGAATTCACCCCAGAAAAAACATTTAAATTATTTAATTTTATTTCTGTATCTTCTATATAACTTTTTAATCCATTAATCCTTAACATATTAATTTGATTCATTAATCAATACCTCCAGTATTTCAGCCATTATTGTATATGCACTTTCTATTTTTAATATTTCGTTTGTACCCGTACTTAACGAATCATCTATAGTTCGGCTCTTTAATTCTAGCTTTTCTACTTTTCCAATCCAAAAAGTATTATTATCATCATTCAATTCATAATTATAATTAAAGAATAGATCTCTCAACTCAACATTTTGCTCTGCATTATAATCATTTATTAACTCATATCTATACGCATTTCTAGAAACTGATAGAAACAAAGCCTTATTTATTACTGTAGTCCTTTTAAAACCTTTATCACCAAAAAGTTCATATGAATTTTCCATTGACCTTTTAAAAGCTTGAAAAATGTCATTCTGAAATTTTTCTCTATTAGAATAATATTTGTTTAAATTTTCAATAACTTGGTCTAAAAAATTAGCCATTGCGCCTTTGTATTGAACGGAATGCTTATACTCATTATCAATCAAATAAAATCCTATGAATCTTAGTATTAGCTCTTGATCAGCAAATCTAGTATCTTTTACTGAATATGCAGTTGCTTTTTTAAATATTTCTAAATCAGAAAGACTTTTTAGTAACTGTCTAGTATGTGGTGTTGCCATCGCATTTCTCATTTCTTGGCGATTTAATGGCTTCCCACCTGTATTAATCCTTCTAAAAATATCATATTTAGCTTGATCTGGAGTTCTTGAGTCAACTACGTTAAAATTTAGCATTGTATCATTAATTCTTCTGACATATTTTTGTGGTAAATATTTATTAGGATTTTTTTCGTACTCTGCTTTACGTTCATCTTCATCTTCTGACAATGGCTGGAAAAATTTCCCTCCACATTCTTCCTCTAAATACTCTAAATTTTTCAATCTAAAACCATTATTTAAATATGAATTTAATACTGATAATCTTTGTAATCCATCTAACACATGATAAATTCCATCTTCGTCTTCAGATAAATAAAATACTGGTAAAGGAATACGTAACATCACAGACTCTATTAATCTAGATTTCCTTGTAATATCCGTCCAAACAAATTTTCTTTGGAACTCAGGATTTAAATCTATGGATTTCTTCATTATTTTTTCAACTGTACTTTCAATTGTAAATAACTTCTGGTCAACTCTAATTAGTGTTGGATCATAAGGCTTAATCTCGTTATCTACTTCTTCTATATCTTCCTCTTCATCTTGAGATTGTAATTTGTATAGTTTATCATTATAAGATTTTGTGAATTCTAATCTGATTTCTTCAGCACTATCTACTATATTTTCACTAAATTCAATGTCAACATTAAATACCTGTGATTTTTCTTTATCTAGACTAATAGTAATATCTCTTTTCGATAAATACTCATTTTCTAAATTATAGTATTTATACTCTTCAATATCGTTAGTTTCTTTAACAAATCGCACATCAATTTGTTCAGTAAACTCTTCTCTGTTAATTACATTTACCCCAATAGTAACTGTTTCTACCATAATATTCCTCTTTCTCTTTTCAAATACTCAACCCTCTAAACTCACCATCAATCGCAATTCTGGCAAGTTGTTTCATAGTATTTCTACCGTCATTGATTGTGTAGAATTTTAGTCCTTTGATTTTAACGCCGTCTATTTCCTCTTCAAAGGCTAATTCTGCTTCATGCTCGTTGATATACATCAACAAATCTTCTTTCCATTGTTGTTCTTCTATTTTACCGCCTTTTGGTTCAATAAATACTTGTAAGAAAAAGTCGGCATTTTGAAGATATAGTATGAAGTCTGGTTGGAACCCTTCAAAGTGAACATCTTTAGCGTTGGGATTGAATTCATGTAGCTTCATATTTTCGCTTTTAGCTGATTCTCTATGCATGTTCTCATCCATACGAATCAAGAAAACTTCTGAATAGTGTCCTTTCAACTCTTGTACTCTTTCCCCAATACGATCAATCAATTGTTTTTCTGTTAAGTTAATAATCGCTGATTCGTACACGAAATAATCATCATCAATCACAAATCGTTGCACTGTTTGAGGGTTTTTATCCATGAACAATTTTGACGTATCATAGTTAGGAATACGTTTCTTATAATCCGTCACATAGTCTTTCACTGGATAGCCAATGAATTTATTCGTCCCTCTATGACTGTTAAAGTTCTTCTTAATTTTTTGAGCGACTTCCGCTAAATACAGTTCAACAATTCTCAACTTTTCTTGTGCTGTTAAATCGTGGCTTGTCATTTTCATTGGAATGTTTGCGTATATTGTACGATTGGTAATATTTAACCATTTCTCCCCTAAAAACTCGTCTCTTGAATTTAATAATGGCATATATTTTTTTAGGTTATCAAAATGGAAAAATGTTAAACGATTCATGGCTTTTTCTATGAATCTCCTATCAATTTCAACGGGTACTTGATGCATATCTGTATAATCTTCATACACCATATCCGCTTTATAGCTTACCTCTTTTGCTGAGGATAACCAATTAATGACAATATCTTCTTGGTTGTTTAGCGAATATTTGGTTAAACCGTCATAGTAATCATCTGATAACTCAATGGATTGGTTATAATACAATTTCCCGTATTTCCAGACATCCGTTTTCTTGAATTTGGATTTAACTTTGACATCTAAAAGCGGGTTTTTCTTATCTTCGCCCGTTGGTAAGTTCATTTCATCTAAAGCAGCCACTAAGTTTTTCAGATACTGTGGTTCATTGATCGTATGATAATGTAACGTTTCTAAAATCAAACTTGGATTGCTATCATCTTCAAATCGTCTTTGATAAGATTTTTCGCCATCTAATTCAAAAGGATTATACCTTGCCCCACGTCCAATTAACTGGGCTTCAGCCATAGTCGTTTTCTTATCGCCTTTGGTATCTTTATAGTTACTGATTCTGACAATATCATACAGATTTAAAACATCCCAACCTTCTGTTAACTTTGCTACCGCAAACACGACACGATACAAGTTATTAGGACTTTCTAAACTATTTAACGCTTCATATTGTCCTTTTTCAAGCATTCCTGCCCCACGATCACTATCGTTAGCGTTAATAATGCGACTTGGTGAGAACTCACGCTTCATTTCTTTGACAATTTGAGGTAAGTCTTCTTTATTTTTTAAGAAGTAATTATAGGCAAAACCTAACGTCTCACTTTGATCTTCAGACATGACTTTTGCTTGTCTTTCAAGAAACGCTAAAATATAGTCTGGTGTTAACTTGTCAATCAGTTGATTAAACAGGTTGTTTGCTTCATTTGACGCATCAATTTTTTGTGATTTAAACATAATCACTGGTTTGATATAAGTACCATATAATTCAAAGGCATAGCGACGTCTAAACTCACTTAATAACACAACATTCAACATGTTTTCTTCATCTGTGTTGCTTGATTGAATTCGTTTAACATTCTTAGAGTATCTGTCTTGAATAAAACGATCTAAACCGTAACGATATAACACTTTATCTTTGTACTTCTCATAGACTTTTTTGTTTTCTAAATCAATAGTCGCCGTAAATTCTAACAACTTATTATCTTCATTGGCGTTTAATATGGTATTAATCGCTTTTTCCCATGATTGTTCCATTTCTTTTTCAGACTTAGTAGAAGCTGAATAGTGATGCGCTTCGTCTCCTAAAATAGCCACTTTATTTCTTGCGTAATCTTGCGCTCCCATTGAGTTCTCACTTTGTGTGAAAATATCACTCGCAACGGATTGTACACTGGCTAATTTAATGTAAATCGTGTTTTTACTTTGATTTTTCGGAAACTCATCAACTTTTACAATCGACAAACGTTCCCCATCTATTTCAATCACTGGCTGATACAAATACTTATTAGATTGCTTATTCGTTAAGTTATCAATCGTTTTATTTAATACACTGTTAGTATTCACAATAAATAAAAAGTTCTGGTAATCGTGTTCTTGATACAAATACAAGATTAAACCAGCCATCAAATCTGTTTTCCCCGAACCCGTTGCCATGTTAAACAACGCATGATTAATTCTTCGGTACTCAAAGACTTTATTCGTCATGGTGTAGTGGAAATAACGTAAAGCAGACTCCTGATAATCACGGAACGTATGTACCATATTTTCAGCTAAATAAGTTGGTGTGACCCATCCTAATTCATCATTTAGTAAGCTATGATCCAGTTGAACGAGTTCATCATATAAAGGAAGGGACAATGGTTTAAACGTTTCTTTCGTCTTCTTAGCCATCTTGATTCACTTCCTTGTAGAAGCTCTGATTAAAGGCATAATCTGAGTCAGACACTAATTCTCTAACGTGTGCATCATCTATTTCTGAATAGTTGAAATACAACTGATTTTTATCTAGTATTTTAATCAAGGTTTTCTTTTGTTCTTCAAGTGAATGTTCCCATAAGGTCGCCTTAACCTCTTCTAAATCCACTCTAAAATCAATATCAGGTGATTGACTCATTCGTTCAAAAATAACTTGTAATTCTTGCATGGTAGCTGCTTCGATAATTTCTTTTAAGAAACCTGTGTTCTTTTCCATTAATTCAGCATAGACGAATGACCCGCCACCTTGCCAATCAACATCTTTAGAAATACCACCTTGTTCTCCTTCAATGACTTTTTGAAGTCTAGGAACTGAAACAGTATTAATGTAATCCATTTGTTCAATTCCAATAAAACGACGGTTCATTTTCATAGCTACAGCTTGGGTTGTCGCCGAACCCATGAAGAAATCCAATATTAAGTCATTTTCATTACTAATTAAATTCACAATATTCATAAGAAGTTTTTCGGGCTTGGCAAAGTCAAATATTCGACTTCCAAACAATAGTTTTATTTCATCTGCACTTCTTTGATTAGTACCAAAACTAGAATCCCAAAAATCTGAAGAAATTTGGCCATTATTTAAAGCGTACTTCAAATATGTCTTTCCATATGGAATTTTTTTCCCCTTTGATGGCCAATGAATTTCATCCTTTTCTTTTAGCTTGATGAATTCCTGTTCTTCAATCATCCACGGACCATTTAGTATTTCACCATCTGGTGTTTCTATACTATATGTATATCTCCCCCTAGTTAGATCCAATATATTACTTCTTCTGTACTTCCCTACGGAATCAGTATATGAATACTCTTTTTGTGCCTTTTCACTTAGTGGTAATCTATTTAATTTAGAATTTGAATTTTTTCGATATAATAAAATATAATCTACAACATTTGCAAACTCCCCAATATTACTTTGATTATCTGTTTTTCTCCAAGTGATAGTTCCAATATACCGATTTGGATGATTTGAAATTTCAAATATTTCATCTAGTAAAAGCTTTAAATGAGCATACCCATCCACTCCGATTGTAATCGCCAATATTCCATCTTCATTTAATAAATCTTTTGCAATTTCAAACCTATTTTTACAAAAAGTTAGCCATGTGGATAATTTGAAATTGGAATTATATTTAAAAGCATCCACTTGCTTTTTTTTCGAAAAATAGTATGGTGGATCACAAAATATCCCACTTATTTTATTTGTAAATCTTGCTTTTAAACTATGTAAAACAAATAAATTGTTCCCCTTTATTACCAAATTATCTTCATCAGTTATTTCAGAAACATCATGTTCTCCTTCTACATCATATTTTTTAGCGTTTACTAATAACTTTTTATCCAACAGAACATCAATTTCTTCTTTCGCAATCACTTCATTAAGAAATGGTTCATCAGGTCTTAAATCATCTTTCGCTAGGTCTTCTTTAGTCATACCTGCTTTTAACACCGTATCTTTATAGGGGAAATCTAACACGACTTCAGTTGCTTCATCAATAAATTTTCCGTTAGTTGTTAACCCAATTTTTTTTGAATATTTTGTATAAGAATCTTGCCAATAATCATTCGTTTCAAATAATTCTACTAATTTATTCACATTAAAAATAATGGCATCATTAATAGCCATTGTAAAATTACTTTTCACAACGTCATTTGACAACATTTTTGCCATTAATTCTTTGTCATAATTATCTAAATCTTGAATCACTTTTTGCTTATTGATGATCTCACCAATAAAATATTTATCACCAAACATCAGCAACACTGATTTAATGGCTTGATTAATTTTCGTTTCCATAATTCCTCCTACATAATGAATATCTAGTGCCTTTATAATAACATTTTATGGTAAATATTGGGTTATTATTTATAGCAATTCCTGAATAATCTTTGATTTTTAGACAATATAATAATTATTGAAATCACATTATTCAAAGTAATCTTCAAAAAAAGATAATGATTCGACTACAGTTAAAAGTCTCAAGTAGTCAGAAAAAGTATAGTTATTAGGGTTATACTTCCCGTGTAAAACAGCATGTCTATTAATCTCATTAATTGGGTCTCCCTCAAATGAAATATAGCTAAAATAATTGCTAACTAATTCTAAAGTGTTGTAATGGATTAGCATAAACAAGTCTTTATTATCTTCAGATTTTGCTTTGCTTATTTTCGCAATTTTTTCAATTTCCTTATTTTTTGCATAGCTAGACACATTGTCTATCTTAGAAGCTTGATTAACAAACATACGCTCCATAATTGAAAACAAGAATGGTATAGTCAACGTGTAGTTATTAATGTCATATTTTAGTATTTTTACAATTTTTCTAATTTCATTTTTGTACTGTTCTTCTATATTTTCTTCTATATTTTCGAATATTATATACATGGACTTATAGTTTCCTTTTGTTAAAAATCTCAAAAAATATAGATTCAACTGTTCATCATCTACACCTTTTAAATCAGATAATGACAACGCCAACTCAGTTTCTAAAGGAGGCATCCAACCAATTTTTCGACATCTTTCGTAAAACTTGTACCTAATTGGATGGCTCTTTTTCACTGTTTCGATACTCTTAGTCATTGTGTCAAATAAAGGATTAATATATTCTGATAGGTTATTCATAACTTTTAATACTGGTGATATAGATTCTTCAACTGTTTTTGTTATTTTTCTAATACTTTCATATAGTGAGTTATTATCCAAATTATTCTTCCTTTCTCTCATTGGTTAAAACGTTTACAAAATCGTTTGTTTGATAAGTTTAGCTGAGAAACTCATCATAACTAACATCTAATAGCTCTTTTATTCCTTTTAACTGGGTTAACTTAATATGCTGGCGGCCACCTTCAATTTTAACTAATGACTCTCTTGTTATATTAATATCTTTCAACTGTAATTGTTCAACTAATTCAGTTTGTCCGATACCTTTACTAATACGGATACGCTTAATATTTTTCCCAATAATATTGTCTTTATCAATAATTTTTTCTTCCTTCATGTTATCACACCTTCTGGACCAAAATAAGTCCATTTTCTTATTAATTTTAGAGATTAGGTGTGTTACAATGGGACTATTTTAGGTCCACATACCGATAAATAGGAGGAATTTTTTTGAAAAAACTATCACTTTATTTTTTATTTTTATCAATCTTAATCATTGGCGGATGTTCTAATAATGAACATTCAAAAACAGAAACATCCCAACCTATAAATTCTACTGACATAGAATATCCAGTTTCTTTCGCCCCAATTCCTGATAATTTCACTGCATATTATGATAAAAAAGCTTTAGATGTAAAGTTATCAGAAAATAATGAGATTGAAACCATTCTCCCAAAAAACATTCAAGAACATCAATCAGAAATATATTTTGAAGCTGAATTACCTCTTCTTAATAAGACAATAGTTGATTGGAATCATAATAATATTTCTTTCAAAGCAAACAGTAATGAGCTATCAAATCTATATATCGAAAAAATCGAACTGTTTTTTAAAGCAGGACAAAATAAAGATTTCAATCAAATTAATAATTATACAGATAATTTCTATAATGAAACCAAAGATAATATAAATGATTCTACATTTATATCAGAAGATTTAGATAAGATGTCGTTAAAGAAAATTTACGGATACGATCAACTATTTAATTTACAATTAATCGAAGGTCAACTATCTTTTGTTTTAGCTGGATATTTTGATTATGATTATCACCCAGACTATTTAGACGCTCCATTAGAACATAAAAATCAACCTTTGAATTTCACCTTTATTTTTGACTCAACAAAAAATAAATGGTTACTTGATAAAATGAACACTTTTAACGGAAGTCTAGACGGATTACCAAAACCAGAAGATAATGATGCATCATTTGTAACTAAAGAATTTTAGAAACAAGTATTACCTACTTTATCTTGTTATCAACAAACAAAAATGAAGCTAGCATAAGTACTAGCTTCATTTTTTATTATCTATTTCATTGAACATATTTCTAAATAATTTTCATTATCTTCTGCTATCATTGTCACACATCTATTTCCCTTATGATTGGCTGTTACTAAATAAATTAGTCCTGCTCTCATTTCAGAATAACCAACTTCTACCACAAAATGGTTAGCTCTTATTCCGCAATAATAGTCATCATCTTTTTCCACCATAAAAACTTTTTTTGCATGAAACAACATTAATTCGTCAACATCTTCTTGATAAACATCCTTGTAAAAATTAATTTCAAATACAACTTCTGATTCAATTTTAGTAAATTTATTTTCATATAACCATGCTACTCGTTGCTCAATATCATCATAAATTTTTTCTTCTTTTTTAATTTTTAATTCTCGTTTTATCTTTTTCATTTCGGTATTTTTTGATTTTTCCATATTATCCACCTCTTCATTTTATTCAGGGAGTCTGTAGGGAGCTTGCTCCCTCAGGAATTGAGATCCACCACTGACCTTTCCAGATAGAGTAGCCTGCGACAGCATGGCTCGAAATCTGGAAAGACAGTGGGTAGCTCGCGTATATCTTAAAAAATAATCTCACCATATCAAACTTTTAAATTTAGGCTCTGGCAAGATGCTTTAAAAATCCATTTCAAATTCTTGTCTTCTTTGTTGCTCCATTTCGATCTTATGTTGCATAAATTCATAGTCTTTTTTAGCACGATACATCTTCACATCATCGTTAATGACTTTGCTAATCTGATGGTGTAAAGCTTGTGCATTTGGCGTATGAGCGTAACTCCCTACACCAAATCGTGGAGACGTGTACTGTTTTTCTTCTGTCTTTTTGACTGCAACTTTTTTATGGTCGGTACTTTTTAAAGTCTGCTTGTTCACTTTCAAATGCACTTTTATTTCGTACTCTTGATCATCAGGTGGACCAAGTGACGTGGCAAAATGTTTATCAACTGACTTTAAAAAATCGTCATACTTCATAAAATGATGCGCACCTTTTCGATTAAATTGACGTTGTGCTGTTTCATCTAATTCTACAAAGGGTGCTTCTAGTTCGCCTGTTTTATTAATTTTTTGATTCAAAATAATAAACTGTTCTTCTTTACTAAAGCTATCAAGATTACTAATTTGATAATCCATTAGATTATAATCAAGCTCTTTTTCTATCGACTCTAACTCATAACTCTTACCTAATTTTTTAGCACTAAATGTTTTTTCAACATACGGTTCACGTATTTTTCGTGACGCTTTGTCTTTACCTAAAGCAATAAATTTTTCCCTATTATCATAAAAGTTAGCTTCTTTTTTATACAAAACATAGCCCAACTTGTTGCTGTTTTTAGAAAACTTGTAAACTTCTATGTCATGATTTTTTGCTAAAGTATCTGAAAATTTTTCAAATGTCGTAACGTTTTTATCTCTTAACACCTCATCAATAGCATCTTGAATAACTTGTTGATGGTTCACTTGTCCCTTTTTCAATTTAGATGGATCATTAGAATAAATGTTATTACGTCTAAAAAGTGAATCATAATATTCATTGTTTATCGGTTCCAACTCATGACTTTTTAAAATAGTATCATTTATTTCTCTCATGTTTTCTAAATCTTTTGGATCAATTCTAATTCGTTTACCCGTTTCAGTATCAATGTTGTTAATCACTAAATGACTATGAAAGTGTTCCTTATCGTTGTGACTTGCGACAATAATTTGACAATGAGGAAATGATTTTTCCGCAAACTCTACCGCTATTTTGTGCATCTGCTCTTCTGTAAGTTCTTTAGATATTTCTTTATCAAAAGAATGTATGACATGATAAGCCTGTGTCACATCCTTTGAATGATTCATTTTTGTTCTCGTCCTATTCATCATTAAATACGCTTTTTCTAGTTCATCACTGCAATTTATTCCTGTGACTGCCACACATTTTTCTTTTTTTGATGGATTACCTGCATATTGAAGAAGGGAAGAAAGATTTTTCTTCCTCCCCAATGACGTTACACTAGCTCCCATAACTTTTCACTCTGCTCTTCCATCATTTGAATGCTTGCTAGTGCTTTATTGAGTCTATTATGAATATAAGTAGCGTATTCAAACTTTGTCTGAGGACGTTCCTTTTTCTCAATCCAATATTGCATGTATTTCTTTTCTTCATCACTTAATTGACTACTACGGATATTATGGAGATTAGCTTCTGTAAATACTTTGTCGGGATCAACAATCATAAATACTTGTGCAATCTTATTAGCCTGTTCATTCTCAAATAGTTGATACTTTTTATTGCTAAAAAGATCAGTAGAAGAATTAGTTGCTGTATCTTTCTTATGAAAATGAATTGCAATAGTATTCAAACTTTTAGTTGCTTGATTTAAGTTGTTTCCCAACAAATTCAAGGCTTTAATTAGTCCTTTGGTATCTAAATCAGCAAGTAAAGGGGGCTCGTATTGTAGCCCCTTTAACCGCTCTCTACAGACTTCTGCACGTGAGATACCCTTTTGTTCTGCAATTAAAGAAATCTCTTTATACGTTCGCTTATCTACTCGAAAATTTAACGCTTCACTATTCTTTCTATTTCTATCGTACAATTTTTGTTTAGTTGAACCACCGCCCATTATTTAACCTCCTCTTCCTGAAACGAGCTACAATATACTAAATCATATCTAATCTTTTGTTTATCTTTTTTTGCCTTGTCTTTTAATAACCTGTTCATTTGAATAAAATTATCTTCTAATTCTAAACACCCAGTTGATGCCCAAAATTCTAGTTGAGAATAGCCATATTTTTTTTCCATGAGCAGGACACTCTCCCAAAAATTTTCCATTACTGAAAACCAATAATTTTTAAAATTGAACTTTTTATCTTTAGTATTAGATTCTTTCATTTTAAAAACTGCTTTAAAAGCATATTTTTCAATTTCATACTTCCACATTTCACCATCGATTTGGTAACGAAGGTTTTTATTAGGTTGTTCTTTGTTTTGATAGTTTTCTACTTTTCTTTTAGTTGAATAAATAATATCAATATTATCTTTCAACTCATAGACTGAACCAAAATTTGAAAATAATTCAATTAGTTTTTCAGTTACTAACTGATCTTGATAATAATTTGTAAAATTATCTAATAATAAATTATCAATATTTGTTTTATTAACTGTATTACTAATAGTATCTTTATTAGTGTCTTTAAAAGTATAGTTAATATCAGTATCATTAGAGTTCAAATTGTGAACCTCTTGAAGTTCACAATTTGAACTTCCTTTATTATCAATACTTTCTTCTTTAAGCAAATATAACTTGTTAGGTTTCTTCAAACCTTGTCTTACTTCAGAAAGCAATTCAAATTTTACTAATTCTTTTTTTGCTTTAATGATTGAGTTTCGACTCTTGTTCATAATTTCCATCATAGAGTCAATGGTAAAGTAAAAATATACATAGCCATTCTCATCAAACCATTTATTTTTTAAACTTAATTCATATCTATCTTGAAAAATGGCATACATTAAAACAGCATCACTACTTAATTTTTTATATTTTTCATTTAACATCAAAGATTTCGGTACTCTATAAAACTTTTCGTGTATCAAAAAATCTTTTATTTTATATCCAGATTTTTTTGTCATACAAATCCTCCCAAAAAGATGTTAATATGTATGAGACAGTATATCTGTCTTTCATATTTTTTTAGAGGAGCAAATTACAGGCCTGCCAGTCTATTTATTTGCTCCTCCTATTTGCTGTCTCAGCAAAAATTTTGATACCTCTTTTTTTGAATAAAAGTTTCTACCTCCAATAATGATAATTGGTAACCCTTTTTGAACATATGTTTTTAACGTGTTAACACTTATCCCTAACCAATTCGCCATTTCTTTTTGACTTAAAAATTCCTTGTCCGATCCTGCGACAGTAGTTCTGTAAGGAAATGGGAGAAAGGATTAAATCTTCCTAATAAAGAAAGATTGAAACAAATAGCAAAACTTGGAAATGTAACTACAGACTATTTATTATTTGGAAAACAATTATCTGGCTATGGTGAAAAAATTAAATATATTAGAGAAGAAGTACTTAATGAAAACAAATTAGAATTCTCGACTAATTTTCCAGAAAATTTATCAGTTGATGAAGATACTGTCTCTGCTTGGGAAGATGAGAATTTATTTCCGACTTTTGAACAATTAGAAAAAATGGCTTTATTAGGTGAAACAACTGTTTCTGAAATTTTATGGAATGTTAAAGAACCTGATGCTGTACTTTCAGCAAGAAAATTAGAAATGTTATTTGATAAGGAATCGCTAGATGAATCTCAGTTAATAATGAGAGAAGGTTCAGTCTCTTTATTTTATGGCTTAAGAAAAATACTCGTAGAAAAATCTAGTGAAAATTTATTAAATACCTTAAGCCATATTTTATTACTATATGGGATCAAAGATTTAAAACCAGAACTTAGTAAAGAAGAACTAAAAACAGAAAGACAGGAATTAATTACTATCATAACTAAATATTTAGAAGATGAAATTTCAACTCTTGAAACTGACAAATAAATTTAAGCCAATAACTCCTTTTTGATTTTTGAAATAGCTCCTCAAAAACAACAATTTATAGGAGGAAAATATTATGGCATCTTTTAAACAATATTCACGTAAAGACGGTACTAAGTATTGGAAATTCCAAGCTTATTTAGGTGTACATCCTGTTACTGGTAAACCAGTTAAAACAACTAGAAGTAACTTTAGAACTAAAAAAGAAGCACAAATTGCTTTAGCCCAGCTTCAAACAGAATTTGAGAATAATAATCGTAAATTGATTAAAAAAGAAAGCATTACTTTTCAAGAATTGTATGATCTCTGGTTACCTCAATACAGACTAAAAGTAAAACCTTCTACTGTTGCAACTTCACGCAGATTTATTGAGGAATATGCGTTGGAATTCTTTGGAGAATTGAAACTAGATAATATTACGGTTCGTTACTGTCAAGAAATCGTCAATAAATGGCATTCAAAATATAAACAGTATCATTATTTTAGAAAAGTAGTCGGACAAGTCCTTCAATTTGGGGTTCAGATGGAACTCATAGAAAACAACCCTATGAGAAAGACTGTATTACCTCGTAAGAAAGAAGTTGAAACGTTCCCTAACTTTTACTCTAGAAGTCAATTAGAAACGTTTTTTGAGTGTTTAAACGACCATATCGAGTCTTCAGGTAGAACTAGTACCAAGTTGCTAGCATTTTTCCGTTTATTAGCTTTTACTGGTATGCGAAAATCTGAAGTGTTAGCCCTACAATGGAAAGATATTAATATATTTAATCAAGAACTTACAATTGGAAAAACTTTGGCGACAGATGAGTATAAAAAAATTATTATTCAAGAACCCAAAACAAAGAGTTCTCAACGGACGATAAAGTTAGATATGAAAACTGTACAAATTCTAGAACAATGGCGAAGAAACCAACAAGAATGGTACATCAAATTCGGTTTTAATACGGCTAAAGATACTCAATTCTTATTTACAAACAAATTTAACGAGTTGTATTATCCTCAAGCACCTAATGACTGGTTGTACAACATATTAGAAAAATACAATTTACCAAAAATCACCTTGCATGGTTTTAGACACACACATGCTAGTTTATTATTTGAATCAGGTGCTAGTATTAAAGAAGTGCAAGAAAGACTAGGACACAAAGACGTAAAAACTACTATGAATATTTACGCTCATGTTACACCTGAAAAAATCAGAGAAACTGGTGAACGATTCGCTAGATACGTCAATTTCTAAATAGAAAATATAGTGATAGATGGGAGTGAACTATTAATGATAAAACCGAGTAGGTTAAAAAAAGGTGACAGAGTTGCAATTCTTAGCTTATCTAGAGGATTGCTAGGGGAATCTTTTGTCTCTCACAATTTAGAGATTGCTTCTAAAAGATTAATAGAATTCGGTTTAGAGCCAGTAGTAATGAAAAATGCCTTAAAAGGAATTGATTATTTAGAAAAGCATCCTCAGGCTAGAGCTGAAGATTTAATTGAAGCTTTCTCAGATCCTAACATTAAGGGAATTATTTGTGCTATTGGAGGAAATAATACCTATAGAACTTTACCTTATTTATTGGAAAACCAAAAATTTACTGAATTAGTAAAAAACAATCCGAAGATATTCACAGGATTTTCAGATACCACCGTTAATCACTTAATGTTTTATAAGTTGGGGTTAACAACTTATTATGGGATGTCGTTAATACCTGATATTGGTGAAATCAGCACGCACATGTTGCCATATACAGAAAAATATTTCAAATATTATCTGTCAACCTCACCCAGTTATGAACGAATTTTACCGAGTAATATATGGTATGAAGAAAGAAGTGACTTTTCTGCTAAAGCTATTGGTACTGATCGTGTTAGCCATCAGGATTTAAAAGGCTTTGAATTACTACAAGGTCAACCTGTATTTGAAGGTCGCTTACTAGGTGGGTGCATTGATAGCCTATATGATATGCTCTCACCTTACACACATGTTGATGAACCTCTGATTATAGATAAATATAGTATCTTCCCTAGTTTAGAAGATTGGAAAGAAAAGATATTGTTTATTGAAACTTCCGAAATTAAAGAAACACCCGAGACTTTTAAAAAAATGCTAGCGAAGTTAAAAGAGAAAAATATTTTTGATGTAATTAGCGGGATTATTTTTGGTAAGCCACAAGATGAAGTGTTCTATGAAGAATATAAAAAAATTCTAGTTGAATCTGTTGATAATAAAAACCTTCCTATCGCTTATAATATTAATTTTGGGCATGCTACTCCACGTTGTATTCTCCCGTTAGGAATTACGGTAAGAGTAAACATTGAAAAACAAGAAATTCAATTATTAGAAAGTCCTTTTGCTGATTAAAATATTCACTTTCTTATAAATGGCATTTAATTTGGCATTTAACAAATTTAACCTAAACAAAAAAAGGGTCATAAACATTGATATTCCAACGTTTATGACTCTTAAAAAAAGGTTATCCCACTGACCCTTCCATCTCATATGAGATCAGTCTGTTCAACTCCACCGCATATTCCATCGGTAGTTCTTTGGTAAATGGTTCAACGAATCCCATAACAATCATCTCTGTTGCTTGTTCTTCTGACAAGCCGCGGCTCATCAAGTAGTACAATTGTTCTTCAGAGATTTTTGATACTTTCGCCTCGTGCTCTAAAGCTACTTGGCTGTTGTGAATTTCGTTAAATGGAATCGTATCTGATTTCGATAAGTTATCCATAATAATCGTATCACATTCGATATGTGAGATTGATCCTTGGCTTTCTTTACCGAATGTTACTTGTCCACGGTAGTTCACTTCGCCGCCACCACGTGCGATTGATTTAGAAACAATCGAACTAGATGTGTTTGGCGCGTTATGAATCATTTTAGCACCAGTATCTTGGATTTGTCCTTTGTTAGCAAAGGCTACTGTTAACATCGTACCACGCGCACCGCGGCCATTTAATTGGACACTTGGGTATTTCATGGTTGTTTTCGCGCCGATGTTACCGTCAATCCATTCAACCGTTGCGTTTTCCATGGCACGTGCACGTTTTGTTACTAGGTTGTAGACGTTATCTGACCAGTTTTGGATGGTTGTATAACGGCAGTAAGCGTCTTTTAACGTAAAGATTTCAACAATCGCTGCATGTAAGCTATTTGATGAATACGTTGGGGCTGTACAACCTTCAACGTAATGCACGCTTGCACCTTCGTCAACGATAATTAAAGTACGTTCAAATTGTCCCATGTTTTCGTCGTTAATACGGAAATAAGTTTGTAATGGTACTTCCACTTTCACGCCTTTTGGTACATAGATGAACGTACCACCTGACCATACGGCTGAGTTTAGTGCGGCTAATTTGTTATCAGTTGGTGGCACTAATTTTGAGAAGTATTCTTTGAATAAATCTGGGTATTCTTTTAACGCTGAATCTGTGTCAGTAAAGACCACACCCATTTTTTCAAATTCTTCTTTCATGTTGTGGTAAACCACTTCTGACTCGTACTGAGCTGAAGCACCTGATAAATATTTTTGTTCAGCTTCAGGGATTCCTAAACGCTCGAATGTTTCTTTAATTTTTTCAGGTACATCTTCCCAATCACGTGCAGGATTGTTACTTGATTTTTTATAGTAAGTAATGGCATCAAAGTCGATATCTGATAAATCAGGTCCCCACTCTTGCATTGCCATATTATTAAATGCTTCTAATGAACGTAAACGGAACTCTAACATCCACTCTGGTTCATTTTTGACACGTGAAATTTCACGTACGATTTCTTCACTTAGTCCTTTACCAGTTGTATAAACTGGCTCGACTTCATCACGAAAACCAAATTGGTAATCCCCAACTACAGGTACATCCGTCATTGTCTTCACTCCTTCTCTTCGCAATGTGATTGTTCGACAGTGGTAGCAGCCACTTGTTCGATAATGCCTTTTTCCAGAGCTTTCCACGCCAATGTTGCGCATTTGATACGCGCTGGGAATTTTGAGACACCTTTTAATAAACCGGCATCGCCTAACGACTTAATGTCTGCAACCTCATTACCTTGCACTAGTTGTGAAAAGTCTTCGGCCAGCGCTAACGCTTCTTTTTCGGTTTTACCAATCACGACTTCCGTCATCATACTGGCACTTGCCATCGAAATCGAACAGCCACTGCCCGCAAAACGCGCATCAACGACGCGATTGTCTGCAATTTTTAACTGTAAGGTAATGACATCCCCACACGTTGGGTTATTTAACTCCAACTCGTGGGTCATTTCTTCTGACAAACCGAAATGGCGAGGGCTACTTGAATGGTCCAAGACCACTTGGCGGTATAACATATCTAATCTAGATAATCCCATGGCTGAAAAACTCCTTCGTTGCAATCACTGCGTCTATAAATTTATCTACTTCTTCTAAGGTATTGTAAAAATAAAAACTTGCGCGCGCTGTGGCACTAACATCTAAATAGCGTAAAAGTGGTTGCGCACAGTGATGGCCCGCACGCACCGCTACACCCTGCATGTCCATCGCGGTTGCGACATCATGTGGATGAACGCCATCGATATTAAATGACAACACGGCTGTATGATTAGCGGTTGTTGACGGTCCGTAAACAGTCACGCCTTCTATTGCTTGTAATTTGGGTAAGACATACTCAACAATCGCTTGCTCATAAGCATGAATTTGACTCATATCTAAAGCCGTTAAGTAGTCAATCGCAGCCCCTAATCCAATCGCGCCTGCGATATTTGGTGTGCCGGCTTCGAATTTATACGGTAACTCGGCCCAGGTACTTTCTTGGTCATAGACGAAATCAATCATCTCGCCTCCAAACTCAATCGGCTCGATTTTTTCTAGCCAACTTTGTTTACCATACAAGACACCGATTCCGGTCGGCCCACACATTTTGTGGCCACTAAAGGCGTAAAAATCGACGTCTAACTCTTGGACATCGACTGGCATATGTGGAACCGCTTGGGCACCGTCAGCGACCATAATCGCTCCGACTTCATGAGCTAATTGCGCTAATTCTTTGATTGGATTGGTCACGCCCAACACGTTTGAACTATGTGTTAGAGACACGATTTTAGTTTTAGGCGTAATTTTTTGACGCGCATCCTGCATATCAAGTTCCCCTTCATCAGTTAACTCGATATATTTTAAGATTGCGCCCTTACGTTTAGCAATTTGTTGCCACGGCACGATGTTTGAGTGATGTTCCATGTAAGAAATCACAATCTCGTCGCCATCTTCAACAAACTGATCGCCAAAACTTCGTGCGACCCAGTTCAAACTAGTGGTCGTACCACGGGTGAATAATATTTCTTTAGTAGAGTGGGCATTGATAAATTGGCGAACTTTCTCACGCGAAGCTTCATAGGCAGTCGTCGCTCGTTCCCCTAATGTATGAACGCCACGGTGAACGTTGGCATTGTCTTGCTGATAGTATTGATTTAACACTTCTAACACTTGCTTAGGTTTTTGAGTAGTAGCTGCATTATCCAAATAAATTAACGGTTCATCGTTAACTTCTTGGAAAAGAATCGGGAAATTTGCTCGTAATTTATCAATAGCTTTCATTCTACATTAACTTCCTTTCAATCACGTCAGCTAATTCATCACGTACTTCTTTGACAGGAATTTCTGTTAACACGCTGCCTAAGAATCCACGAATTACTAGACGTTCTGCTTCGATTTTTTCTAAACCGCGGCTCATTAAGTAATACATTTCTTCTGGATCAACGCGACCAACGCTGGCTGCGTGTCCTGCGGTTACTTCGTTTTCATCAATTAATAAAATTGGGTTCGCATCACCACGGGCTTTGTCTGATAACATCATCACACGGCTTTCTTGTTGGGCATCAGCTCCAACCGCCCCTTTAATAATGTGACCAATTCCGTTAAACGTTAAGGTACCACGTTCACGAATTACCCCGTGTTGTAAAATATGACCAACTGAATGTGGTGCATAGTTTGTGACACGTGTATCGATTCCTTGAATTTGACGACCGGCACTTAACGCCACCACTTTCACTTCTGAATGTGCGCCTTGACCGACTAAGTCTGAATCAAAGTCTGCGACGACGTTCCCATCGTTTAAGACCCCAATTGCCCAATCAACTGAAGCATCACGCATGATATGAGCACGACGGTTCATGTAAGTGTTCATATTTCCGCCTAATTGGTCAATGGCTGAGAATTTGACTTGGGCACCTTGTTTAGCTACCACTTCAACGACAATATTACTGATTGCTTTGGCTTCGCCTTGACCAATTGTTTCAAAGCGCTCTAAATAAGTCACTTGACTGTTCTCATCAGCTAAAATTAACACGTGATGGTTAAAGTTAGCGATTGAATCAGCAAATTGGTAGAAGACCGCTTCAACCGGTTCTTCAATTACAACATTACGTGGCACATACAAGAACATCCCACTGTTCATGAAAGCAGCATGAAACGCTGTTAATTGATCTTCGTCATGTTTAACCGCTAACTGCATGTATGCTTCTTTAACTAAGTCTGAGTGTTCTTTCATCGCTGTGAAGATGTCAGTAAAAATCACACCTTGTTCAACTAATGCTTCTGGTAAATATTCCATTAAGGTTTGGTTATAGGCTTGGACAAACGTTGGGTTTGTTTTTTCGTCCACCACGATTTCTGTTTCGTCAGTTGAATCTGTTGGTTCCCAACCTTGCATGTTGGTTAAACCCCAACGATGCATTTTTACACGCTCAATCACGGGTAAAGCTAGTTCATCGACTTGATCTAAAGCAGCCAAACGCAGAGTTAACATCCATTCTGGCTCCCCTTGATTAACTGAAAAAGCTTTGACCGCTTCAAGATACGTTTGTTTGATAGTATCTGTCATTTTCGTCGCTCCTTTATTCTTCAGTTAATTCGATTCCTAATTCAGCACTAATGCCGGCATATCCTTCTGCTTCTAAACGACGTGCTAAATCAGCATCGCCTGTTTTCACAACGCGACCATCCATCATGATATGAACCACGTCTGGTGTGATGTAGTTTAATAAGCGTTGGTAGTGAGTAATGATTAAGGCACCGAAGTTTTCGCCACGCATTTCATTTACCCCTTTTGATACAACTTTCAACGCGTCAATATCTAAACCTGAGTCGATTTCATCTAAAATCGCAAAAGTTGGTTCTAACATTAATAATTGCAGGATTTCGTTACGTTTTTTCTCGCCACCTGAGAAGCCTTCGTTTAAATAACGTTCAGCCATCTCTTCAGACATATCTAATAATGCCATTTTTTCATCTAATTTTGTGATGAAGTCCATGACCGAAATTTTGTCTTCGTCTTCTTTACCAGCGTTCATTGCGGCACGCATGAATTCAGCGTTAGTAATACCTGGAATTTCGCTTGGGTATTGCATAGCTAAGAAGACACCCGCACGCGCGCGTTCGTCAACTTCTAATTCTAATAAGTTCACACCATCCAATAACACTTCACCTTGTGTTACTTCATAGTTTGGGTGACCCATGATAGCTGCTGATAAAGTCGATTTACCAGTACCATTTGGCCCCATGATTGCATGAATTTCATTTGTGTTAATCGTCAAATTAACACCTTTTAAAATTTCTTTATCCTCTATGCTAACATGCAAATCTTTTATTTCTAAAACTGCCATGTATTATTTCCCTCCATTGTCACTAAATTTTTATCTTTGTGATACAACTAATTGTATCTTAATTGAAAATGAAATTCAATGATTGAAGGCGCAAAACATTGTAATTTTAAGGGTTTTGGCAAAAAATCACGTGTTTTCTAGATAATAATCATTCTAAACTACTGGTATATAAAGCGTTTACGGGTGTGACTAAAATTTTTTAAAACACAAAAAATAATAAGCCTTCGAAAAAAATTTCGAAGACTTATTTTTATTAAACTATTTTTAATTAGCTACCGGAAACTTGCGCTTGTAATTGATACATCTCTGCATAATACTGATTCAATTCAAGCAGATGTTCATGGGTGCCACGTTCTTTAATTTCTCCGTTATCTAATACTAAAATTTGATTAGCATTTTGAATAGTAGATAGACGATGAGCGATAATGAACGTCGTGCGACCTTCTTTCACTACTTCCATCGCATGCTGAATCATCTCTTCAGTCTCGGTATCAATATGTGAAGTTGCTTCATCTAGAATCAAGATTTTAGGATTACTCGCTAAAGTTCTTGCAAAGGCGATCAACTGACGTTCACCCGATGAAAACGATTGGCCTTTTTCAACGACAGGTTCATGTATTCCCTTTGAAAGTTTAGCCACGAACTCTTTAGCTCCGACTTTTTCTAACGCTTCTTCGACCATTTCATCAGTAATTCGTGGGTCATTCATACTGATATTGCTGGCAATTGTCCCACTAAATAAGTATGGTTCTTGCAAAACAATTCCCATATGAGAGCGAATGCTTTCACGATTATACTCAACTAACGGTTGCTCATCGATTAAGACTTGCCCATTTTGCGGGTCGTAAAATCTAAATAACAAATTAATAATCGAACTTTTCCCTGACCCTGTGTGACCGACTAAACCAATCGTTTCCCCTTTTTGAGCGGAAAAATTAATGTTTTTTAAGACTGGCTTGTCTGGATTATAACCAAACGAAACGTTGTCAAATGTGACATTTCCCTGTTTAAACGTAATCTCTTGATCAGAATCAGCTTCTGGTGTTTCATCTAACAATTCAAACACACGTTTCCCACCTGATAGTGCTTGCTGAATGGTTGACATCAATCTCACCAAGTTTAATATCGGATCAAACAAATGATTAATGTAGTTGATAATAACGTAAATCGTCCCGATTGAAAACCCAAGAACTCCGTCAACAAAACGCGTGCCTAAATACATTAAAACCGCAAACATGACCAAGTTTTTAATGAAAGTTGAGAAGTCCCATGACAAGCTGCCATCTAAGCGAATCGACTTAAGTCTGGTATTAAGCCATGTTTGATTCGTTTCTTCAAATTCCGCTAGCATGTTGTCTTCTTGGTGAAATAATTGCACAATCGAGACACCTTGTACTATTTCAGCCGTGTGACTATTCAGTTCGCTGACACTTTCACGCCACTGTTTATTAATCGGTGCAGCCAGTTTAATATACACCCATTGCCAAACAGCAAAGAACGGCAGTAATAATAACAAGGCCGTCCCAATTTGTGGACTAACAAAAAATAACGCTACATAAATCGCTATTACCGTTAAAACATTTATAATGACCACATTACTAAAGTTTAGGAAGAAATTGGTTCTTAGCAATTCAACATCATTGACGATACGCGCTGAAATCTTGCCGGCAGGTTTATCATCAAAATAAGAAATCGGTAGTGTCTGCATGTGAGCAAATGCTTCATCACGGAGTCTTTTACTAACCCCATTCGACGCATACGATAGTAAAATATAGCTAGCATATCCACATAAACTACTAAATAAAGTCACCAACATAAACCAACCAAATTGTTGAATTAATAAACTAAAGTCAACCGGACTGTTAGCTGTCATTTGTTCCGAGACATAATCAATCATTTCTTTTCCGACTAACGGAGCATAAATAGCCGTCATCGCTGAAATAAATGACAAAATAACACCGAAAGTATAACGTCTTGTTTCATATTTAAAATAACTTAATAAACGCTTAAATGTTTTCACTTTCTTTCACCTCCATTTGTTGTGTCATGTATTGTTCATAGTACCAACCTTTATTCGCTAATAACTCTGACGGAGTACCTGCCTCTATAATTTCTCCATCTTCAAGCACCAAGACCTTATCTGCTTCAGCAACAGCTGATAGACGGTGTGTGACAATCACGTTCGTCTTATCTTGTCGAATTTCTCGGATGTTATTAATAATCGCCCGTTCAGTTTTCGCATCGACCGCTGAAAGCGAATCGTCAAGTACCAATAACTCAGGCTGTCTAATTAAAGCGCGCGCAATCGATACCCGCTGTTTTTGTCCGCCAGAAATTGAGACTCCTTTTTCTCCAATCAACGTTTCTAGACCATCTGCCATCCGTACCAAATCTATTGAAAAATCTGCTGAGGCAATCGCAGCATTCATCTCAAGGTCGGTCGCACTGTTATTTCCAAAGCGAATATTATGACCAACTGTTTTTGAAAACAAGATATGTTCTTGCGGCACATAACCGATTAAGCCTTCCATATTTTTCACACTATATGCTTGAATAGGACGACCATTAATATTGATCTCACCGCTAGCTCCTACGGGATATTGGCGTAACAATTGTCTGACTAATGTTGTTTTGCCGCTACCTGTTTTCCCAACAATTCCTAGGGTTTCACCGCGCTTTAGCGAGAAATCAATTTTTTTCAATGTGGTTTCATCACTAGTCGGATAGTTGAAAGCATAGTCTGTAAACTCGATGTGCTCGATTGATTCGATAGTTGCTTGTCCGTTTTTTTCCAAAGAATCTTCAGCCGTTAGTAGTTCATCGATTTTTCTAAACGAAACATTTCCTTGTTGGTAAACTAGGACGATATCTGATAATCCCCAAACAGCACCACTTAGCATCCCTAAATAAATTTGAAAGGCAATCAGTTGACCCAATGTCATCACCCCTTGGCTGACTAGGTAACCGCTGTAAGTCAAACCAATCCCCATACTCAAGCCTGTTAATAATTTAGCCACTTGCCCAATAGAACCATTATAGACGACTAAATTATTGGCTTTTTTCAAAACTTGTGAGGTTCTCTCTTGGAAACGTGCTTGTTCTAATTCTTTTTTTCCGTATGCACGCATTACGCGAACACCATCGACCATTTCTAACACTTCATTACTTAATTTGGCCACCGAATCTCGGTTATTTTCGTAGAGCACATCAATCTTCGACCATAGTTTAAAGACGATATAACCGAATAAAACTAGCGGTAAAATACTGACCGCTGTAGCTTGCCATGACGTCGTCACAATCATGATTGTTAAAATACTCACTGTCCACGTCACATTCGAGACAATTAACATGAAGCCATACCCAATCGTGTCACCTAAATAGTCAATATCACTAGTCATACGCGTCATTAAATCACCTGAACGAAAGCGCTCGTAAAATGGCGTACGCAAGTGTAGTAATTTTTTGTATACCTTGTTTCGCAGTTCAGACTGGTATTGGTATGATTGACTAAAAAGCGTCACGACCCAGATGACATCCACTACGTAAATACAGATCACGCTAATAAAAAATATTGATAAATACAACCATAAATTATCACGACTTAAGTTGTTCACGACTATAGCATCAATGAATTTTTGAATCATTAAATTTGGCACTAGTGTTAAACCCGATGACACTAAGGCAAAGCATGTGGCAATACCATACGCCAGTGGATGTTTTTTTATATAATTCCAAAATGTTTTTAGCATAAATTCTTCTTTCCCACCTTTACATCCATAAATTTGTTTTTGTTATTATGTTAAAAAAGCGCACAAAAAAACCCATAAATTGTCGAATCGCATTTCTCCGCAATTTACCGGTTGGTAAGTTATTTATTCATAATTATCATAAAGCCAACGTACACAGACTGAGACATACAAAAAGCCCGCTACAAAATGATAGACACCGAATAAGGAGTAAATAGATCCATATCTTTTTTATTTGATTTTTGTTGTTTGATCACATTGATAGTTAACATGAGTCTTGCTCCTTTCTTCCGCTATTATTTGTTTTGTTCGCTTTCTCTTAACTTCTACAATTTACTATATAAAAATTAAATTGTAAAGCACTTTCATCATTTATTTTTAATTATTTTTTAATTTAACAAATTAATATTACACTCTATATTATTAGTTACATTTATTGTTACTATATAATTCAATAAATATATTTTCAATAAAAAAACATAGTTAACTGAAAATATGTGAGTCATTAATTTAGCGAATTAACGAAAAAAGATGCCTGAATTAGTTATTCAGACACCTTCAATTTATTTTAATATTAATATTTATTTTATTTTTTATTCATTTAATCAAATAATTTAGACCAATCGTCGTGTAAACAAGAAACGCCACGCGAATGCTTTTGGGTAGCTCGGTTACAGTATTCTTTATCGTTTACTTTTTTATTAAATTGATAGATTTTGTAACGTTCCACAATGCTTAGATACTTGGTGTTTTTTTGTATAATTCCCAGTACCGTACTTTTTCGCTTTAACACTGCTTTCCCTTCCTTTTCCCCATAATAAAAATCAACCGAACATCATTATAATAGATGGGAAATGTTTTGTCACTCATTTCTGAAATTTTCAAAAATTTTGTAGAGATTTATTACTATTTTCTTACCAAATTCTAATGAATGTTGATCATTAAATAAATAAAATAACCTACCAATCAATCACCTTTTCAGACAATTAACTAGTAGGTTGTATAATACGAAGATTAGATATATTGTTGTAACTTATCACCATTATAGGCTAAATCAATCATCCCGCCACCTAAACATTCTTCACCATCGTAGAACACAACGGCTTGTCCTGGTGTAATGGCACGAACAGGTTCGTCAAAAATAACACGTGCTTTAGTCGCGTCATTTTCAGCAATTTTAACTGTTACACCGATGTCTTGTTGGCGATAACGGAATTTAGCGGTACATTTGAACTCTTTTTCGCTCCAATTGTCTTGCGTAAAATGAATCTCACTTGCGTCTAAATGGGTTGAATAAAGCGTTGGATGGTGGAAACCTTGACCAACGATTAACGTATTCGTTGCTAATTCTTTACCAATCGCGAACCATGGTTCATTTGACGCACCACCGCCACCAATTCCTAGCCCTTGACGTTGACCGATTGTGTAATACATTAAGCCAGCGTGTTGTCCTTTAATTTCACCATCTTCCGTCACCATGTTACCTGGTGTTGCAGGTAAATAGTTACTTAGGAACTCTTTGAAGTTTTTCTCACCGATAAAGCAAACACCCGTTGAATCTTTTTTCTTCGCAGTTGCTAGACCGGCACGTTCAGCAATTTCACGTACTTCAGGCTTTTGCAAATGACCTAATGGGAACATGGTTTTGCTTAATTGCTCTTGTGATAATTGACTTAAGAAATACGTTTGGTCTTTATTATTGTCAACGCCACGTAACATGTGTGACACGCCATTTTCATCGCGGACGACACGTGCATAGTGACCAGTTGCCACGTAATCTGCTCCTAACTCCATCGCGTAGTCTAGGAAGGCTTTAAATTTAATTTCTTTGTTACACATCACATCAGGATTTGGCGTACGTCCGGCACGATACTCAGCCAAGAAGTATTCAAACACACGATCCCAATATTCTTTTTCAAAGTTTACTGAATAATAAGGAATCCCAATTTGGTTAGCGACTTTCGCCACGTCCTTATAATCTTCAGTTGCGGTACACACACCATTTTCGTCAGTGTCGTCCCAGTTTTTCATAAAAATCCCTACTACGTCATATCCTTGTTCTTTTAATAGTAGAGCCGTAACGGAAGAATCCACTCCGCCACTCATGCCGACAACGACACGAATTTTGCTGTTGTCTGTCATGTTATCACCATCATTTCTTCTAGATTCTGAAACTATCTACGATTTGAAGGTCGGAAATTTCAGTCAATCCATTATATACTGTTTGCGGAAAAAATGCACGTTTTGATTCACAATTAACACTAAATTTCGTTTCTTGATTGACTATTCTCTAACGAAAAAAGAAAGCCACACAGCTGTGACTTCCACTCGGCTATTTATTTATTTAGAAAACATTTCATAAAAATCATATAAATACGTCAGTTCTTCCATTTGCGCATTACATTTCACGCTATCTTTACAAATATAATTGCCCTTTTTAGCGTAAGTGCCATCACCCGAAGATTTAGTCGTTGATCCGACTTTCTCGCTACTCGCTTAAATTTTTCAAGCCTGAAATCAAACGAGCTACGCCTTCGGTCAGCGTTGCTTTCGGACAACCGATATTCACACGTAAGAATAGTTGATCTTCATAAAAATCTTCCCCCGTCGAAATCGCCACACCGTGTTTAGCCAAGCTAGATTTCAAGTTATTCATGGTAATACCCTTCTCAGCTAAATAACTGATATCAACCCAAATAAGATAAGTTGCTTCTGCTTCGACAATTTTAGCCTCAGGCAGTTCACGGGCCAATTCGGCTTCAACATAACGATAATTGTCTTGAATATATGACATCATGGTATCAACGTAGTCCTCCCCGTAGCTGTAAGACGTTTCTATCCCTAAATACGCAAAAACACCTAATAAATTACCTGTACTTGCATACGCACGTTCTTGTTCAATTAGCTCGATAAATTCAGGGTTCTCGACTATATAATAAGCAGCCTGTAATCCTGCTAAGTTAAAGGTCTTCGTTGGGGCATTCGCCACAACTAGTTGTTGCTCCCAACCGACTTCACGCGCCACTTGCATCGCTGGCACAAATGTTTGATCAGGATAAATCAAGTCACTATGAATTTCATCAGCTAATACTTTCACCTGATGACGTTGACAAATTTTAAATAATTCCGTCAATTCAGCGTGCGTCCATACCCTACCTGTTGGATTTTGCGGATTACACAAGATGAATATTTTAATATCATGTTCAATAATTGCTTGCTCAAATGACGCCATATCTACTTGATAACGCTTGGATTCGCAAGTCATCGGAACTTTAATGACGTGACGTTTCGCCGCTGTTGGAGTATTAATTAACGGCCCATAAGACGGTGTTAGGACTAAGATATTGTCCTCTTCTGCAGTCAACGCGCGGACGACGGTACTAATCACCTGCACAACGTTATTCATCAAGAAAATATGTTCGGCTTAATAGTGAATATGATTTCTTTTTTGATGCCATGTAGCAATTATTTCAAGTGTCCTATCCGAATTATAAGCATAACCAAAAATTTGATTGTCTAAACGTTCTTGCATAGCCGCAATTAGTTCTTTAGGTGCCCGAAAATCAGTATCAGCAACCCACATCGGGATTAAATCTTCTTCCCCATACAGAATAGGACTCCCATCCCATTTAGCTGAAATAGTGCCTTTCCGGTCGATTACTCGGTCAAAGAAACTTTTGTCATACGTCATAAAAATAATTCCTCCTTGGGTAGTGGGTTAATTGAACAACTTTATTACGTGTTACCTCAATGTTATCAACTACTAAAAGCCTTAATAAGCAAATTAACAAAAACTCCTGAAGAACAAACCCCAGGAGTTAATTCATTATGAAATTACTTCAAAACAGCCACGGCTGACCATTTCATTTAACATATATTCTAAATTTTGACGCAATTCTGCGTGTTCTTCTTTTTCATAGATGTTAATTTGTTTTAAACCGTTTGGGGTTGTAACGCCCATTTTTAACGTTTGTAAGTCTTTAGCGACAGTTATTTTAAAACGTGGACCTGTTTTACTAACCGTCATGTCTAAAGCACGGTCAAATTGTAAATTACCTTGTTTAGTTTCTGAAAAACCTAAGTCCTTAAATGTATAACGTTTAGCTTGGGGGCTCATTTTGTATTGAACAGGTGAGCCTAACACTGAAGTAGCTTGTTCAAATGCCATTACATTCACTCCTCAACTCTTTTTATACCTCTATTATAGACAAGTTCGCAAACGAACTCTAGCTTTTTTGCCATAAAAAGATTATTTAATTAGACGTGTCACCGTTTCAGCCAATGTTTGGGCAAAATTGACCACGTCTTCTTCGGTTAAACCATAGCCAAAACTGATACGGATAGACGCTGGAACAATGGGTGAATCCTCTCCGTACATCGCTACTAACACATGCGACGGTGCCATATTGCCGGCCGTACAAGCTGAGCCTGCAGACACAGCGAAACCTCTCAAATCAAGATGCATTAATAACATCTCACTTTGTACACCAGGTAAATAAATATTCAAGACATGCGCGGATTGTTCTGGTGCTTGACCATTCACTTCAAAATGAACACCACAATCTGTTAAGGTATTGATAATTAAGCGACGATAGGTTTGATACTTTGTTTGATTTTCAGCTTTCACTTCAGGTGTCAATAAACTACTTGCTTTGGCAAAGCCCATAATATTGGCTAAATTTTCGGTCCCTGGACGTTTTTTATTTTCTTGATCGCCACCTTGAATTAAAGGTGTGATTTTAGTCCCTTCTTTAATATACAAGAAGCCTGTACCTTTAGGACCGTTGATTTTATGAGCAGCAGTAGATAATAAATCAACTTGCCAGGCGTTAACATCAATTTCTTCTAGACCAAACGATTGAACCGCATCGGTATGGAATAGCGCTTGATGGTCTTTTAGCAACTCCCCAATCGCTGGAATTGGAAAAATCGTGCCGACTTCATTATTGGTACGCATAATTGAGACTAAAATGGTATCCTCACGTAACGCTTCTTTAACTTGTTCAACCGTCAATTCCCCTGTTGAGGCAACGGGTAAATACGTCACATCAAAGCCTTGGGTTTCTAAATATTTAAAAGATTTCAATACCGCCGAATGTTCGACTTGAGTTGTAATTAAGTGTTTACCCAAATGTTGGTAATTTTCAGCGGTTTTAATAATCGCCATTGTATCTCCTTCACTACCACCACTTGTAAAAATTAATTCACTTGGCTTAGCGTCAATACTTTTAGCTAGCTCATCACGTGCATTTTCAAGCATTCCTTGTGCAGGACGACCAAATTGGTGCAAGCTTGACGGGTTGCCAAATGTTTCAGTTAATGTTTTTGTCATGACTGCCACGACTTCTGGATGTAGCGGAGTTGTCGCCGCGTGATCTAAATAAACAGGATTCATTATTCTTCACTCTCTTTGTTTGCATAATTTCCTTTATTATACACTAAAATCGACGACTTCCTAAAAGATACGCGTAAAAAATAAAAAGTCATTGCTTAGCTGTCTGTATAGCTAGGCAATGACTTTTACTATTAGTAGTTTGTCACTAAATAATCTAAAAGAGCTCCGGTCTTGCTAACGGCTGTGCCGTTTTCGCGTGAGTCTTCACTCATCACTAAGCCCATAAATTGTTTTTGTTCTTGGTCCATAAATAACAAGAAACTATTTTCTTTACCAGTTGTATCTTGTTTGTCTTTAATTTCAGCGGTCCCTGTTTTGGCCGCAATTACTCGTCCTGATTGATACAAATCGTGCGCGTAACCATCTTGATTGGCGACGACACCAACTAAATCATTTAGCACAATATTGGCTGATTCTTTGGACACTACTTGTTTTTTATCCGCTGGTTTTTCTTGGCCTTTCACAAGTTGTGGATACACTAGATTCCCATCATTCATCAAGGTGCTATACATTGAAAGCTGTGTGACCGGTGCAATCATCAACTCACCTTGCCCATAACCTGTGTCAGCTAATAAAATATTAGAATCAAAACTAGCTTCGTTTGATATGCTAGCTTTTGGTACAGTAATCGGCAATTCAAGCGACTCGTTAAAATCGAATTTTTCTAATCCTTGGCGGAAAGTTTTCTCTCCCATCTCCAGCATCTTCTGAGCAAAGAAAATATTATCAGAATTGACTAAGGCTGTTTCTAAATTAACGGGGCTAGCTTCTTTAACACGCGTCACATAATAATTGCCCCAACTATCATCTTGTTGCCATTTTAGACCATTAATGTCTAATGAATCGCTTGGTTTTAAAGTACCAGCATCAAGTGCTATCATCGCGGTTAATGTTTTAAACGTTGAACCAGGAGCATAGTTCGTAGCATAACGTTCAATGAAAGGTAAGTTTTCATCTTCTTGATAAGTTTGATAATCTTTTGTTGAGATACCGACTGTCATTTGATTCGGATTATATGATGGTGAACTTGCTAAAACTAACAATTCGCCCGTTGAAGGATCACTTGCAACAGCTGATCCAGGTTGGTTGTCTAATGAATCAAACGCGATTTTTTGTGCCTTCGAGTCAATCGTTAACGTCACATCTTGTCCATCTTCTTTATCATTAGCGAGAATTACTCGTTTGACTTTTCCGTCTTCATCTTCAATTTGAACTGTACCACCATTTTTACCTCGTAATTGGTCATCAAGACTTGCTTCCAATCCAGCTTTTCCAATCGTCATATCAGCGGTCAGTTCAGGATTTTTTTCAATGTCTTCCGCTGTTGCTTGACCGGTGTAACCTAATAATTGAGCACTTGCTTCGCCTAATGGATAGTAACGCGTCTCTTTAGAACTAATCATCACACCTGTTGGTAAATCAGCTAAGTCCTCATCACTCAAGTCGTTAACCAATGTTTTCAGTGGCACAAAGACTTCACCTGTTGCCCAGTCTGGCGCTAGAAAACTTTCAATAGTTTCAACATCAAGGTCGAATTTCTTGGCAATGGCTTTAATGTTTTTATCACGCTCTTCACCTTCGCCTAGTTTAGCTGGAATCACTCCGACTTGTTGGTAGGCGCGTTTAGTTGCTAGTTCTACGCCATTACGATCTAAAATTTTACCACGTTCAGCAGTTTCTTCGTTAATCATGACTTTATCGTTACCAGTCATCTCCGCAAAAATCAAAGCGGGTGACCATTCAAATTGCCAGCCGTTATCCGTTTTTGTGAGGGTAGTTTGATACGCTTCGTCTTTGATTTCACCCATTGAAGTTGTCATTGATAATTTATAAGCCACTTGATAGTGATTTTTATCTTGCTTTTCTTGTTTGAAGTCAGTAATTTTAACACTGCTAACGTTTAAAGCATTAAAAATAGTGGCGTATTTAGTTGCCGCTGATTCTTTAGTGAAACCTGCCTCTTCAATACTATCTTCATCGAATAACGAGATAAGTTGCTCGTAATCTTGTTTTTTAATTGCTTTTTTTAATTGGGCAGTTGATAAATTGACTTGTTTTTTTATGTGATGTTGGTAGGCGTAGGCAGCAGCAGCTAGTGCTACGACTACTGCACCGATAAGGATACCTTTTAGTTTATTATTAGCTTTCATATTCCCTCCTATAATTGCTAATAATTTTAACATATTTATCTTAAGAAATACTTAAATAAACTAAAAAAGTACAGATTAAGCAAAAACATTTGCCAAATCTGTACTTTGATTAATACCTCTCTAATTATTTTAAAACTAATTCTAAAGGTGAATCAATTTTTGCTTTTACCTCTTTACCGGCAAAGTAGTCATAAGCAGCTTGTAACGCTAATTTACCCATTTCAGTTGGTTGTTGTGCGATAGTACCTGATAATTCTCCAGCTTTAACTGATTTTAAAGCATCATCATTACCATCAAATCCAATAACAATCACATCTGTTTTCCCAACAGCTTTTAATGCTTCTAACGCGCCTAAAGCCATTTCGTCATTTTGAGCAAAAACTGCTTTAATATCAGCATTAGATTGCAACATATTTTCCATTACGTTTAAGCCTTTTGCACGGTCAAAATCAGCGGCTTGAGAATCCACTACTTCTAGTTTTTCTTTTGCAATATTGTCAAATCCTTCTCCACGTTCACGAGTTGCTGAAGCACCAGGAATACCTTCTAATTGGACCACTTTAGCTTTTTCGCCTAATTGTTCTACAATATAGTTAGCAGCCATTTCACCACCAATGACATTATCTGATGCAACTAAGGTTAACACTTCTCCGCCATCAGAACTTCTATCTAAAGCAATGACAGGAATATTTGCTTGGTTGGCTGCTTCAACAGCTGGTTGAATAGCTGAAGAATCTACGGGGTTAATTAATAACACATCCACGTCTTGTTGAATTAAATCATCTACGTCATTACTTTGTTTAGAAGAATCATTTTGAGCATCGGAGACAATTGTTTTGGTATTGTTTTCGTCCGCTAACTCATTGATACCATCTTTAACTGATACAAAAAATGGATTATTTAAAGTTGAAATGCTAACACCTACGACTAATTCATCAGGTTTCTTTTCATTAACACTATCTGAAGACTGACTGCCATTATCTAAAGTTGCTGCACCACACCCCGCCAAAGTTAAAGAACCTACTGCTAACATACTTAATAAAAATTTTTTCATTTTTTTCGCTCTCCATTCAAATAGTTTTTATTTTTTCTTTCTATCCAATAACACTGCAACAATAATAACTAAGCCTTTAACGATTTGTTGATAGAAACTTGAAACCCCTAATAAATTTAAACCGTTATTAATTGTTCCAATTATTAAAGCCCCAATTAATGTTCCGACTAAACGGCCTTTACCACCTGATAAACTAGTACCACCCAAAACAACTGCTGCGATTGCGTCCATCTCGAATGCCTGACCAGCCGTTGGTTGCGCTGAGTTTAAACGTGACGTTAGCACAATACCTGAAATTGACGCCATTAAACCTGAAATCGTGTAAATCAATGTTTGGACTTTATCGCTTTTTACCCCTGCAATTTGAGCTGCTTTAATATTTCCCCCAACGGCAAATGTTTTTTTACCAAATGCTGTTTTGTGCAACAAAATATATAAAAGAATAAACGCTACTAACATCACCACAATAGGGAAAGGAATACCGAATAAATAGCCTCTACCGACAAATTGGAATAAGAAACTATCGCCAATACCTGTAATTGGATTGCCATCTGTATAAACCAACGTCGCACCACGATAAATAGTCATAGTTGCTAAAGTTGCAATAAATGGTGCCATGTTACCTTTAGTAATCAATAAACCATTAATCATTCCTAGAATAGCTCCAGCGATCATTCCGATTAACATCGCCAGTGCCGGATTAATACCATTGGCAATTAACCCTGCTGTTAAGGCCCCTGTTAAAGCTAAAGTTGAACCTACCGATAAATCAATCCCACCTGTTATAATAACAAAACTCATTCCGAAAGCAATTAACGCATTGATTGAAACTTGTCTTAGTAAATTTAATAAATTATTAGGTGTTAAAAAATTAGGATTTAAAATTGAGACGACGACCACTAAAATCGCGAGTGCTAATAACGGACCAAGTGATCCAATTGATAGTTTTTTTGTTTTACTTGTCATTTTATTTTCCTCCCGTAGCATAATGCATAATTCGTTCTTGAGTTGCTTCATCTTTCATTAATTCACCATTAATTTTACCTTCATGGACCACCAGGATTCGGTCACTAACACCTAAAACTTCCGGCAGATCACTTGACACCATAATGATAGCTACCCCTCGTTCTGCTAATTCATTCATTAATAAATAAATCTCCCGTTTCGCACCGACATCTACTCCACGTGTTGGTTCATCTAAAATTAAAACCTGTGGGCCAATTCCTATCCATTTTGCCATGACAACCTTTTGTTGGTTACCACCTGATAATGATGAAGCAGGCACGTCACTATTTTCCATTTTCACTGTCAAACGTTTCAACAGTAGTTCAACAAATTCATCCATCGTTTTATTATCTAGCACACCTTTTTTATTAAACTGCTCAACAGACGGTAACACCACATTGTCTTTCAAAGAAAAATCTAGAACCAATCCTTCTTCTTTACGATTTTCAGTAAGGAAGCCAATACCTTTTTCAATGGCTTGACTAGGTGAATTAACATGAATTTCTTGACCGTTTAAAAATAATCGACCACTATCTTTTTTATCAATGCCAAAAATTGCACGCATGATTTCGGTACGACCCGCTCCCATTAAACCTGAGAAGCCTAAAATTTCACCTTCACGAACGTCAAAACTTATATTTTTTACGCGATCTGATGATAAATCTTCTACTTTAAACTTCACATCTCCGATTGGATTATCTTTTTGTGGATAGAAATCGTTGATATCTCGACCTACCATGTCTTTAACAATTTGATTAACTCCAACCTCACTTATTTGATAGGTACTAACTGAAATACCGTCACGCATAACAGTTATTCGGTCACACAGCTCAAAAATTTCTTCCATTCGGTGAGAAATGTATACCATCGAAACGCCATCAGCTTTCAACTTACGAACAATCTTGAATAAATGACTAATTTCACGTTCTGATAAGGCAGCGGTTGGTTCATCCATAATAATGATCTTGCCGTTAGCTAATAATGCTTTGGCGATTTCCAAAATTTGTTGCTCTCCAACGGATAATTCACCCACTAATTGATTCAAATCAAACGTGACATTCATTTGTTTGAAAATCTCTTGCGCTTGTTCACTCATTTTTTTTGTATCAAGTAGTCCAAAGCCTTTTCTGATTTCTTTATTCAAGAACATATTTTCCAAAACACTCATGTTCGTAAGCGTATTCATTTCTTGATGAATAAACGTGATTCCAAATTCTTCGGCTTCTTTAGGGTTTGAAAAAACTTTCTCTTCCCCATCTATTTTGATGCTCCCACTGTCTTTTTTGTGATATCCGGTTAAGATATTCATCAAAGTTGATTTTCCAGCCCCATTCTCTCCCATTAAGGCGTGAATTTCTCCATCTTTCAAATCAAAATCAACAGCTTCTAAGACTTTGTTAGCACCAAATGCTTTGCTAATGCCTTGCATATTAATTTTCATCGTTACTCCTCCTAAAAAATTACGCCAGATTGTAAAATAATATTTGCATATGGTGTTGCTTCCCCGGTACGAATAATCACTTTTGCCTCTTTTGTTAACTCTTTAAACCTTTCATGATTAACATAGTCAAGAGGTAGATTAGTTGCCTTGATTTTCGCTTCAACTTCAGGATTATTATCACTAATTTCAGTGGCAATAATTGCCTGTTCAACTTGCATTTCATTTATAATTAATTCTAGTACGTCTAAAAACTTAGGAACACCTAGCTTTAGTGACAAATCGATTTGTTTAACACCGTTCGGAACTGGCAAACCGCAATCTCCAATAACGATTTGATCGGTATGGCGCAAATCATCTAATATTTTTGAAATTTCTGAATTCAATAAACCATTTTTTTTCATTATTTATACCTCATCAATCTTAGGAATCCCGTTTTGAGCACCTTTCTTTTGTATTGCCAAACCAGCTGCTCGATTACCTAGTTTAATTGCTTCTTCAATACTTAACCCCTTTAAAATGCCACTCGCAAAATAACCATTAAATGTGTCACCAGCGCCTGTTGTATCGACAACATTGTCAACTGGCTCTTGTTCAACCAGAACAACTTGCTTACCATCATGGTATACAGCACCCTTTGAACCTAATGTTACTACTAATTTATTAGGATGCATGGCTAGCGCCTCTTCTAAACTTTGATTTGTAAATAGCGCTTCAAATTCATGTTCGTTTGGTGTAATGTAACTCACTTTATTTAAAAGCTCAGGATTAATCGCTTTAATCGGTGCTGGATTGTATAGTGTTGGAATCCCTGCTTGATGGGCAAATTCAATCACATATTCAATCACTTCAACCGGTATTTCATTTTGAATAACAAATAAGTCCATTTCTTTTAATAAATCAGAATGATTATCAATGTCAGCAATTTCATTTTTACCATTTGAACCTTCGACAATCACAATACGATTGTCCCCTTGATGAACTTGAATGATGGCAACACCACTGCTCATATCCTTTACTACTTTAACCATTGAGGTATCGATATGATTATGTATTAAATTCGATAATAGATTTTCACCAAAATTATCATCTCCGACCGCACCTACCATATAAGTTTCAATGCCTGACCGGCTAGTTGCGATGGCTTGATTTGCTCCTTTCCCTCCATAGAACGTCGCAAATTCTTTTCCAACTACTGTTTCTCCTTGCTCAGGAATGATATTAGTGGTTACAACAAAATCTGTTGATAAGCTACCAATAACCGCTATTTTCTTCATATATTCAACCTCTCCTAACTTTATATGTAACCGGTTACCTATTTGCCACTATCATAACACTATCTAAAAAAAGGTGCAACACTTAAATGCGAAGTGTTGCACCTTTTTTAAATTTAACAGGAATAAATGTACGGTCTGGATAGCTTTTTTCCGGACTATTAAGCAATGAAATCATCTGTCTAGCAGCTTCTTGACCAATTTTGTAGGCTGATTGTTCTACCGTTGTTAAAGACGGAGTCACTAAATCAGAAAAAACTATTCCGTCATAACCAATTATTTGGAGTTGCTCAGGAATTTTAATACCTAAAGCTTGCGCTCGTTTCATTAAATTAAGCGCCAAATAGTCATTTGCTGCAATAATCGTATCGTATTTCAAAAAATATTTTTCAATTTTGGCAATTGATTTCTCTATATTGTCATTATTATAAGAATTCAGTTCAATCACACTGTAGTCCACTCGTTCGTTCTTAAATTTATTCATTAACCCTTCAAAACGGGCTGCAGAACTTGGGATATTAAGGTTACCTGGTAATATTAAGATTTTTTTGAAAGCCGTTTTTAATACTTGTTCGGCGATAAGTTGGCCACCGCCATAGTCATCTGATAAAACTTTAGGAAAATCGCCATCATACACCCGGTCAATTCCAACAATTTTCATTTTGGCATGTAATTTTTCTGGTAATGACACCGCTGTGATGACGCCACTTACATTATTTTGATTAAAAGTTGTCACATATCGTTCCATTGCTTCAACTGAATCAGCAGTATTGGCTAAAATCATTAATAAACCATTTTTAGTTAGTTCTTCCTCAATGCCCTTAGCTACTAGTGGGAAATACGGATTTGCAATGTCGGGAAAAATAACACCAATCAACTTAGAAGTTTTTTGAAATAGTGATCTGGCTACCTCGTTTGGAACATATTGCAATTCTTCAATAGCTCGTGCAATTTTATGACTAGTTTCTTCACTCACATAGCCGTTTTTATTCATATATCTTGAAACTGATGCAACTGATACGCCCGCATGATGTGCTACTTCTTTAATTGTTGCCATTTTATCCAACTTCCTTTGTCAAATAATTAAATAACCTCTGCTCCCAATGTTCCTTTAAAATGCTCCAACGCCCACGCATGACCAGTCGGATTAAAGCTTGCGACTGCCTCTTGATGAATAACAATTTTATACCCTAAGTTATACGCATCAATCGCGGTATGTAGCACGCAAATATCCGTACAAACACCTACTAAATGCAGCTCTGTAATTTGACGTTCGCGCAAACGAATATCTAAGTCTGTACCACTAAAAGCCGAATAATGGCGTTTATCAATCCAATAGACATTGTCTTTATCTTGATTTTCTTCATAAACAGCTTTCAAGCTACCGTATAAGTCACGGCCAGATGTTCCAATTATATTATGCGGTGGAAACAACTTCATCTCAGGATGATACGTGTCTTGTTCATCATGACCATCAATTGGAAAAACAACAAAATCGCCAGCTTCAATAAAGTCACGCGTTAAATTAGTAATCGCCTCTTCAATCGCCTGACCTGGTTTCCCGGTTGTTAACTTACCGTCATCTGCCACAAAGTCATACGTATAATCAATATTAATTAATGCTTTCATCAAAACTGCCTCCTTTTATTTCCTTTTATTAGTTCATTCGATTATTTTTGATAATGCTTAATAAATTCAATCACCACTAACGCTGATTTTTTCCCTGCTTCAATGATAAATTCATCAAAACTCATGCTAGCTTCTTCATCCGCTACATCACTAATCGCACGAACAACCGCAAACGGGACTTGATATTGGGTCGCCACTTGCGCAATCGCTGCGCCTTCCATTTCAGTTGCTAAAACGTCTGGGAAATCAGCTTTAATCCCCTCAATCTTATCTTGGCTAGCAATAAAACTATCTGAAGTTGTAATTAAACCACGTTTCACACGTAAGCCTTCACTAATTGAGGCAGTTTCTAAATCGGCAATGACTTGCTCATCTGCTTCGTAATAAAGCGGCATCCCCGCCATTTGTCCTTTAGCATAGCCAAACGCCGTCACATCAACGTCATTGTATGCTAACTTAGTTGAAATCACAATATCACCAATTGCAAGACCTTCACCAACACCGCCCGCTGACCCGGTATTTAATAACACATCGACTTGATAACGATGAATTAATAAGGTTGCGGTCATCGCTGACATTACTTTTCCAATACCTGATTGCACGACAACGACTTCATTACCTGCAATCGTTCCTTGGAAAAACTCATTACCTGCTTCCTGCCAGCTTGACATATTTTCCATAGCTTCTTTTAATACAATGACTTCTTCCGCCATTGCGCCAATAATTCCAATTTTCATCTTGTTCCATTCGCTCCTTCACTTATCCAAAAAATATAAAATAAAAAACAATGATTAACAAAATTGAAACAACTATAATGGCCTTCGTTAAAAAGCTACTACGTTGACGTATTTTACTACTTGTTGCAGCGCGGCTTCCGCGTACCGTTTCAACTTGTTTCTTTTCTTTCTTAAAGCGTTTAACAATCGCCTGTTCTTTTTCTTCGTACTCTTTTTGTAAAGCCTCATCGCGTTTGCGATTGGCAGCTTCTTCTTCACGTTTCATTTCACGTAATTTACTACGCGTAATTAATGGTCCCTTGTCACTCAAACCAAATGCCTCCTATTGTGTTCTTAATGCTAAATACTGTAACGCCATAATAGTCTTACTATCATTAATTTCTTTACGTTTCATTAACTCAAATGCTTCAGCTAAACTGACCGTCATTAGTTCAATGCGTTCGTCCTCATCCTGCGCTTTAGGTTGTGCTATCGGATAAAGGCCGGTCGCCAGGTACATCACCATGCGTTCATTTGAAAAACCCGGCGATAAAACAAAATCAAAGATTTCTTCTAACTTTTCACAACCCATGCCGGTTTCTTCTTCTAGTTCACGACGCGCCACGTCAGCCGGATTCGTTTCACCTTTTTCTATTTTACCAGCTGGTATTTCGATCAAGGTACGCTCTAATGGTTTTCTAAATTGTTTAACTAAAATCAATTCCTGCTGTTCCGTCACTGCCACAACCCCGACCGCTCCGTTATGAAAGACTAATTCACGTTGCGCTTTTGTACCATCAGCTAGTGACACTTCATCAAGCGCGACTTCAATCACATGCCCTTTGAAAATGGTCTGACGATCGAGTGTCTTTTCATAAAAATCTTCTTCACGCACCCTACATCCCTCACTTTTCGTTTACTATCTAGAGCTTACTATACCATGAACTCAATGAAAAGGCCTAAAAAAAAATCAATCTTCGGACTGATAGTGTGGTTTTATGAACTATGGTAAAATGAATTCATCAGGCAACAATACCCTTAACGAAAAAGGAGTGATTCGATTGAAAAATAAAACGTTGAGTCTCGTGCTAGGAGGTTTAGTGTTAATACCACTACTAGCCATATTTATTGATAAATTAACCGAAGGAAGAATCTTTGTCGCGATTGTAATTGGAATCTTAATGGTACGCTTAATGATGAAACTTTTTGACATTCTTAAAAGACCAAAGAAAAATAAAGCAACAAAAGTACCCGTTTTAAGTAAAGAAAAAGCTGCTCATTACGAGGAACTTGGCTTAAATGACCAGCAAGTTGATTTTTTCCGTGAAACGATGCAAACAGCAAAAGAACAAATTGAACAGTTAGATAAAAATATGACTAGCGTCACTAAGTTAAAAGCAATTAACTTACGTACTGATGCGGTTAAAATTGCAAAATCATTATTTAAACGTTTGGCTGATGAGCCAAATAAGTTACACTTAGCTGATGGTTTCTTATATCATCACCTACCAAATATTTTGGAATTAACTGAAAAATATATCGAAATTAACAACCACGAAGTCAAAACCAAAACTTCATATGAAGCCTTAGAAAAAAGTGCCACGATGATTGAAAAAGTTGCTGGCTTACTTTTAGAAGATTATGAGCGTTTTGTTAAAGATGACATGGAAGAATTAGATGTTGAAATTAGTTTAGCTGAACAAAACATCTCACGGACCGATGATGAACCAATCGATGATATAATTAAATCAGCAACAGATGAACTGATTAAAGAAGAATTAACTGACACTGAAAAATAAGACTAAAGGAGTCGATGTGTACATGACTGATAAAATGAAACCTGTAGATTCAACCTTAGATGATTTATTAAGCAACCCGTTTGCTGATCCAACTGATGCAGCGATGCAAATGGTGAATAGCCCTGATATGCAACCTGCTGAAACGACTAACCAAGCACCAAAACTAATTGACAAATTAGAACCAGCACGTCAAGAACAAGCCCGTCAATTAGCCGAACAAATTGACATTAACGACTCACAATCGGTGATGGCTTACGGTTCTGCCGCACAAAAAAAATTAGGTGAATTCTCACATTCAATGTTAGCACATGTTCAAAACCAGGACTTAGGACCCGTTGGTGACTCATTAACTGAATTAATGTATCGTCTGAACGAAACCAGCCCTGATGAATTACAAGCGCAAGAACGTAATGTTTTCAAAAAAATGTTTGGTAAAGTGAAACAATCTATTTACGAAGTGACCGCTAAATATCAAAAAATCGGTGCGCAAATTGATAAAATTGCGATTAAATTAGACAAAGAAAAAAATGGCTTATTAAGTGATAACGTGATGCTTGAACAGCTTTACCACAAAAATAAAGACTATTTTGATGCCTTGAATATTTACATTGCCGCCGGAGAGTTGAAAAAAGAAGAATTAGAAACAACATTAATTCCTGAAGCCATGAAAAAAGCTGAAATAACTGGTGATCAAATGGATGTCCAAATCGTTAATGACTTAACACAATTTTTAGATCGCTTGGACAAACGTACCCATGATTTAGCTTTAGCGCGTCAAATTACGATTCAACAAGCCCCACAAATTCGTTTAATCCAAAATACAAACCAAGCCTTGGCTGAAAAAATTCAAGCGTCAATTAACACGGCGATTCCACTTTGGAAAAACCAAGTAGCGATTTCGTTGACTTTACTTCGTCAAAAAGACGCCGTAACATCACAACGTCAAGTATCCGAAACTACGAATGACTTATTGAAGAAAAACTCTGAAATGTTAAAACAATCTACCATTGAAACAGCTCGTGAAAACGAACGTGGTGTAGTCGACATCGAAACGTTACAAAAAACGCAAGATGACTTAATCGAAACGATTCAAGAAACACTACGTATTCAAGCAGAAGGTAAAGAAAAACGCCGCGCTGCAGAGTTAGAATTAGCCGTAATGGAAGAAGAATTGAAGCATAAATTACTCGAAGTAAGCAATAAATAAAAAATGAGGCTGTGACATAAGTCTCTAAAAAAACCCCTGATAAATTTGGCAATAAAGCCAAATTTATCAGGGGTTTTGGTATAATAAAATAAAAAAGAAGCACGGTCCGACCCATGCTTCAAAGAATCCTAGAAAGGACCAAAAAATGTATTCTAATTATAACATGAATCAGTTAAGTTTGGATATTACAACTTCATATATTCCAGAAAAAAATAATACGGCTTGGTTTATTAACGAGCTAGTTGAAACATTAAAAATCAAAGAATCTTATTTATTCGGAAGACCACGTCAATATAATTTATCTGCTATGTTAAAGCTGGTCTTATTTGCGTACACACGCAGTGTTTTTAGTAGTCGTAAAATTGCTCAATTGGCTGAAGAGAGCCTACCGGCTCGTTGGTTAACACAAGAAATGATGCCTTCTTATCGAACGATTGCACGCTTTAGAATATCTGATGAATTAGAAGGTCTTATTAATCAAGGCTTGGAGCAGCTAACCGCTTATTTACGTCAACAAAACATGATTGATGATGCCATTTTTATTGATGGAACTAAAATTTTAGCTGATGCCAATAAATTTAGTTTTGTTTGGAAGAAAAGCACGATTCGTTTCGATGCGATGAATCGAGAAGCAACCGTCTCTTTAATGAATGAATTAAAAGAGGCTTATTCGTCGTCTCATATACCAGATGGTTCTAATCTGTCTTTAGATATGGTTGATGAAGTTCTAACTCGTTTAGAATTCAGATTAGAAGAATTAGAAAAACAAATTGAAACAACACCTAAGCTTTCTCCCAACCCTGCTAAACAAGAACGACGTTCTTTAAAATCAACTAAAAGAAAATTAGCTGCACGTCGAGCTAAAATGCTAGAACATCAAAAGCAATTTAAGACTTTCGGGAAACGAAACAGCTTTTCAAAAACTGATCACGATGCCACTTTCATGAGAGTAAAAGAAGATCACATGAAAAATGGTCAGCTTAAGCCAGCTTATAATCTGCAAATTGCTACGAGCAAGCAATTTATCGTAGGCTATGATGTTTACCAAAATCCAACAGATACTAAAACGTTAATCCCTTTCTTAGAAAAAATGAATTTAGCAGAAAAGGATGCCATGTATATAGTAGCAGATGCAGGTTATGGTTCAGAAAGTAACTATCAATATCTAGAAGACAAATTATCTCAACATACCTCATTAATCCCGTACGGGACAATGTTGAAAGAAAATAGTAAGAAATGGCAGTCAGATGATAAAAAGGTAATGAATTGGTTTTACGAAGAAAAAGAAGACTATTATATTGACCCAAAAGGAGTCCGTTTTAATTTTAATAAGTATCGAAAACGCACAGACACAGACGGTTTTTCACGTGATTTCAAGGAATATGTGGCAGAAAAATATGACGAAAATCGTGAAGAAATTCCTGCTGCGTTAACAGCCAAAGGCCACATAAGAAAAATAATGATTAATCCTTCATGGGAATATTATAAAGCGAAGCAACGAGATTTTCTTTCAACGAAAGAAACTGGAAAAATTTACGCTAAACGTAAGATTGATGTGGAACCAGTTTTCGGACGGATGAAGGCTTCTTTGGGCTTCACTCGTTTCTCTGTGAGAGGACTTGGAAAAGTTCTCAAGGAAACCGGTATTGTTTCCTTGGCGCTAAATATGATGAAATTAGCGTCTTGGGAGACGCAGAAAGACATAGAAAATAGAAAAAATCCGAAACAAACGAAAAATAACACTTTTTGTCCGTTTCGGATTTTTTATTTTAGACTAATAACACTAACTTTTGTCACAGCCTCATTTTTTATTACTCTCTATACTTAAGAATACTCAATCACTAATTCAGGATGATTCTTTTTCTCAATTTTAGCCCAAATTATGCCGATAACTGCTCCGGTAATTGCTGGAACAATCCAACCTAGTCCGATACTGTAAAGTGGTAAATATTTCGCTAAGATACTCGAAATATTTAAAACGTTAATCCCCGCTGTATCAAAACCATCAAAGATACTCACACAAAACGTAAAAAGGATGACTAATTGATAAACTCGCTGATTTCCATTAAACCATTTATTGAATAAAAGTAAGAAGACTAGACTAATAGCTAACGGATAAATAGCATTTAACATGGGTTCAGAAAACTTAATCAAACTCGTTAATCCCATGTTTGCAACTAAAATACTAAATAATGTCATTCCGATAACGTATTTTTGGTAGCTAATCTTAGGATATAAACGATTAAAATATTGTGCACAAGACGAGAGCAAACCTACACAGGTCGTCATACAGGCTACCGAGATCATCAAGCCAAGTAAGACATTCCCATAAACGCCAAAATAATAGTTAGAAACTTTGGCTAATACTTCACCACCGTTATCCATGTACCCAATCTTAGATACACTAGTAGCACTCATATAAGACAAAGCAGAATACATAATGACTAATAAAGTTGCCGCAATGACAATCGCTTTAGTACACGCTGCCATCACATGTTTTTTGTCGGTTGCACCTTTTTCGTTCACAGCATTAATGATAATAATACCAAATGCAAAAGACGCCATCGCATCTAAAGTTAAGTATCCTTCTTTAAAGCCATTTACAAAAGCCTTACTAACAAAATCACCCTGTGGCTCATAAATATCTCCCATAGGAAAAGCAATCGCTACGACTACTAAGATGCCAATTAACGTAATTTTTAGTGGCGTTAAATACTTACCTACAATATCAACTACTTTAGCTGGAAATAGGGCTAACAAACAAGCAATTGCAAAGAATATTAAGGTAAAGATTAGCAATGTCATTGACTCACTTATGCCAAAATCAAACGGCTTGATTCCAATTTCAAATGCTACTGTACCCGCTCTCGGAATGGCGAAAAATGGGCCAATTGATAGATATAAAACAACTGAAAACAGTACACCAAACCATGGCTTAACACGACCAGCTAGCTCTTGAATATTATTTTTACCCGTTGCAACCATTGCTAAAAAGCTAAGCAAAGGTAAACCTACACCTGTCAAGAAAAATCCTATCATTGCAGTAACAATGTTACTACCTGATTCCTGTCCAATAATTGCCGGGAAAATTAAATTACCGGCTCCAAAATACATAGCAAATAACATTAATCCAAGAATAAACACATATGAAGTTGGTACTTTTTTAGACATAATATTCCTCCCTTACTCCTGTTATTAAAACAACCAATTTATGAAAACATGTCATGTAAGAATACACTTAATAACGACACGACTAAATACAACTTTATCATTGATATAATATATGTTTTATAGGAAAGGATTAGCCTAAGAAGATAAGAAAGAATAGTTAACACTTATATACTGACTTCACTTATCTTCAATTAGACTTCCCTTTTCTTCAACCTATTTTAATAGATTGAAGTTGTTTCTTCCGTCATACGTTCAACCGTTTCTTTGACTTGTTTTAAAAATGCACCTGCCATCATGCCATCAAGAACACGATGATCAATGGATAGACATAAGTTAACCATATCACGAATGCCTATCATTTCATTAACCACAACCGGTCGTTTAACGATTGCTTCTACTTGTAATATAGCCGCTTGTGGATGATTGATAATCCCCATCGATTGAATCGAACCAAATGAACCGGTGCTATTTACAGTAAACGTACCACCTTCCATATCTGCAGCTGTTAATTTACCTTTTTTAGCTTTGATTGCTAACTCATTGATTTCACGTGCGATTCCTTTGATCGATTTTTCATCAGCATGCTTAATAACTGGAACGAATAATACATCATTTGCCGCAATAGCGATTGAAATATTAATATCTTTATTCTGAATAATCTTATCGCCTGCCCAACTACTATTTAACATTGGGAAATTCTTAAGCGTTTGAGCGACAGCTTTAACAAAGAAAGCAAAGTAGGTTAAATTATAACCTTCTTCTTTTTTGAATTTATTTTTCAATTCATTACGATAATTCACTAAGTTTGTTGCATCTACTTCTGTCATCATCCATGCATGTGGAATAGTTTGTTTACTTTCCACCATGTGTTTTGCAATAGCTTTACGAACACCACTCACTGGTATTTCAACTACACTACCACCCATGTTGACACTTGGAACACTTTGAGGCACCGTTTCAATTTTAACTGTAGCTGATTCTGCAACTGGTGGTACCACAATATGGTTTTCTTCTGCCACTGCAGCACCCGTTGTCGGAACTTGACCATTTTCAATCAATTTCAATAAATCTTTTCGGGTGATTCTACCTCCAGCGCCACTTCCAGAGACTTGAGCTAAATCAATATTGTGCTCACCCGCTAATTTTAAGACGGCTGGTGAAAAACGGGCGCCAGTTTCGGATTGTTTTACAGGCGCTTTGCTTGGTGAAGTAACTTTTTTGGAAACACTTGGAGTTGGAGCTGTTGGTTCACTGTCTACAGTTGAATCTCCTTCAACACTTCCTTCATCTTCTGTTTCAATCGTACAGACTACGGTGCCAATCGGTACGACATCGTCCTCTACTACCAGAATTTCTTTAATCGTTCCTGCAAATGATGAAGGTATTTCTGCTAACACTTTGTCCGTCAACACTTCAGCCAATGCGTCATATTTTTCAACATGTTGACCTGGTTGAACTAACCAAGAGCTAATAGCGCCTTCGGTTACACTCTCACCTAATTTAGGCATTAAAATATTTTCAAGTGCCATATTTCCTCACTCCTTATTTCTATAGTTAATTAAAATTCTGCCAGTTCACGCATTACTACTTCAATTTTATCGGGATCAATTGTAAAATATTTTTCCATTGTAATAGCAAATGGCATCGCTGGCACATCTGGGCCTGCTAAACGAGCAATCGGTGCATCTAAATCAAATAAGCAATTTTCCGAAATAATGGCACTTACTTCACCAATAATACTGCCTTCTAAATTATCTTCAGTAACTAACAAGACTTTTCCTGTCTTTTTAGCTGCCTCAATAATACTTTCTTTATCCAATGGGTATATAGTACGTAAATCTAAGATATGAACATCATAACCATCCGCAGCTAATCTATTTGCTGCTTCTTTAGCAAATTCAACGGCTAATCCATAGGTAATGACAGTTATATCAGTTCCTTCACGAACAACATTCGCTTTACCGATGGGGACAACATAATCAGTTTCAGGAACTTCTCCTTTCAATAAACGATAGGCTTTTTTATGTTCAAAGAACAATACAGGATCATTATCACGAATTGCAGCTTTTAATAAACCTTTTGCATCGTATGGATTAGATGGCACCACAATTTTCAAACCGGGTTGACCAAAGAAAACTTTTTCGACTGATTGTGAATGATACAAGCCACCATGGATACCACCTCCAAATGGTGCACGTATTACCATTGGACATGACCAATCATTATTCGAACGATAACGAATACGAGACGCTTCCGAGATTATTTGGTTAACTGCCGGCATGATAAAATCAGCGAACTGAATTTCAGCAATTGGACGGTAGCCATACATCGCTGCACCGACCCCAACTCCAGCGATTGCAGACTCAGTTAATGGTGAATCAATAACACGATCTTCACCGAATTCATCGTATAACCCTTCCGTTGCTTTGAAGACGCCCCCTTTTTTCCCTACGTCTTCTCCTAAAATAAACACTTTCTCATCTTTTTGCATCTCTTCGCGAAGAGCTAATTTAATTGCATCTATATATGAAATAACTGCCATTTTTATTCCTCCTCACTTTCTTCGTAAACATATTTCAATGAAGATTCTGGTGTTGCATAAGGGGCATTTTCAGCATAATCCGTTGCTTCATTAATCTCTTTGACTAATTCTTTTTCTATTTCAGCAATTTCATCCTCGGTGATAAAGCCTTCTGTTAACATCTCGTTTTTAAAGATTTCGATTGGATCTTTTGCTTTGGCATCTGCTACTTCTTCACGTGAACGATAGACGCGATCATCATCATCAGATGAATGTGGCGTGAAGCGATAAGATAACGTTTCAATCAATGTTGGACCCTCTCCACGTCGAGCTCGATCTGCTGCTTCTTTAAAAGCTAAATAAACCTCCGCAAAATTATGACCATCAACTTGAACACCTGGAATACCATAACCTAAGGCACGGTCTGATAATTTTTTTGCTGCAAATTGTTTTTCTGCAGGTACACTAATCGCGTAATGGTTATTATGAATAACAAAAACAACTGGTAATTTATGGACACTAGCAAAATTTATTCCTTCATGGAAGTCTCCTTGATTTGAAGACCCCTCTCCACAAGACACATATGAAATGCTATCTTCGCCAGCTAATTTTGCTGCTAATCCAATACCAGCAGCATGCGGGAATTGCGTTGTAACAGGAGAACTTTGTGTTACAATACGATTTTTTCTTTGACCAAAATGGGCTGGCATTTGACGACCACCTGAGTTTGGATCTTCGGCCTTAGCAAATACTGATAACATAATGTCTTTTGCAGTCATGCCAAAACTTAAAACCATTGCTAAATCACGATAATAAGGTAAACAATAATCTTTTTCTAAATCAAATGCATAAGCAGCTCCAACTTGAGCAATTTCCTGACCTTGACCTGAAATATGGAAAGGAATTTTTCCTGCACGATTAAGTAACCAAATACGTTCATCTACTTTACGAGTTAGTAAAGCAGTACGAAAAATGGTTTGTAATGATTCTTTAGATAAACCAGTGTCTTTTAATAACATGTTGTTGCCCCCTTTAAATTTTTCTAATAAATTAGCCGTGAATTTGCTTTTTATCTACTGCTAAAGCTGCTTCTGCTAATGCTTCTGACAGAGTAGGATGTGGATGAATTGTTTCTCCAATCTCCCAAGGTGTTGCATCCAAAACTTGTGCTAAAGCTGCTTCACTAATCATGTCCGTCACATGCGGTCCAATCATAGCAACGCCTAATAGATCATCTGATTTTTTATCAGCAATGACTTTGACAAAACCTTCTGACTCTCCATAAACTAATGCCTTACCGATACCTTTGAACGTAAATTTACCTTTTTTAATTGTTGCCCCTCGTTCTTTGGCAGTAGCTTCTGAAACACCCACACATGCAATTTCTGGTGATGTATAGATACATCTTGGAACCAAATCATAATTAAATGGTTCAATGGTTTCTCCACAAATACTCTTAACCGCTAATGTTCCTTCATGCATGGCAACATGCGCTAATTGCATAGTTGGAATACAATCCCCAATCGCATAAATATGACGCTCTTTCGTTTGGAATTGGTTGTTCACTTGAATAAACCCTTTTTCTACTACTATATTGGTATTTTCAATCCCAATATTCTCGATATTTGCTTGTCTTCCTACTGACACTAATAGTTTTTCAGCCGTAAATGATTGAATTTCTCCGTTAACTTTTGCTTGGACAGAGACGCCTTCCGTTGTCTTTTCAAATGAATCTGCCAAGACTTCTGCACTAGTGACAATTTCTACGCCTTTTTTCTTAAAAATGCCAGTCAATTCTTTAGAAATCTCCTGATCTTCCATCGCAATAATGCGATCAGCATACTCTAATACCGTCACCTTAACGCCAAAGTCAGACAACAATGATGCCCATTCCATTCCTATTACACCGCCGCCAATAATAATCATTGATGCGGGTAATTCTGTTAGCTCTAGCGCACCATCCGAAGACAACACCACTTCTTCATCAAATGGCAGTTTCTCTAATGGTCGTGGACGTGAGCCTGTTGAAATAATCAAATTCTTAGGAATTAACATTTCATTCTCGCGACCATCTGAGAAAGTAACTGAAACAGTGCCCGCCATTGGAGAGAAAATTGACGGACCTAAAATAGTGCCCCGACCTTCGTATAAGTCAATTTTCCCCATCTTAAACAATTGTTGAATGCCTTGTTCTAACTGATTAATAATCACTTGTTTTCTTTCTTGTGCTTTAATAAAATTAATGCCTACTGCACCAGCTAATTCCACACCGAATTCAGTTGCTTTTTTCACGGTTTGCAGAACTTCTGCCGAACGTAATAGTGCCTTAGTCGGAATACAACCTCTATGTAAGCATGTTCCTCCCACCTTAGATTGTTCAACAACGGCTACTTTCTTGCCTTGTTTTGCCGCTTGAATAGCTGCGACATACCCACCTGTACCGCCACCTAGAACGACTACATCATATTCTTGTGCCACGTCTTTTCCTCCTCCATCTTGTTAGCGCCTAATATTGCTTAGCATGTTCAATTTTAGCTAAGACTCGTTGGGCTCCTTGATTTAATGCACCCATTTCGTCCTCTCCAGGAACAACAATGATTGGAGCCATCCAAGAAACATATTCAGTGATTGATTGAACAAAACTATCACTGTAACAAAGTCCACCTGTTAAAACAATCGCGTCTATCTTACCTTTCAATACAGCACAATTTGCACCGATTTCTTTACTGATTTGATAAGCCATCGCATCAAACACTAATTTGGCTTTTTGATCACCCTCTGCGATTAATTGCTCCACCACGCGCAAATCATTCGTTCCTAAATAAGAAACGAGACCGCCTTTCCCAACTAACGTCTTATAAATTTTATCTTGAGGCCATTCTTTAGTTAGCTGCATAAAATGATAGACTGGGACACCTCCCGCACGTTCTGGACTGAATGGACCTTCCCCTCCAAGCGCATTATTAACATCAACTACGCGTCCCTTCTCATGAGAAGCAACTGAAACACCACCACCTAAGTGAGCAATCACATAGTTTTGTTTGTCATAATCTGTGCCTTGTTTTTCTGCTGCAATTCGACCAACTGCCTTATGATTTAGGGCGTGAAAAATACTTGAGCGCTCAAGAGCTTCCGTTCCAGAAAATCTTGCGAGAGGTTGCAATTCATCAACCACAACCGGATCCACAATATATGATGGGATTTGATATTTTTGGGCAATCTCATCAGCTATTAACCCACCCAAGTTACAAGCATGTTGACCTGAAACACCTAGTCTTAAGTCTTCTTTTAGCTTTTCAGTCACTTCGTATGTGCCACTTTCTATCGGGCGTAACAATCCACCACGTCCAACTACAGCTGATAATCGGTTTAAATCATAAGATTGTTCTTCAACTACTTTCAAAATAGCTTGTGTTCTAAAATCAAACTGATCGCTAATTTGAGGATATTTCTCAATTTCTTCTATTGGATGGCAAAGATTCGTTTGAAATAATTGTTTTTTCCCTTGATAGACCGCCACTTTAGTTGAAGTTGACCCAGGATTAATTACTAGCGTTTCAAAATTCATAATTCCCACACCTTCTCTATAAACTTGTTTTAATGGCTAGTCTTAGAGACGCCATTTTAGTTGCTAAATCATCACTTCTAGAAGATAGAGCTATGGGTACCGCAGCACCGACTACTACGCCGCTTACGATACTAGGAACAAAATGACTGAAAACTTTATATAGGAAATTTCCACCATCAATTGTAGGAACCACTAAAACATCAGCATCTCCTTTAATTGAGCCAGGATAACCTTTAATCGTTGCTGCTTCATGACTGGTTGCAATATCAAATGATATCGGGCCATCAATAATCGCAGCTTCCGGATTATTTTCAAAATAAGTTGCTACCTCATGAGCATCGGCTGATGAAGGTATATTGGGATTAAAAACTTCAACAGAACTTAACAATGCTACTTTTGGTACTTCAATTCCCATTTTATGAGCCACTTCTATTGCGTTTTGCGTAATCGCAATTTTATCTTCAACGGTCGGTTGAATGTTTAAAGCGGGGTCTGTCAATAATAATAAACGACCTGACTCTTTTAATTGAATCGCTGAAACTTGTGATAAAACAGTTGATTTCCTTAAACCATTTTCTTTCTTTAGTACCGCTCTCAAAATGGTGAAAGTTTGAACAGAGCCTTTCATTAATAAGGTTCCTCGTTTTTCAACAATAGATTTTACCGCTTGATCAACCATAGACTGCTCATCGAGACCTGACATTAAACTAACACCTGTAGCAGGTATTTCTAATGGCACATCACTATATAACAAAAACTCACACAATCCCTGTTCAAGTGCATCCTTGACCACGCTATCAACAAATCCCTGAGTAGCACCTGCAACGGCAACTACTGGTTTGATTTCATTAGGCATATTTGCTGTCCTTTCTCTATATTTTGGAAAAAGAACTACCACCAATCATGACACTTACTTAATTGATGGTAATTCCGTTTTCCATATTTATTCTATCGTTTTGTAATTGAAGATTTTTCAGTTTGAATATAAGTACTTCTTACACGCATCATTTCTTCAATACGTTCTTCAGCTAAATGATCGGCTGCCATTGCTGTCGTGATATTTTCGCGTTTAGCAATCTCAAACACTTTCTTCATTTGGTTGTAAACATCCATAATTTTCTGATTAGCTTTTCCTTCATCGTAACCTGAAAGTTCTTGAGCAACATTGATAACCCCACCAGAGTTAACAATGTAGTCTGGCGCATACACGATGCCTGCTTTTTCAATTAATTTTCCATGTTTTTCAATGTCTAATAATTGATTATTTGCACTACCACATACTGCTTTCACTTTTAATTGAGGAATTGTTTCATCATTTAAAATACCACCTAAAGCACACGGGCAAAAAATATCAGCATCTACTGAATAAATTTCATCCACTCCTACAGCTGTCGCCCCAAAGTTATCAACTGCCAACTTAACAGCCGCTTGATTAATATCCGTTACAATTAATTTAGCTCCTTCTTCATGCAACATCTCACATAATGAGTAGGAAACATTCCCTACACCTTGAATAGAAATAGTTTTTCCTTCAAGTGAATCAGAACCATATACTTCACTAGCTGTTGCTTTCATCGCATATAATACACCTAAAGCCGTTTTCGGACTTGGGTTACCAGAACCACCTTTAGCAGAACTACTACCTGTCACATAATTTGTTTCTTCAAAAATATAGTTCATATCTTCAACTGTAGTGTTCACATCTTCTGCTGTAATATAACGACCATTTAACCCTTCGATATAACGACCTAGAGCACGGAATAACGCTTCACTTTTATCCTTTTTAGGATCGCCAATAATTACTGTTTTCGCACCGCCAATGTTTAACCCTGCAGCTGCATTTTTATACGTCATACCACGTGCAAGACGTAACGCATCAACTAGAGCTTCTTCTTCAGTTGCATATGGCCACATACGACAACCACCTAGTGCAGGACCTAATGTTGTATCATGAATTGCAATGATTGCCTTTAACCCTGAACTCTTATCGTGACAAAATACCACTTGCTCATAATCTCTGTTTACCATTTCTTCAAATAACATTTTAACTTCCTCCTCTTAATTATTAGCTTTTTAAGAAAACGCTTTCAAAGTTTCCTTGATTTCAAGATACCATAATTAAACGAACTTTCATTAAAAAAAGATAACATTAAAACAATAAATAGATTATAATTTGATGTATTTTTTTAATAGTTATTTTTTGAACAAACAAAAATGTGAGAATTTTTTTTATTTTGAAACACAGTTCATAACTGAATCGTTCATAAAACCCGTTATAACGAACTGCCTTAGATTTTAAATAGTGATAACTTTTAGATTATAAAATAGTTTTAAATTATTATTGTTCATCAAATCACTTGGATTTTCTTTTGCTTTTATTTCGTTTATCTATGTATTTTTTATTAAAAAAGTGTGAATTTTTATAAAAAAGTACAAAATCATTTGGATGCTAAATAGTTATATTTTTACTTTAATTAAACTTTATTATTTGAGGTGAACTAATACCTTTAATAATTTTCTATCTCCTTTTGAAATGCAAAAAAGCAGATTTTTTAACAAAACCTGCTTCTATCTACATTAATGCCCTATAGACACTATTTATTAAAATGCAACATAGTTTCTTGGATTTTCAAATCCTGACCATAATGCGGAACTAATACCAAAGTGTAAATGTGAACCTGTAGAATAACCTGTTGTTCCAACATTACCGATATGGGTTAATTGACCCACTTGTTGTCCAGTATAAGTATTGATACTGCTTAGATGGAAATAATACGTGTATTGACCATTTTGATGTTTAATAATCACATAATTACCAGCCGAGTAATGGAAACCTGCTTCTACTACTGTTCCTGATTTAACAGCATAAACTGGTGTTCCTGACGCGACAGCTAAGTCGATCCCATCATGTTGTGTTCCTGACATACCTGTTGGGTCTTGACGATAACCAAACTCACTTGAAACAGGTGCACCTGGCATATTTAATGGGTGAGCATAACCTGTTGTCGAAGCATTTGCTTTAGCGCCCATTTTATTTGATTTATTTACTTTTTTTGCTGATTTATTGCCAGATATTTTAATACTATCCCCAGTATAAATTAGATCCGGGTTAACAATTGATCCATTAAGCTCCATAAGTTGACTTATACTTAATCCATTCTTTATAGCAATGCTTTGTAAATTATCGCCTGCTTTCACTTCATAATTTGTAACTTCCGCAGCGTTTACGACACCTGAAGTAGCAAATAGACATGCAGCCAATACAATGCCCGCAGTTTTAATAACATTTAATTTCTTCATACTAATTAAACCTCCTAAATATCTACTAGTACATATTCTTTATTTTTGACAACGACTATCAGAAATAAAAAATATCATTAGCTGTTCATGGTTCTACTTGATAAATCAAATCTAGAACCGTTTAGTTTCAATAAATTATTCAACGGGTACCCCGATAGGCCACCCATAAAAAAGCGTCAATTGAATAACTCACAAGTTATACTATAACCAAAAAATATGCTTTCATCTGTTCAATTTTAGAAGACACTAAAAAAAATTGAACAGGTATACTATAACCAAATGAAACAAATAATGAACTATATATCAAAAAACGACTAGTAAATAACAAAGGAACAGATATTTGCGCCACTTCGTTCGGGTGTAATATAATGTATTTAGTAGAAAGGAGGGATACAATGACAAACCAATTACTTTCAAAAAAGACGCTTCACTACTTATTTATCATTAATCGTCTACATGCTGAAGATATTTCGATTGAGGTGTTAATGGATGTCTTAAAATGTAGCCGCTCAACTATTCAAACGACAATTGAATCTTTAAATGCTATTTTAGTACCGAGTGAGGTAATTTATTATAATGATGTCTACTCGCTTATAATTCCGGTCAACGATTCGTTTGATCATTGTATTGCCAAAATCCTTGATGATAGCTTTGAACTAACGTTACTTGAAAAAATATTTTTCGAAGAAGAACATAGTTATTTAACATTAGCCGAACAATTATTCACCAGTGAGTCCACCATCCGTCGCACAATTAGCTCCTTGAATCAGGCATTAGAACCTTTTGATATACAAATTAAAACGCGTCCTATCCGCATCATTGGCAATGAACGACTAATTCGCATTTTATATTTCCGCCTATTCATTGAAAAGTACGGCGTTTACCGTGTGCCATTTGATGAAAGCAATATAACATTTATCAAACAGTTTTATCATCTAAAAATACCATTTATCAATCGTGGGAAAAACCTGCAAGCTGAAAAAAACTTCACCTTATTCTCATTAGTTGGTTTACAACGTGAAAAAAATCAGCACTCGGTAGATGTTAAAGCAAAAAACACCATCGTCAAGTTACTCGTTAATTGGATGGATAAAATTCCTTTTTGGGGGATAAATAAGCTTGCTAAAACCCAATCAAAAGACACTATGACTTTTTTGTCAAACGTCTTCTATCTTTATTTGACCGACGATTTTTTCGCTGTTAACGATGATTTATCTACCAAAACAAAACGAAACAAACTCGGAAAAATAGAAAAATTTACAACACACGTTTTGGTAGAATTAAATATCACCGTTTCAACTAAGTTAAAAGCTATTCTCGTTCGCGATATTTATGATGCTAACTATGGATTTTTATCACTTAAAGATACTTGGGTAAATTTAACAATGAATAACAATGAATATAATAATTTTTATACCTATAATCAAACACTACTTGATAAAGAAATAATTCAAAAAAACATAGTCGAATTCCTTGGTGAAACACAGTTACAGTATTTACCTACGACCTACTTTTTGATGCAAACGAGACTATTTAATCATAGTCAAGCAACGATTATTCACCCTAATATTGGTGTCTTCATCGATTTCGATAAAGAGTTCAATGATTATCTTTATAATGAGCTTGCTAAAGTGATGCCCGCTCATTTTCAATTAATCAACTTAGCCGATAAAAAATATCAAGAACAAGCGGATAAACTAGCAAACATCGACCTACTCGTGACGAATATTTTTAATAGTCAAACAATTGCAGAAGAAAAAATTTACCGAGTTTCGAGATTTTTCTCTGAGGATGAATTAATGAAAATTTCTAATTGGGCAGCGGAGCAATTGAGCTTAAATAAAAAAATAATAGAGGAAAAGATAAAATAATCATCTTTTCCTCTATTTGTTATTTTAGTATCTAAATTCTAAATTACTTTTGATTCAGGATATAATAAGTCTAATACATTTTGGGTTAACCTGCGACCTTTTCCTTGATAAGGGAAACAGTGCATATGCATCGCGGGGTTGAAGTTCGCTTCTATAATACCGTAAGCATTTTTTGATTCAAATGGATTTACCTCTTTATCTGGAATAATTAAATCAATCCCGCAAATAACAGCACCTAAACTTAAAACAGCCTGCTCTGCGATAGTTTTATAATGGGATGATATTTCATCCGTCATGTCAATGCTATCTCCGCCTGTGCTAACATTTGAGTTTTCTCGTAAGTAGGCCACTTGACCTTCTTCTAATATAGAATGGATTGTTAATCCTTGTTCCTTCAGCATCAAACGTTCAATCTCTCCTAATTGAATCAACTCTAGTGGTGAACGATGATGTGTGCCACGCAATGGATCTTGATTTTTTTTCTTTACTAACTCCTCAACGGTCGATTGACCATCACCCATCACATTCGCTGGAACACGTAACATAACACCTTGCGTCTTCCCATCAATCACAAAGAAACGATATTCAGTTCCCGGTAAGAACTCTTCTACCAACACATCCGTATCCTCTTTAAACGCGATAGCTAACGCTTCTTCATAGTCTTCTTGGCTTGCACCTTCTTTAAAAATGCTGATGCCTAGCCCATAGTTCGTTGACTTGGGTTTAACCACAAAACCAGTCTTTGCAATTTCTGGATAAATAAGACGCGCACGTTCAAGAGATTGAAACTCATAACCTAATGGGACACGAAAACCTGCTTCATTCAATACCTTCTTCGTCACAATTTTATTCGCCATCATTAATGGGACAACGTAATTGTCTTTACTTGTCATATTGGCATTTTTTACATATTCAACTTTTCCGTTAAAAGTTAACTTGATAAACTGATCTGAACGATCAATCACTTCAACTTCTACACCACGCTGTAAACTATCAAAGATCATAATTTGCGTTGAAAGTTCCATATCCCTGAAGCCTTCCAACTGATAGATTTTCTCCCAAGCTTTGTCATAATACTCTTTAGCATAGACAACCGCAAATTCATGTTGTGTTAACTGTTCTTCTTCAAACATAGTCAACATTTGAGCTGCAATGGTTTTTCGCGTATCATTTAGCAATTCTTCCGCCTTATCAACTAAGTAATACCAATTAGCAGAGGCATTAATTTCATCGAGCATTTGTCTCATACCTGCAATCACCCCTAAGCCTTCCGTTAAATAATTTGTCATATTCAAAGGATTTTCAAGGGCAACTTCATTGTTGAGCTGTGTTCCTACTTTTAATAACTCATCTGCATTATCAGTTCGATTGTCTAACCACAACATATACATTAAGAAGATATGAAGAAACTCTACTTGATCTTCTGTAATTCCATATGGTGCGAATGGGTTATTATCAATATTACGAATTTCAATATATTGAATACCAGCATTTTTCAAGTCTGCCATGGTCTTACCACCGCGTAAACGTACAGGTGAATAAAACTCTTTTTCTTCCGATAACTTCCCTTGTTCAATTAAATCTGCAATATCTTGTTCATAGCGCTCTAATGTCTCATAAGAAACAAAAACATCATCATGGTTTGTGTAACCAAACTTACTATTGCGAATACTTCTAACCGGCTCATCAGGTTTTTCTTCATCTTCACTAAAATAGCCGGCTTCACTAATAGGCGCAGCACCGAATAGATACGTAATTAGCCAACGATAGCGCAAATAATTACGTGATACTTTTAGATATAGAGCAGTCTTAAATTGGCTTAGCGTTTGATATTCGGATTGCTCTTCAAAAAGTTTTTCAATAAATTGTTTATTAAATTCAAAATTATAATGAATGCCACTTACCATTTGCTTACGTTTGCCATAAGATTTTGCTAAATAACGACGATACAAAACATCTTCAAATTTTTCAAGCTTCGCAATGATAATATCCTCATCTTTCTCTGGCAATATTGGTGGCATACTTAATGGCCATAACATTTCCTCTTGCTTCATCGAACGTAAGACGACTTCATGTAACGCACCTAAATAAGACACCACATCATGCTCATTTTCGAATACTGGCGTAATTAATTCAACCTGTGTTTCACTAAAATCAGTTTGAATATTAGGGTGATATTTTCGAGCTCCTAAGGTTTTAGGATGATCTGTCGCAGCTAACTCACCTGCTAATGTTACACGTTGACTTTCTTTTTCTAAACCAATACGTAATTTTTTAAACCATTCTTGGTTATTATTTTGTATTATTAAGTCTTTAATTGACTGCATATTATTTCACCTCAGCGTAAACTTTAATCAATTCATTATACCATTATTAAATAGTTATTTCCTTGACGGAGTCTTATTTATCAAGTTTTTAGACAAAAAAAAGAACTAGTAAATTACTAGTTCTAAACTCCGGCAGTAGGACTCGAACCTACGACATCATGATTAACAGTCATGCGCTACTACCAACTGAGCTATGCCGGATTATGCGTGGCGACGTCCTACTCTCACAGGGGGAAACCCCCAACTACAATCGGCGCTAAGAAGCTTAACTTCTGTGTTCGACATGGGAACAGGTGTATCCTTCTCGCTATCGCCACCACACTATTTAATTGAATGAATTCCTTCACTCAAAACTGGATTGAAACAAAACTTTACTTTCCGAAATACAATTTTTTGGTTAAGTCCTCGACCGATTAGTATTGGTCCGCTGAATACATCGCTGTACTTACACTTCCAACCTATCTACCTGATCGTCTCTCAGGGGTCTTACTTTCTTAAAGAAATGGGAAATCTCATCTTGAGGGGGGCTTCACGCTTAGATGCTTTCAGCGTTTATCCCTTCCACACGTAGCTACCCAGCTATGCCCTTGGCAGAACAACTGGTACACCAGCGGTGTGTCCATCCCGGTCCTCTCGTACTAAGGACAGCTCCTCTCAAATTTCCAACGCCCGCGACGGATAGGGACCGAACTGTCTCACGACGTTCTGAACCCAGCTCGCGTGCCGCTTTAATGGGCGAACAGCCCAACCCTTGGGACCGACTACAGCCCCAGGATGCGACGAGCCGACATCGAGGTGCCAAACCTCCCCGTCGATGTGGACTCTTGGGGGAGATAAGCCTGTTATCCCCAGGGTAGCTTTTATCCGTTGAGCGATGGCCCTTCCATGCGGAACCACCGGATCACTAAGCCCGACTTTCGTCCCTGCTCGACTTGTAGGTCTCGCAGTCAAGCTCCCTTCTGCCTTTGCACTCTTCGAATGATTTCCAACCATTCTGAGGGAACCTTTGGGCGCCTCCGTTACCTTTTAGGAGGCGACCGCCCCAGTCAAACTGCCCATCTGACTCTGTCTCCCGCCACGATTAGTGGCGCGGGTTAGAATGGTCATAACACAAGGGTAGTATCCCACCATTGCCTCCTTCGATACTGGCGTACCGAGCTCTACGGCTCCTACCTATCCTGTACATGTGTTACAAACATTCAAAATCAAACTACAGTAAAGCTCCATGGGGTCTTTCCGTCCTGTCGCGGGTAACCTGCATCTTCACAGGTACTAAAATTTCACCGAGTCTCTCGTTGAGACAGTGCCCAAATCGTTACGCCTTTCGTGCGGGTCGGAACTTACCCGACAAGGAATTTCGCTACCTTAGGACCGTTATAGTTACGGCCGCCGTTTACTGGGGCTTCAATTCTGAGCTTCGCATACGCTAACCCATCCTCTTAACCTTCCAGCACCGGGCAGGCGTCAGCCCCTATACGTCATCTTTCGATTTTGCAGAGACCTGTGTTTTTGATAAACAGTCGCTTGGGCCTATTCACTGCGGCTGAGCTTGCGCTCAGCACCCCTTCTCCCGAAGTTACGGGGTCATTTTGCCGAGTTCCTTAACGAGAGTTCACTCGCTCACCTTAGGATACTCTCCTCGACTACCTGTGTCGGTTTGCGGTACGGGCAGTTATATTCTCACTAGAAGTTTTTCTTGGCAGTGTGATGTCAGTGACTTCGGTACTATTACTTCCCTCCCCATCACAGCTTGTTCTTATAGCGATAAGCATTTGACTCATCACAAAACTCACTGCTTGGCCAGACTCTTCCAATCGTCTGGTTCACCTAACCTCCTGCGTCACTCCCTTGCTCAAACAAATATAACTGGTACAGGAATATCAACCTGTTGTCCATCGCCTACGCCTGTCGGCCTCGGCTTAGGTCCCGACTAACCCTGGGAGGACGAGCCTTCCCCAGGAAACCTTAGTCATACGGTGGACGGGATTCTCACCCGTCTTTCGCTACTCATACCGGCATTCTCACTTCTAAGCGCTCCAGTAGTCCTCACGATCTACCTTCAACGCCCTTAGAACGCTCTCCTACCACTACACCCTAAGGTGTAATCCACAGCTTCGGTAGTATGTTTAGCCCCGGTAAATTTTCGGCGCAGGGTCACTCGACTAGTGAGCTATTACGCACTCTTTAAATGGTGGCTGCTTCTAAGCCAACATCCTAGTTGTTTATGCAACCCCACATCCTTTTCCACTTAACATACATTTTGGGACCTTAGCTGGTGGTCTGGGCTGTTTCCCTTTCGACTACGGATCTTATCACTCGCAGTCTGACTCCCGGATATGAATGAATGGCATTCGGAGTTTATCTGAATTCGGTAACCCGGGATGGGCCCCTAGTCCAAACAGTGCTCTACCTCCATCATTCTCAATTCCGAGGCTAGCCCTAAAGCTATTTCGGAGAGAACCAGCTATCTCCAAGTTCGATTGGAATTTCTCCGCTACCCACACCTCATCCCCGCACTTTTCAACGTGCGTGGGTTCGGTCCTCCAGTGCGTTTTACCGCACCTTCAACCTGGATATGGGTAGATCACATGGTTTCGGGTCTACGACTACGTACTAATTCGCCCTATTCAGACTCGCTTTCGCTACGGCTCCGACTCTTCATCTTAACCTCGCACGCAATCGTAACTCGCCGGTTCATTCTACAAAAGGCACGCTATCACCCATTAACGGGCTCTAACTTGTTGTAGGCACACGGTTTCAGGTTCTATTTCACTCCCCTCCCGGGGTGCTTTTCACCTTTCCCTCACGGTACTGGTTCACTATCGGTCACTAGAGAGTATTTAGCCTTGGGAGATGGTCCTCCCGGATTCCGACGGAATTTCACGTGTTCCGCCGTACTCAGGATACTCATAGGTGTGTGACTAGTTTCGTTTACGGGGCTTTCACCCTTTTCAGCTGACCTTTCCAGGTCGATTCAACTACTACTCACAGCTACCACAGCTGAGTCCTACAACCCCAACGAGCAAGCTCGTTGGTTTGGGCTGTTTCCGTTTCGCTCGCCGCTACTAAGGAAATCGATTTTTCTTTCTCTTCCTGCAGGTACTTAGATGTTTCAGTTCTCTGCGTCTCACCCTCACTAACCTATGTATTCAGTTAGGAGTAACAGCCTATAAAAGCTGCTGGGTTGCCCCATTCGGAAATCTCTGGATCATAGCTTACGTACAGCTCCCCAAAGCTTATCGGAGTTAGTCCCGTCCTTCATCGTCTTCTAGTGCCAAGGCATCCACCGTGCGCCCTTATTCACTTAACCTTATTTGCTACCACTTTCGTGCTAGACTCTTGATTTCCACCAACTAGCGATAGTCAGCTCCATCAACCCTATGTTTTAGCTATTGAACTTTGTTTATTAACTCGTTTCAACGCGGTGTTTTCGGTTTGTTTTAATTTTGTTTCAATATCCAGTTTTCAATGAACGAATTCAGGTAACTAAGTTACCTATGGAGCCTAGCGGGATCGAACCGCTGACCTCCTGCGTGCAAGGCAGGCGCTCTCCCAGCTGAGCTAAGGCCCCTCTTTAATTAGAGAGTAAACCTCTCAAAACTGACAATGAATAATCCTAACCTGTGTATTCCGTAATATTCCTTAGAAAGGAGGTGATCCAGCCGCACCTTCCGATACGGCTACCTTGTTACGACTTCACCCCAGTTATCTATCCCACCTTAGGCGGCTGGCTCCTAAAAGGTTACCTCACCGACTTTGGGTGTTACAAACTCCCGTGGTGTGACGGGCGGTGTGTACAAGGCCCGGGAACGTATTCACCGCGGCGTTCTGATCCGCGATTACTAGCGATTCCGGCTTCATGTAGGCGAGTTGCAGCCTACAATCCGAACTGAGAACAGCTTTAAGAGATTAGCTTGACCTCGCGGTCTCGCGACTCGTTGTACTGTCCATTGTAGCACGTGTGTAGCCCAGGTCATAAGGGGCATGATGATTTGACGTCATCCCCACCTTCCTCCGGTTTGTCACCGGCAGTCTTGCTAGAGTGCCCAACTTAATGATGGCAACTAACAATAAGGGTTGCGCTCGTTGCGGGACTTAACCCAACATCTCACGACACGAGCTGACGACAACCATGCACCACCTGTCACTTTGTCCCCGAAGGGAAAGTTCTATCTCTAGAATGGTCAAAGGATGTCAAGACCTGGTAAGGTTCTTCGCGTTGCTTCGAATTAAACCACATGCTCCACCGCTTGTGCGGGCCCCCGTCAATTCCTTTGAGTTTCAGTCTTGCGACCGTACTCCCCAGGCGGAGTGCTTAATGCGTTAGCTGCAGCACTGAAGGGCGGAAACCCTCCAACACTTAGCACTCATCGTTTACGGCGTGGACTACCAGGGTATCTAATCCTGTTTGCTCCCCACGCTTTCGAGCCTCAGCGTCAGTTACAGACCAGAGAGTCGCCTTCGCCACTGGTGTTCCTCCATATATCTACGCATTTCACCGCTACACATGGAATTCCACTCTCCTCTTCTGCACTCAAGTTCCCCAGTTTCCAATGACCTTCCTCGGTTGAGCCGAGGGCTTTCACATCAGACTTAAGAAACCGCCTGCGCTCGCTTTACGCCCAATAAATCCGGACAACGCTTGCCACCTACGTATTACCGCGGCTGCTGGCACGTAGTTAGCCGTGGCTTTCTGGTTAGATACCGTCAAGGCGTGAACAGTTACTCTCACGCTTGTTCTTCTCTAACAACAGAGTTTTACGATCCGAAAACCTTCTTCACTCACGCGGCGTTGCTCGGTCAGACTTTCGTCCATTGCCGAAGATTCCCTACTGCTGCCTCCCGTAGGAGTCTGGGCCGTGTCTCAGTCCCAGTGTGGCCGATCACCCTCTCAGGTCGGCTATGCATCATGGCCTTGGTGAGCCGTTACCTCACCAACTAGCTAATGCAGCGCGGGTCTATCCATCAGCGACACCCGAAAGCGCCTTTCATCATTCGACCATGCGGTCAAAAGAATTATGCGGTATTAGCACCTGTTTCCAAGTGTTATCCCCCTCTGATGGGCAAGTTACCCACGTGTTACTCACCCGTCCGCCACTCATTTTGTTTCGGTGGAGCAAGCTCCGGTGAAACAAAATGCGTTCGACTTGCATGTATTAGGCACGCCGCCAGCGTTCGTCCTGAGCCAGGATCAAACTCTCAATAATATAAGTGGTTCACAGCAAAGCTGATGTACCACTATAGCTAGAAACTTGTTTCTAGCATCTTATGAGTTTTAGCTCATTTATGTTTGCTAGCGAATTACTTCACTAAAATTTAAAAATTGTTTGGTTTTGTTTTACATTTTGTAAAACACCCTACACATTTGGTTTGTCTTATTCATTGTTCAGTTTTCAAAGGTCTACTTTTTAAGTCGTTGTCTTTTGTGACAACTATTATATAATAACAAATGAAGTTGATTTTGTCAACAACTTATTACTATTTTTTTAATTAATTAGAAGTGTTGATTTCTAACAACTGTTAATATAATAGCACACACTGTTGACTTGGTCAACTATAACCATTAAAAAAAGCAAGACGAAAATTCGTCTTGCTTTAACTCAAAATCTCAAGCTTATTTAGCTGATCTACTTTCAGCTGTTACGCCAATGTTAAACCACATATCTTGAGGTAAGTTGTTTGATGACCAATCAACACCTGTTACACGTGTATTAACTGGTAATACTTCGTTACGATATAAAGTTGGAATCACAAACGCTTCTTCAGCTGCATATTGTTGCCATGCATCGAATGCTTCTTTACGTTTTTCTGGATCAAATGATGCATTTGAATCGATAGCTGCTAATAATTTATCATTTTCTTCGCTAGCGAAACGCGTATAGTTATATTGAGCCGTTCTTCCATATAAGCCTGATGGACTTGGATCAGTACCAGTTCCCCATGCTCCTTGGAAGACATCAATTTCTTGATCATCATTTTTTAATTTGTCATAGAATGATTGGAAATCAATTAAGCGACCTGTAGATAGTTCTACATTCAAACCAATTTCTTTCCATGATTGAACGTAGTAATCAGCTAATGGTTGAGCTGTTTCTCCACCGTCCATAGAAGCGAATTTAATCACTAATGGTTGTCCATCTTTATCTTCAATAAACCCATCGCCATCAACATCTTTGAAGCCAGCGTCTGCTAATAATTCTTTCGCTTTATCTTTGTTTTCAGTAAAGCCTTCGATTGTTGTGTCATGTAACGTACCAAATACTGGTGGAATTAATGTTGTCGCATTAGAACGTAAACCGTTGTAGAATTTCTCGCCTACTTGGTCATTGTTTACTGCATAACCCATTGCTTGACGTAATGATTTGTCAGCCATTTTAGCGTTAGGATCAGTTACTACTTCATTTTTCTCATTATCCCATTTACCTAGTTTGAAACCAATGTAAGTGTAAGATAACTCTTCACGACCTAATACTTCATAACCTTCTGTATCTTTGTAGTTAGGATAAGTATCTGTTGCCATTTTAATCATCATGTCATATTTAGATGCACGCATTGCTTCGATAGATGAAGCTGATGGTACAACTGTAAAGACTAATTTGTCTAAAGCAGGTTTGCCTTTGTAATAATATTCATTTGGTGTAAATGTTACAGATTCACCAGCAACGATTTTAGACATTTTGTATGGTCCAAATGTTACAGGATTACGACGTACAGCATCTGCTTTTTCTAAGTCTTTAATTGCAACATCTTTTAACGCATGTTTAGGTGCAGCATAATTCCAAATACCTCCACCTAATTGTTGCATACCTGGGTTCACTTCTTTATAAGTGATTTCGATTGTTTTATCATCGATTTTTTTAATACCTGAGATAGTGTCTGATTTTCCATTATGGTAATCTTCCATCCCAACAATGTTCGTCATTGTTGTGTCGTAACGAACACCTGTGTAATCTTTGTGTCCAATGATTTCGTATGGATAAATTAAATCTTCAGCTGTTACAGGTTCACCGTCTGACCATTTTAAATCTTCTTGAATTTTAATCGTAGCTTTGTTAGCTTCTTGATCTAAATCTAATGAAGCAACACCGTCATTTGTGATTACAAAGTCTTCATCTGAAGTGAAAATTGAGCCATGTGAAGGTGCCATGAATTCAGCATCATAACTATCTTCATATAATTCCCATAAGAATAAGCCTTTAAATTGCGTGTCCATTACAACAGCAACTTCCATCGTTTGACCTTCTAGTGCTTTTTCTTGATTTTCACTTTTAACTGGTAGAGTAGTAATATCCACACCTTCTGATGACTCTTTGTCTTTACCATTGTCTTTGTTGCCACCACAAGCTACTAATAAAGTAGTTGCAGTCACCATTGTTAAGCCTGCTAATAAATGTTTTTTCTTCAAGTTTGTTTCCCCCTATTTTTTTACCCTAATCGTTGACGTGCATCTGCCGAACGTTTGAACGCTTGTCCTACATAGTTAATAGCTAACATCATTACTAAAATTAATAATGACGCTGGTAACCAAATCCATAACATGTTAGATAAAACATCACCGTTACGTGCATATGCAATCAATGTTCCTAAACTTGGATCACTCGCTGGTAACCCGAACCCTAAGAACGTTAAGGTTGTTTCAATCCCAATATTTGCTGCAAAGTTCATCGTTAAATTGGTAATAATTAATGAGCTTAAGTTAGGCATTAATTCTCGGAACATGACTTTGAAATCACTTGTTCCTAATGTTTTAGATGCGCTAATATAGTCTCTTCTTGATTCTGATAATGTCTTAGAACGGAATAGACGAGCTTTACCTACCCAATAGAATAAACACATGATCGCAATAAACGACCAAACGTTAAATTTAGGTACGATCGTTACAAATACAATGATTAACATCTGTGTTGGTAAAATCATAACGAAATCGACAATACGCATTAAAATGTTATCAATAGCACCACCGTAGTAACCAGCAACAATCCCTAAACCTACCCCGATAATTGAGGTAATCAATGTAATCGCAAAACCGATCCAAATTGAGTTACGTGCCCCGATAATTAATTGACCTAATACATCACGACCACCTTCATCTGCCCCTAGCAGATAAGTCATTCCTTTAGTATCACTATATGTACCCGGTCTCGCATACTTATCAAAAATACTTACATACATTACTTTATCTTTATCGACAATAAATGATCCGATAAATACAAATAGTAGAATTGCTACTAATAAAACTAGTGAAAACATCGCTAATTTATCTTTTTTAAATTCACGCGCAATCATACGGAAGCCCATTGGTGGGATACTTTCCACGACTGCTGTATCTTTTTTTACATCTTCTGACATATTATTTACCACCTTTCCTTTTATTTTGATCTATTGAATACGAATTCTTGGGTCCACGATACTCATGATAATATCAGATAGTAACGTCCCAATTAATGTCATAATACCTAGTATCAAAATCAAGGCAGTGATTACTGTGTAGTCACGTTGTAATAATGAATCGATAAATAATTTACCAATCCCTGGATAAGCAAAAATTTGCTCAATTACAACCGAACCACTGATTAAACCAGTAATTTCATAACCTAATTGTGAAGCAATCGGTAATGAAGCATTACGGAAAATATGACGAGTATAAACTTTATTCGTTGGTACCCCTTTAGAACGAGCAGTTCTTACATAATCTAAGTTTTGAGAATCAATTACTTCACTACGTAAATACTGAATCGTTACAGCTGTTCCTAGTAAGGCTTGACTTAGTGCTGGTAAAATTAAATGATGTAATTTATCCCAGAAATAAGCCATCGTTCCTGGCTCAACATTAGCTGAAACAGAACCTGTCGTTGGGAACCAATCTAAGCGGTAACCAAAAATAAATAGCATTAATAAGGCGAAGATAAAGACTGGAATCGCAAAACTTACGAAGTTGTAAATAACAACGCCTTTATCAAACCATGAGTTTTGGAAACGACCTGCAAATAATCCTAATGGTAACGCAATAAGATAAGTTAAAATAACTGTTATAATTGATAACCAAATAGTATTGACAGCACGTTGACCGATAATCTCAGCAACTGGCATTTTGTATAAGAAACTTGTACCAAAATCACCTTGTAAAGCATTTCCTACCCAACGGAAGTACTGAGTGTACCATGGGTCATTTAAACCAGCTTGTTCACGAAGTGCCTCGATGGCAGCTGGGTCCATGTTTGGATTAATTAAACCGGTAAATGGATCTCCTGGCATTGCTTGAGCAAGTAAGAAGATGAAAACACTTAAAATAATGACTTGTGGAATCATTAAAAGAACACGACGTAGTATTGTTTTCCACATAATTATTTCTCCTCGCTTTCTCTATGAATAACTGCCGCTTTATGCGTTGATGAAATTTCTTGTAAGTCGTATACACGTCCATTTTCATCATAATAATCAGTCATCAATGTTTGATATTCTTTTTCCACTTCACGACGTTGTGCTTTATGCAATTCACGATTTTCAACATCAATTTTTGGAATGGCAGATAGCAAACGCTTCGTATAAATATGTTGTGGGTTGTTATAAATATCTTCGCGAGTTCCAACTTCAACAAAGCGACCTTTGTTCATAATAGCTAAATTATCACACATGTATTTCACGACACCCAGGTCATGAGAAATAAATAAGTAACTTAAGCCGTATTGTTGTTGGATATGTTTCATAAAGTTTAATACTTGTGCTTGAACTGATAAGTCTAAGGCTGATACCGGTTCGTCAGCTACGATTAATTTAGGATTAGTTGCAACAGCACGTGCGACACCTAAACGCTGACGTTGTCCACCTGAGAACTCATGCGGATATTTGTATAACGCATCTGTTGGCATCCCTACGATGTCTAGCATTTCTTTGACACGTTGCTTTTCTTCTAAGTCTGTTAAGTCTTCGAAGTTGCGAATTGGCTCCGCAATAATATCAATCACACGTTTCTTTGGATTCAAACTTGACATTGAATCTTGGAAAATCATTTGAACATCGCGGTTATAATCCGTCGACTTTCTAACAGAACGTTTCGTTACGTCTTGGTTATTATAAATAATTTGACCATCTGTTACTTTTTCTAAACCAACGACCGCTTTACCAATTGTTGATTTACCAGAGCCTGATTCACCAATTAATCCGTATGTTTTTCCTTTTTCAATGATCATTGTTACACCGTCTACGGCATAAACATGATCCGTTACGCGATTGAAGAAGCCACTTCTAATTGGATAATGAACTTTTAAATCTTCAATTCTTAATAATTCACTCATTATTCTGCTCCTCCCTCATGTTTGAAATGGAAATGCTTATAACAAGTACAGCGAACCAAGTGATCCGGTCCTACTTCATGTAATGTTGGATTCTCTTCATGATCTGATTCAGGAATCCAAGGAATACGTGCTGCAAAACGACAACCTGTTCTAGGCATTTTTGTTAATGAAGGAACGACACCATCAATCACGTGTAATTCTTCATCTGGATTATCTTCTTGAGGAATAGAATTCAATAATGAACGAGTGTATGGATGCATTGGGTTTGCGAATAATTCTGCTACCGGCGCCTGCTCCACAATTTGACCACCGTACATAACCGCTACACGGTCAGCCATTTCGGCTACAACTGAAAGGTCATGCGTAATCATAATGATTCCAGCTTCTGTTTCAGCCTGTAAATCAGTTAATAGATCTAGAATTTGTGCTTGAATGGTAACATCTAGCGCTGTTGTTGGCTCATCCGCAATAATAACGGGTGGCTTACAAGAAATTGCAATCGCAATAATAACACGTTGACGCATACCACCTGATAATTCATGTGGGTATTGACGCGCTACACGTGGAGGATTTGGAATTCCTACTTGTGCTAACAATTCTAATACACGCTCTTCACGTTGTTCTTTATTATAGTCTGTATGATATGATAACGCCTCAGCGATTTGATCACCAATTCTCATCAACGGATTTAAAGCCGATAATGGATCTTGGAAAATCATCCCGATGTCATTACCTCTAATTTTGTTATATAATGTTTCGTTAAATTCCAGCAAGTTCATATCTTTGTATATAACTTGACCTGTTGATTTAGCATTAATCGGATTATGTAATCCCATAATCGTTGTTGCTAATGTACTTTTACCACACCCTGATTCTCCTACAATCGCTAAAATCTCGTTTTTATCGAGTGTTAGAGAAACATCATCGACGGCGTCATAAAATGTATCTTTGATTCTAAATCCAGTATGTAAATTACGGACTTCGAGTAATTGTTCCCCAGTCTTCATAAGATACCCCTCTCCTAAAGCGTGCTTAATACTCTTTTTAAAAATCTGTCAATTTTCTTATAGTAATCAGCATGTTTCTTTTTTATTTTTAATATTCTTCTCAATATTTAATAATTATACTCAAATTATCATGATTTTTCAAGGTATTCTTTCATGTTATTCTCATTTAATAAGGAAAACATGGCAAAAAAAGAAGAGAATATTACGATTGTTCGTTATATTCCCTCCTTGACTTATAATTTTTTTGACTTCTACCACATTCAAACTTTTAGACATAACATCTAAAAAACATTTTGCTTTATAAACTTATTATAGGTTATTTGCGATGTAATCAACAGCCGCACCGACTGTTTCGATTTTTTCAGCATCTTCGTCTGAGATTTCTGTTCCGAATTCATCTTCGATTTCTAAAACAAATTCCATAATCTTGATTGAATCCGCACCTAAATCATCCTTAATACTTAATTCATCAGTGATTTTATCTTCTTCAATATCAAAATGTCTTAAAATGATTGCTGAAACTTTTGCTAATACTTCTTCACGTGTCAAGTTTCTCCACCTCCATCTCATGTTCGCTTAGACTAGTTACACTAGCCTATTTTACTTTTTTTTAATAGATTTGTCTAGCTCTCTATTTTCAGGTTAGGCTTCTATCTCTTTTGCCTTGCTAGCATAGTACTCTACTAAACCATCAGTTACTTTTGTTTCTAACATTGTGTTAATTTGTTTAATCGTGTAGGCAACGGCTTCTGGACCTGTTGAACCATGTGTTTTCACAACGGGTGCTTTTAAGCCGAATAACACTGCTCCACCGTATGCTGAGTAATCTAAACTATTTTTAACGTTTTTCAACGAATCCTTCAATAGTAATGCACCCATTTTCCCTTTGACGCCACTATCCATAATCGAGCCTTTTAAAATCGACATGATACCTAGCGCTGTTCCTTCAATGGTTTTCAATACCGCATTACCAGTGAAACCGTCTGTCACAACGACATCGGCTGCGCCAGTTAATAACTCACGCGCTTCAACGTTCCCAATAAAGTTAATACTTGCTTCATTCGCTAACAATTGATAAGTAGCTTTCGTAAGTTCATTTCCTTTAGTTGCTTCTTCACCATTGTTTAATAAACCGACACGAGGGTTATTAACACCACGAACCTGTTTAGCATAGTGAGTACCCATGATTGCATACTCCACTAAATGTTCCGGTTTATTATCAGCGTTAGCACCTAAGTCCATAAAATCAAAACCTTGTGTGTTTTCACCAAACGTTGGGAGAGTGGTCATCAAGCCTGGACGCTCGATTTGCGGAATACGACCGACTACGAACAAACCTGCAGCTAATAACGCCCCTGTATTACCTGCTGAAAAAACTGCATCGGCTTCGCCGTCTTTCACCGCTTTGGCTGCCAACATCATTGAAGCGTCTTTTTTACGACGAACCGCTTTTACCGGCTCATCATCACTTTCAATTTTCACGTCTGTATGAATGATTGTAACATTCTCCATATCTGTTACGTATTTTTTAATTTCCTCTTCTTTACCGTATAATTGGAATTCGATTGAAGGTAGCTCTTTTTTCGCTAACATTACACCTTCAACGATCGCTTTAGGTGCGTTGTCGCCGCCCATAGCATCTACTGCAATTCTCATATTATCACTCCTTTGGTCAAATTATATCATATTTAAAGCACGGTTTTAGTCAAATTTTCCAGCCTGTTCAATTTCCGTCATTTTCTCTGCTAACAATTGATAACCATTTTTGAGTTGCCAATCTGGTTGTTCCCAAATAGCAGTAGCTTCTTGGCGAGCTGTCTCTAGAATATCGAAGTCCACCACCATGTCACCGACTTGAAATTGCGGCATTCCTGACTGTCGAGCGCCAAAGAATTCTCCGGGTCCGCGCATTTCCAGATCTTTTTGACTCAAGACAAAGCCATCTGTTGTTTCTGTCATGATTTTCATTCGTTCGATACCCGTATCGTTTTTCGGTGCCGAAACTAGAATACAATATGACGCGTCGCTCCCACGCCCTACTCGCCCTCTTAACTGATGAAGCTGTGCTAGACCAAAACGTTCCGCATCCATAATCATCATGATGGTCGCATTCGGCACATTCACACCTACTTCGATTACCGTGGTTGAAACGAGAACTTGTAACGCATTATTTTTAAATTGCTTCATAATCTCATCTTTTTCAACTGGCTTCATTTTACCGTGCAGTAGCCCCACTTGAAATTCCGGTGCATAATACTGTTGTAACGTTTCAAATAATTCAGTCGCATTTTTCAAATCTAATGATTCTGATTCTTCTATTAAAGGACAGATAACATAAACTTGATGACCTTTACGTAACTCTTTGGCCGACCAGTCCAGCACCGTATTAAGTTGCTGTGGTTTGACCCAACGTGTCGTAATCGGAATACGGCCAGCTGGTAACTCATCAATAACTGAAACATCCATCTCACCATAGGCAGTAATCGCGAGCGTACGCGGAATTGGCGTGGCGGTCATAAATAAGACATCTGGATGGTTGCCTTTTTCACGCAAAGCTTGACGTTGTTTCACCCCGAAACGGTGTTGCTCATCGGTAATTACCAAACCGAGATGATGATAGTCTACCCCATCTTGAATTAAAGCATGGGTTCCGACAATAATATCTAACTCATGATTGGCTAACTGCGCTAAAATTTCACGTTTTTCTTTGGCTTTGGTCGAACCAGTCAGAAGTGCAATTTTCACTTCAGCGTCTTTAAATAAATCGGTCAAACTTAAGTAATGTTGTTCGGCTAATATCTCAGTTGGCACCATCATCGCCCCTTGAAAACCAGCTGTTACCGCAGCGTATAATACAATAGCCGCAATAACCGTCTTCCCACTACCAACATCCCCTTGTAGTAAGCGATGCATGTGTAAGGGACTACGCATGTCACGACAAATTTCATTCGTCACACGTTTTTGGGCTCCAGTCAACTCAAACGGCAACGTCTCAATAAAGGCTTTTAAGCGTGCATTATCGTATAGAATCTCAGTCCCTATATCACTCGTCTTTTCTTGATGACGTAGTTGCTGCATACGCATTTGGAATTCAAAAAACTCTTCAAATACCATACGATGACGTGCTGCTTGATTTTGACTCATCGTTTCAGGAAAGTGCATCGCTTTAACTGCTTCTTGTCGGTCTAACAATTGATACTTTTCAACTAACTCATCAGGTAACCAATCTTGGATAAGCGGTAAATAACCATCAATTCCTTTAGCGATAATATCAACTAAGGTCTGCTGACGAACTTTCTTATTCACATGATAAATCGGCGCAAATTCATCCACACCTTCTTGTTGAGAGCCACTGCTTAATATTTTAATTCCCATTAGTGATTGGCGTTTGCTATCCCACTTACCGTAAACAGTAATTTCTTCGCCCATGTGAATTTGTTTTTGCAAGAAATGTTGGTTGAAGAATGTCACCTTGACGACGACGTGTTCTTGGCGCATATTGAAGGCTAGACGATTTTTTTTGTATCCAAAATGCGATACGACCGCCTCCGTCACAACCGTTCCTTTTAAAACCACTTTTTCTTGATCGGCAATTTCTTCGATTTGACGCAATTGAAAATCATTATAGCGAAACGGATAATAGGTAATTAATTGTTCAATCGTTTCGATACCTAATGATTGTAACTGCTCAACTTTTTTCGGTCCCACACCTGATAATACCGCAACAGAATCCTTTAATGATTTCAACTTTCTTCACCTCTTTAAAACAAAAAGACTATGACGCAGTGTCACAGTCTTTTTAATTTTTTATATTTTCTGTAAAGCTAAACGTACTCGAAAGCAAAACACTCATTTAAGCACTTTATGCAATCCGGCTTTCTGCATCAGCTTCTGCGGTAATATGTCACGATTCTCAAAAATTGTTGCACAATTTTCGGCATCTTTCGCATATTACTTGAAGCTAAACGATGCCTCAAGCACTTTACGTAATCCGGCTTTCGCGTGTAACTCTTGCCAAAATAAGTCGTATTGCTACAAAAATTTGAAAAGCAATTTTCTACGCAATCCGGCTTATTTTTCAGAGTTGTTCAACACGCTCAAGCACTTTATTCTACAGAGAAGATATATGGATAAACAGGTTGGTCTCCTTGGTGGATTTCAACTTCTAGTTCATCGTTTAAGTCTAGTACGGCTGCTTCGATTTCTTCAGCTTCGGCTTGTGTACCTTCTTCACCGATAATAATTGTAACGATTTCGCTATCTTCAGTTAACATTTTTTCAATTGTTTTAACAGAAGAAGTTAAACGTTCTGGTTCTGAAACAACGATTTTACCTTCTACCATTCCGATGAAGTCATCTTGGTGAATTTCTAAACCGTCAATGGTTGTATCTCTAACGGCTGTTGTCACCTGTCCACTTGCTACTTCGTCAAGCATCGCAATCATTGCTTCTTTATTTTCTTCTAATGATGCTTGATCATTGAAGCCTAATAAAGCTGACATTCCTTGAGAAATAGTTTTTGCAGGCACAACGACTGCTGGAATTTCACTCACTTCAGCTGCTTGATCAGCTGCCATGAAGATGTTTTTATTATTTGGTAAAATAATGACTTTCTCAGCATGCACTTCATCGATAGCTTTCATAATATCTTCAGTACTTGGGTTCATCGTTTGACCACCACTGATGACATAGTTAGCTCCCATGCTTAAGAACAATTCTTTCACGCCTTCACCGGCTGCGATAGCAATCACGCCATAAGGTTTACGTGGTGTATCAGCTTTCACTTCGTGTGAATGATCTGATTCTAAAATTGTTTCGTGTTGAACACGCATATTATCTACTTTAATTTTGATTAATGAACCAAATTTTTGACCGTAGTTCATGACTTCACCAGGGTATTCTGTATGAATGTGAACTTTAATCACTTCATCATCTGCAACCACTAATAATGAATCACCTAATTCATTTAAGTAGTTACGGAAAGTATCATAGTCAAATTCGCTATCAACCGTTTCACCTTCACCGATACGAACCATGATTTCTGTACAGTAACCGAATTTAATATCTTCAGTTGCCACGTGTCCAGCCACACTACGGTGATGCTCAGCGTTCACCATTTCTGTCATTTCAGCAGGTGTTGGTTGATAAACAGGTGTTTCTAATTCTTTACCTGATAAAACACTTAAAAATCCTTCATAAATAAATAATAGCCCTTGACCACCGCTATCAACAACGCCAACTTCTTTAAGAACTGGCAATAAATCTGGTGTTTTGTCTAAAGATTTTTTAGCACCTTTGACAACTGCTTCCATTACTTCTAAGCAATCTTCTGTTTGTTGAGCTTTCTTAACACCAGCTTTAGCACTTTCACGTGCAACGGTTAAAATAGTCCCTTCAACAGGTTTCATAACTGCTTTATAAGCTGTTTCAACACCGTTAGCAAAAGCTGCTGCAAATTGTTCACTTGTAATTTCTTCAAAATCTACAATTGCTTTTGAGAAACCACGGAATAACTGAGATAAAATAACTCCTGAGTTACCACGAGCGCCCATTAATAAACCTTTTGATAATACTTTAGCTAATTCACCAACATGTTCAGATGTTGAACCACTAACGGCTTTAGCACCACTTGTCATTGATAAATTCATGTTAGTTCCAGTATCGCCATCTGGCACCGGAAAAACGTTTAACGAGTTAACGTACTCAGCATTTTGGTCCAAACGCATCGAACCTGCTTGTACCATTGCTTGAAATTGACCCGCTTTAATTGTTTTGATATCCACTTGATAAATCCTCCCTTTAGTCAAGACTACCTTCCTAATTATTCTGGTAGTACACGTACACCTTGGACAAAGACATTAACTGAATTGGCAGTAATGCCTAACATTGTCTCTAAATTGTATTTTACTTTCTCTTGAACGTTCTTAGATACTTCTGAAATTTTTGTGCCGTAGCTAATGACAGTATAAACATCAACTGCTACACCATTTTCTTCCTGACGTACAACAACGCCACGAGCATAGTTTTCTTTACGAAGGATTCCATTCAAATTATCTTTAATTTGATTCTTACTAGCCATGCCGACAATACCATAAATCTCAGTGGCAGCTCCGCCAACCACAGTGGCAATTACTTCATTGCTAATTTCGATAGTTCCTGCTTGTGTATTAATTTTAACAGTCATAAACATATCCTCCTTAAGGCACAAAGGCCCATATTCTTAAACCATTTTATCATAACCCTTGTCAGAATAAAAGTGAAAGTATTGTTTATCTATACATTTTCTGTAAATTTCATAATACTTTTTTATTTTTTCTTACGGTTAAAGTCTTGCATTGATACCCGATTTATGATAAATTAATCAAGTATGAGTAAACAAATTAACGCTTCAATATCAAAGCAAAGGAGGAAGAACCATGGCAAAAGAATGTTATATCACTGGACGTAAAGCTAGATCTGGTAACACTCGCTCTCACGCGATGAATTCATCTAAACGTACTTGGAAAGCTAACCTACAAAAAGTTCGCATTTTAGTAGACGGTAAACCTAAGAAAGTTTGGGTTTCAACTCGTGCTTTGAAATCAGGTAAAGTTGAGCGTGTTTAATAATTAAATTAAAGACAGACATCTAACATGTTTTAGGTGTCTTTTTTTATATCAATTTTCCATATAAAAAACCAACGATCAGTGCCCTCTTCCTGGGAAGCTATCGTTGGTTTTTCGTTTAACTTATTGTTTATCCACGCTTTGAATCACTGCCACAATCCCACTATCGAAACTAAAACGAGTACTTTCGCCTACAAATTCATTAGACGCATAGCTCTTTGGGTACGGACAATCTGCTTTATCAAGCAAATACTTAGCATCATATAAAGATAACCCCGTTACTGGCGTCAAACAAACAAAAGCTAAATACTTTTTATCCGCTTCTTTGCTGATTCGATGTTCACCAGGTAAAAAATACTGCAAACTGTTCTGTTCATCTCGCAAAGTAATTTTCGTCGCTAATTCAATATTTTGCCAATCAAGCGGTAGCCACAAATTAGCAAGGAAATGATCCCAACGCCCACCTGAAGCACCAATAATCGTAATTGAATGATTCGGATAGCGTCGCAACGCTTCAAAAACAGCCAATTCTGTATCAGTAAAATCTTTTTCCGGTTGCGCAGTTATGACCTCTTTGGCATGATGTTTAACGTGTGCTAATTCATCAGCACTTAATGAATCAAAATCACCCACAGCAAGAGTAGGAGCAATCCCCCGTTCAACTAAAAATAAACTACCTCTGTCAACACCAATCCAGACATCTTGTTTGGAAAAAGCCGCAAGTGACGGCCAAAGACTTGGCTCACCACCCGCGACTATCATCACTTGTTTCATTTTAGTTCACCGCATCGCGTAACGCTTGAATACGCTCAGCTGGATTTTCAGCCGCATAGACAAAAGAACCTGCCACAAAAACATCCGCACCAGCATCGGCACAAGCTTTAATCGTTTGGTCAGTTACGCCACCGTCAACTTCAATTTCGTAGTGATAGCCTTTTGCTTCACGAATCGCTGCAACTTGCGCAATTTTATCCGTTACTTCAGGAATAAATGATTGCCCACCAAATCCTGGATTAACCGTCATTAACAAGACCATATCAACCATACTCAGCACATGTTCAATTGCACTAACTGGCGTACCTGGATTAATGACAACACCTGCTTTTACGCCTAAATCTTTAATCATTTGAACACCACGATGTAAATGAGGCGTACTTTCGGCATGAATCACGATGAAATCCGCTCCTGCTTTGGCGAAATCTTCAATATAACGCTCAGGTTCAACAATCATCAAGTGAACGTCTAAAGGTAATTTAGTCACCGGGCGTAAGGCTGCCACAATATTTGGCCCCAACGTGATATTCGGTACAAACTGACCGTCCATGACATCAATATGGATGTAATCTGCTCCTGCCTTCTCAACTAAGACAACGTCTCTTTCTAAATTCGCAAAATCAGCGCTCAAAATAGATGGTGCAATCTTCATATAGTTATCCCTCTTCCTTCTTCAAGTAGTAATTAACGTTTATTTTTCCCATACATTGGTTTACGATTTTCAAGCTCGGATAAAATTTGCAAGTAATTATCATAACGTTCTTGCGCAATCTCGCCAGCTTCAACTCGAGCTTTCACTTCACATTTAGGTTCATGTACGTGTTTACACTCGCGAAACTTGCAATAATCACTCGCTTCATTGATTTCGATAAACTGCTTAGATAACTCGGGCAACTCCATTTGCGGAATATCAATCGCACTAAAACCTGGTGTATCGCCAACTAAACCACCTTCTAACGGAATCAACTCAACGTGACGTGTTGTATGTTTCCCGCGACCTAAGTATTGTGAAATCTCACCAGTCTTCAAATCTAGTTCAGGCGAAATTTTATTAATTAGCGTTGATTTACCCGCACCCGTTTGTCCCATAAATACCGTCACCTTATCATGGAAAAGTGCTGAAATCTCACCAACCAACTCATCAGATTGACCAAATTTGGGCAATAATACGTGATAACCAATTTTCATAAAGTAATCAGCATAGCCTTTAATTCTTTCGTATCCTACTTCATCTAATAAGTCTGTTTTTGTAAAATACAAAATGGGCGTAATCTTGTTGTATTCTAAATAGACTAAAAAACGGTCTAATAAATTCTCAGAAAAATTCGGTTCCTTACAACTAATAATCAAGACAGCTTGATCGATATTGGCAACGGGTGGACGAATTAATTCGTTTTTACGAGGTTCGATAGCTAAAATATAGCCTTCCGTCAACGAATCAAATTTAAACTCGACCTCATCTCCCACTAACGGGGTAATATTCTTATTTCTAAAGTTACCTCGGGCTCTTGTCTGATATGTTTCGCCATCAGCGTAAACATAATAAAAACCACTCAGCGCTTTTCTGATTTGTCCTTTTGCCATAGGGCCTCCTTTTTTGCCATTAATTAGTACTAGTATACCACAATTATCATCGAATAAAAAAACTCTAACGAGAAAAACCAGCACTTGGTTTATCGTTAGAGTTTTTAAAGTTAGATCTATTATTCAGTCTCTTGATCAGATTGTTCATCTGGCTTAACTTCTTCACTTGATGATGGTTTATCTTCGTCAGATGATGCCTCTGTTTCAACTTCTACTTCGCTTGATGACGTTGGCTCAGAAGGTATTTCTGATTCACTCACCGACTCACTTGATTCTTCAACTACTGGTTCTGGTCCTTTAGACAACGTAATCATAACCGAATTCCCTTTAACTAAACTTGCACCCGGACCAGGTGATGTACTGATAACCGAATTTTCTGGAATCATATCCGAAAATTCACTTGAACCTTGTGTGAAACCAAGACCCTGACTATTTAAATAGTTTATAGCTTCAGTTAAGGTATAACCCGTTAAGTCATCTAATAAAATCGCTTCAGTCCCCACACTGACTTTCAATATAACTGTACCCTTTTCTAAGGAAATACTCGAACCGCCTGCTGGTGATTGACTTACCACCGTGCCAGGTTCATAATCAGGATCTTCCACTTCCTCTACAGTAATACGTTTATCTTCAATTCCTAATGAGGTCAATTCACGTTTAGCTTCCGATAGACTCATACCAATAAAATTACTGATTTCAATTTTTTCAGACCCTTTGCTAACGGTCAAAACAATCGTCTCGGTTTTAAAAGCTTTCGTACCGACACGAGGTGATGTTCTAATCACATGATCCTTTTCAATCGTTTCAGAATATTCCTCTTGATAATCATCTGACACTTTAAAACCTTTATCTGCTAATGCTGTAATAGCATCATCAACCGTTAACCCTGACACATCCGGGACTTTAGTTCCTGATGGCGCAAAAAAGATACCAGCTAACACCGCCAAAACAGCTAAAACTAAAAATAAGGCGACGCGTCGTTTACGTCCACGTTTTTTTTGTGGTTTCTCCGTCGTGTCTAACTTAGATACCATTTCATCAGTCTCACGTTTCACAGCCGGCTCTTTAACTTGCGTTACTTGTTGTACGTGTGTGTCTGTAATTGGTGTTAAACGTTTTGTCTCATCATCCATCACTGATTTAGGTTCAAAAATGGGCTCATTTGCACGATTGGGTAACAAACAAGTCAACAAATCATTGGCCATTTCTTCTGCCGATACATAACGATCGGATGGCTCTTTAGTTGTTGCCTTCAAAATAACATTTTCCAAACTTTGAGGAATGTCAGGATATTGTTCACGTACCGACGGCATATCAGATTGAAAATGTTTCAATGCAATGGAAACAGCTGATTCACCTTCAAACGGCACTTTTCCCATTAGCAATTCGTATAATATTATCCCTAAAGCATATATATCAGACTGACGAGTTGCCATACTACCACGAGCTTGTTCTGGTGATAAGTAATGTACCGAACCTAATAACGTGTTCGTTTGCGTTAACGATGTTTCAGATAGGGCAATGGCAATACCAAAGTCTGCAATTTTCACATTACCTTGTTCGTCCATCAAAATATTTTGTGGCTTCAAGTCACGATGAATGATACGATGCTCGTGGGCTAAACCAATTGCTGATAACACTTGTTGCATAATCGCAATCACATGTTCTGTTGGCAGCGGATAATTATCTCGAATATATTTTTTCAAATCAGTTCCATGGACGTATTCCATAATTAAATATTGACGATTATCTTCTTGTCCAACATCATAGATACCAACAATATTCGGATGTACTAATTCTGATGCCGCTAATGCCTCACGTCGAAACCTTCTAATTGCAGTTTCATCCTCTAGGAAATCAAATCGCAAAACCTTTACCGCTACTTCACGATCCAAAATCAAATCGTAGGCAAGATATACGTTTGCCATTCCGCCGCTTCCAATGCTACGAATTACTCGGTAACGTCCGTTTATTTTGTCACCAATTTCTACCATTATTCTTCACCTTCTTCGCCTTCAAAATCCATCAAGAGAACGGTAATGTTATCTTTACCTCCTGCTTCATTTGCGATTTCAATCAACTTTGTGACTTTTTCTTTCAAGGCTATCTCACTTGCCACAATACGTAACATTCTTTCATCTGGCACCATATTACTTAAACCGTCTGAACACAAAATAATATAATCATTTAATACCAAGTCAAGCTTAATTACATCAATCTCAACTTCCATCGGCAATCCTAAAGAACGTGTTAGAACGTTTTTTCTAGGATGTAATTGAGCCTCTTCTTTTGAAATCTCACCTGTTTTCACTAGCTCATTTACTAGTGAATGGTCTTCTGTGACTTGGACAATTTCACCATCACGAACTAAATACGAACGGCTATCGCCAACATTGGCCAGAATCACACGTTTATCAATTACAACAGCCGCTACAATAGTTGTACCCATACCCGCTCGTTCTGGATATTGGACACCTTCTTCATAAATGCGATGATTCAACACTTGAATTTCCGCATTTAACCAGCTTATAACGATTTCTTCCTCATCAATATCGGTTTGTTCCCAAACAGATCCTAATTGGTTAACCGTTAATTGACTCGCAACATCGCCAGCTTGATGTCCTCCCATACCGTCAGCAACAATCGCTAGAGCGATATTTTTTTGGTTAAGATATAATCCGACCGAGTCTTGATTACTTGAACGTTTTTTACCTACATTCGTTTGGAAAGCAACTTTCATTTTTTCACACCTCTTGTCAATTGCTCGTTTATTTAGCTTTTCTTTGCAAACTGCAAATGAAAAATCCATCTGTACCGTACTGGTGTGGATATAACGTTATCCACTTCTCCTTTGAAGCAAATGGTTCAGCACCAGCCACTTCAATAATCTCAAATTCCGGATGATTAATAAGAAACTGTTGGACAACTTCCTGATTCTCTTCAGGTAAAATCGTACACGTACTATACGTAATGATACCATATTGCTTGACCTTAGTTGCAACACTTTCCAAAATTTCTAGTTGAATTTTGGGTAAATTGGCAAAATCACTAGGCTTTTTACTATATTTAATATCTGGTTTACGGCGCAATAACCCTAGACCAGAGCACGGGGCATCCACTAAAATTTTATCAAAGGTTTCATCTTCAAACATCTCACTTACTTGACGCGCATCAAGCTGTTGAGCGGTTACCACATCACCAAGATGCAGACGTTCGGCATTTTTTTCAATCAATTTTGTTTTATGTTGATGAATATCTAGTCCTAGTACACGACCACCTTGCTCAGCTTCTAAATATTGCGCAATATGCGTTGTTTTACCACCTGGCGCTGCACAAGCATCTAAGACATAATCACTTGGTTGCAGTTGTAAACTTGGCGCCACCAGCATCGAACTTTCATCTTGAATGGTAATTTCACCACGTTCAAACAAGCTACTTCCAGCTAAGAAACCTGTTGGACCAACAATCCCAACTGGTGAAACTTTAGAGGCTTCAACCTCATAACCATCTTCTTGTAAAAAGGCTATGGCTTCTGTTTGCGTCATATATTTTGTATTCACTCGCGCACTTGAACGACTTGTTTCAACTAACGACTCACCTAAGGCAATCGTTTCTTCTTCACCAATCGTTGCAATTAGCTTCTCTACTAACCATTCCGGCAAACTTAATTGAATCGATAAACGTTCTGTCGCATCTTTAATCTTTGATAAATCAGGACGTTCTTGACGTAAAACATTACGTAAAACACCATTCACGAATTTACCGATACCTGGATTACCATAGGCTTTAGCAATCTCAACCGCATCATTTACCACGCCATGAGCAGGCACGCGGTCTAAATAGGTAAGTTGATAAAGTGACAATAATAATAACTGTTTAACCCAAGGCTCAATTTTTTTCGCTTTTTGAATAAAGGGTGCTAAGTAATACTCAAGTGTCAATTGACGACTCAGTGTCCCGTAGACAATTTCCGTCATTAAACGAGCATCGCGAGCATCTAAGTTACCTTCGCGAATCCCTTTGTCGACTAATAAATTTGAATACGCTTGATTTTGACTAACTTGCGTTAATAAGTTCATCGCAACGAAGCGCGGATTTTTTTTAATTTTATGTGGTACATGTTTTTGATTTATTTTACTCATTAGTTTAATTGATCGCCAACTGCTGTTTGACGACCTACTCCATTTAAGAATTCTTGAGCGGTTAACGCTCCTTTACCGGCAGGTTGAATAGTTGTGACGTGATAAACACTACCATCTCCACAAGCAACCGTAAAATCTTTTTTATTAACTGCGACAATTGTGCCAGGGGCTTGCTCGGTTGTTTCTTCACCGACAAAACCACCTTGGATTTTCCAGCGTGTGTCTTGATTCATGGTGAAAGCAACTGGCCAAGGGAATAAGCCACGTACTTGGCAATCAACTTCACTTGCTGTTTTTTGCCAATCAATTTGCTCTTGCTCACGCGAAATATTAGGTGAATAGGTTGCTTCCTCATCATTTTGTTGAATCGGTGTCAGCTTGCCTGCTAGTAACTCAGGAATCGTTTCTAATAATAAATCGTGACCCACTTGGCTTAATTTATCAAACATTGTCCCAACATTATCGTTGTCTTCAATCGGAATCGCACGTTGTGTTAATATATCACCGGCATCCATTTTTTTGACCATACGCATGATAGTAACACCTGTTTCCTTATCTCCGTTCATAATCGAATAGTGAACCGGTGCACCCCCACGGTATTTTGGTAATAATGACGCATGCACATTGACCGCACCAAACGTTGGCGCATTAAGTAAACTTTCTGGTAAAAATTGACCAAAAGCCGCTGTGACAATTAAATCCGGCGCTAATTCTAAAACTCGTGCCATCTCAGGTGAACCTGAAATTTTTTCCGGTTGTAAAATTTCTAGGTCATGTTTTAAGGCTGCTTCTTTAACAGGTGGCGGTGTTAATACTTTTTTACGACCAACTGGACGGTCTGGTTGCGTTACAACTGCTAATACTTCATAACCAGCTGTAATCAAACCTTCTAAAATTGGGACTGAAAAATTAGGCGTCCCCATAAAAACAATTTTAGTCATTTTCTAGTTCCTCCATGTATTGTACCATTTCTTCTTCGGTCATTAGTTTCGTTGCTTTATCAATGAATAAGCCGCCATCTAAATGATCCATCTCATGTTGAATAATGCGTGAAAAATAATCATCGGCTTCTAATTCGTACTCAACGCCTTCGCGGTCAAAATAACGAATCACGATACGGTCATAACGCGGCACTAGACCATATTGACCTGGAATACTTAAACACGCTTCAATATCTACTGTTTCGCCCTCATAAGCGACCAACTCTGGATTAATTAATTCTAAAATATCATCCTCTTCGTCAGCTTGAATAACTGCTACGCGTAATGATTGACCAATTTGTGGCGCTGCTAAGCCTACGCCATCATGGGCTACCATTGTTTCATACATGTTATCTAACATTGTGACTAACTCTTCGGTAATTGCGGTCACTTTCTCTGCTTTACGTTTTAATAATTTATCTGGGTGTAACACCACTGGATATTTCATCTTTTTCCTCATTTCAAGTCATCAAACAAAATTCAAGGGGTCAGTATCAACTGACAATTTCAACCCTTTGCTAATTTCTGCTTGGTTATTTTCTAAAATCGTGCGTAAGTACGCATATAAATTAGGTTCGACTTTATATTTTATCACAATTTGGTAAAAATAACGATTATTGACACGCATAATTGCTTTTGGCGTTGGGCCTAAGACAATCGCTTGGTCACTTAATTGCTCTTTCAATCCTAGTAATATGTCATACATCTTCTTCGCCACCACATTTTCTTCCGGGTGACTAGCGATAATTTGCGCCGTAAAATAATAAGGCGGATAATTTGCTTCGTGCCTAATCTTCATCTCATAACGGAAAAATCGCTCATAGTCTTGGCGTTGCGCGAGTTGAATCGCGTAATGTTCAGGATTGAACGTTTGAATGACGACTTCACCAGGCTTATCACCACGACCCGCTCTACCACTCACTTGTGTCAACAACTGGAAGGTACGCTCACTCGCACGAAAGTCTGGCAAGTTAAGCGCCGTATCCGCATTTAAGACACCTACTAAGGTAACGTTTGGAAAATCTAGCCCTTTAGCGATCATCTGAGTCCCTAGCAAAATATCCGCTTCATGATTACCAAATTGTTCTAGTAGCCGTTCGTGTGCGCCCTTACGACGGGTCGTATCGACATCCATACGTAAAATTCTCGCTTCTGGAAACAGTTGTTGCAATTCTTCTTCCACCTTTTGCGTGCCTGTTCCATAATAACGAATTTTCTGACTTTGACAATCAGGACATGTATTCGGAATCTCTTCTTCATGTCCACAATAATGACATTTCATCGAGTGACTGTCCATATGTAAGGTTAGTGATATATCACAGTTTGGACACGGCACAACATAGCCACAATCACGACACATGACAAATGATGAATATCCTCGACGATTCAACATTAACACGACTTGTTCTTTACGTTGCAAGCGAGTGTGAACTTTTTCTAACAAATGACGAGAAAAAGTCTGCATTTTACCAAACGTTTCAGCTTCAGTCATGTCGATGATTTCAGTTGTAGGTAGACTACTAGCTTGACTCGCACGTTGTGTTAAATATAATGATTGATAAACATTTTTTTGCGCACGAGCACGCGTCTCTAATGACGGCGTTGCGCTTCCTAGCACAACCGGACACTGATGATAATTTGCACGCCAAATCGCTAAGTCACGCGCATGATAACGTGGATTCTCTTCTTGCTTATAACTACTCTCATGTTCTTCATCAATAATAATGACCCCTAAATTATCAAGTGGTGCAAAAATAGCTGAACGTGCCCCAACGACCACTTTGGCTTCACCACGTTCAATTTTTCGCCATTCATCGTATTTTTCTCCGACTGATAAAGCACTATGTAATACTGCCACTTCAGGACCAAATCGTTCTTTAAAACGACGAACAGTTTGGGGCGTTAATGAAATTTCTGGCACCAATACAATCCCAGTTTTCCCTTCATTCAATACTTCAGCAATTACTTGTAGATAAACCTCGGTTTTCCCACTACCAGTAATCCCTTGCAGTAAGAAAGTTTGCGCTTGACGTTCCTGAACAGCTTGAGTAATGGCTTCGTAGGCCGCTTGCTGTTCAGCATTCAAGGTAGCCGCATACGTTTGTTTGAACGAGTGATTCGCATAGGGATCACGTTGTACTTCACGTTCAACAATTTCAACCCAGCCTTTAGTCTCACCTGTTTTAATTGCTGGGGCGGATAACTCATAAAGTTCTTTCGCTTCGCTATTTGATATCGCATTACCGTCTAACATTAATAAAACATCCACTAAGAGATGCTGTTGCTTGGCATTTGGTTTAAGTGATGCTTTAACCTCGACTAATTCAGATTGCGACAAGCGTGCCTTAAAACCACGAGCGGTTTTGGCACGATTTTTTTTATTTACGATGTATACAACATCAACTAATTCTTCTTGGCGAAGTTTCATAATGACAGGTAATTTACCTTGTTGTTCAGCCAGTTCCCAACTTAGCTCTGATAGACCATCAAAGACGTCATCGATAATAGTTTGCGGACAGTGCTCCCGGACTACTACTTTTTTATCATAAGAGGCTTTCATGACATTCGGAAGCATCGTTTGAAAACACGTGATTTTAAACGCCAAAGTTGTCCGGCGCATCTCATCAGCTAATTCTAATAACTCTGGTGAAAGAACTGGTACTAAATCCATCGGCGCCTCAATCCTTTTCAACAATGTTGTCTCCGTTGGTGATATATTATCTTTAATTTCAATAACAAACCCTTGGATTTTACGGTTACCATTACCAAAGGGGACAATTACGCGCATACCAGGTTTAATTTTATCTTCTAAGGCTTGCGGAATAAGATATGAATAAGGCAAGTCTGTTTGCATGGTAGGGACATCGACGATTACTTCTGCTACTTTTTGCACATTCTTACCTCCTTAACGTTTCTTCCAATTGCTTCTATTTTACTAAAGTATCAATGATTTGTCTGTTACAAAAAGAATAGAGCTGAGACATCGCTGCCACAGCTCCATAAATGGAATATTTTACTTGAAGCTAAACGCATCTTCAAGCACTCTATGCTTCTTCTCTTAGTTTTGCTTCTAGTTCATTGCGTTCGCGTTTTTTTTCGGCCAAATGTATTTCTTCTTTTTGGCGTTGTAGTTCGCGTTTTAATTCTGGGTTAGGGTCGATAACAACATCGCCCATTTCAATTTCTTCTAAAGCTTGACCAACATTTTTAACTGAATAAAAGTTTTCTTTCATTGGTGTTGCGCCTAATTCTAATTCATGGGCGCGTTTACTAGCTAAAATTACTAATGAGTACTTTGAATCGACTTTCTCTAATAATGAGTCGATTGATGGTTTTAACATCATTTGTCTACCACTCCTTCATCATTTCTTTATAATGTGCTAAAACATTCGATACTTTCAAATGTTCACTTTCGATAATATGTTCAATACGCTCAACGGCTAATTCAATTTTATCATTAACAACCGCATAATCATAGTGGCTCATCATTTCGATTTCTTGTTTCGCTACTTCCATACGCTCTTCAATGACAGACATTTCATCTGTACCACGTCCGATAATACGTGCTTTTAATTCACCTAAATCAGGTGGTGTCAAGAAGATAAAAATACCATTAGGCACTTTTTCTTTGACTTTCATCGCACCTTGTACTTCAATTTCTAAAAATACATCGTAACCCTGATCAAGTGTTTGATTAACATAATCAAGCGGTGTACCATAATAGTTACCAACATACTCAGCATGCTCTAACATTTTGCCTTCTTCGATTAATCGTTCAAATTCCTCACGACTGCGGAAAAAGTAATCAACACCGTCGACTTCTCCATCACGCATATTACGAGTGGTCATTGATACTGAATATTTTAATTCATTGCCTTCTTTTTCAAACAAGGCTTTTCTTACTGTCCCTTTACCTACACCAGATGGTCCTGACAAGATAAATAATAGTCCTCTTCTTGACATGTTGTCGTCCTCTCTACTTTTCAATAGTATCTTTTATATTACGTTAAAATCGTTAGAATTTCAAGAGATAAACGACATTTACAGACGTATTTATTCGATATTTTGAATCTGTTCTTTAATCTTTTCAAGGGTTGTTTTCATTTGCACGATGGTTTCTTTAATTTGAATATTGACCGACTTTGAACCGGTCGTGTTGACTTCACGATTCATCTCTTGTAATAAGAAGTCAAACTCGCGGCCAATCGCTCCTTCAGTCCTTAATAATTCACGTGCTTTCTTAATGTGAATCACTAAGCGATCTAACTCTTCTTGGATGTCGCCTTTTTCAATTAACAAGGCTAATTCTGTCAACAAGCGCCCCTCTTCATAATGCTCACCGACTTCTTGGCTTAAACGTTTTTCTAAACGGGTACGGTAATCTTGTTCAATCTGAGGGACCATCGTTTTAACACGCAACATCTGCTCTTCAAATTCCATCAATAATTCTGTTAATACGCTAGCAATCTGCTGACCTTCAGCTTGGCGACTTGTATCCAATTGTTGAACAGCTTCTAGGAAGGTTTGCTTAATCAATTCTAACGACTCTTCAGTTAGCTCTTTATTTTCTTCTACTTCAAAAAACTGTTGGTTGCCAATTAGCCCTGTCATGATAGCTTCAGGACTAAACATTTGATTAGCATAACGCATTTCACTTGCTTCATTTAAAGATGATACTAACTCATCTAATAATTCCCAATGAACGACCAATTTTTGTTGCGCTTCACCACTGTTTTTTAACGTGATGTAACTTTCTACACGACCACGTTGAATTGCTTCTTTTAAAATAGTTTTGTAATCATTCTCGTACGCCAGCAATTCACGTGGCATTCTAAACTGAGCATCTAAAAAACGATGATTGACACTCTTAATTTCAACTTCAACTTGTAGTTGTTGGTTTATCTGTTGACTTTTACCAAATCCAGTCATACTTTTCATTTTGACAGGGCTCCTTTACGTTACATATTTTGCAAGGTTTCTTTTAAGGAATTAAATTCCTCATTTGATAACGTCACACCTTTACCCATTTTTTCATGGTTAGGTGACCAATCACGTAAATCAAATTTGGCTGGACGATCGTTCCAACTTACTAGATTTAATTCTTTGCGCCAACCTTTTGGATTTTCTGATAATACAGCGATTTCTTCAACGATTTCATATTTAAATTCTTGAGCCATCTTCGTTCCCTCTTTCTTCTATAAATGTTGCCAACATTTGCGCCATAATAACAAGTGGCGCATTTATTAAAGCGATTTTCTTATAAATATCGGTAGAAATTTTGTCTTGTAACCTCAAATCGGTTAACAATAACAACTGGGCGCGCTCACTGATGAGTGGCGTATTACCAAAATAACGGTGCCAGTATTCTCCCATTGATAATAACATATCTGCCGACACTTGTGTCTTCTCGCCACGAGCTTGATCATATGCCATCACTATTTCTTCAATAAACGATTCGTAAGAATATACTTGCGTAGGCACAACACCTAATATTTTAGCAAGATGTTCAAACAAATCAAACAACCATGTATGAACTGAAACCCTGTCATTACTTAACTTACGAATTTTCCTAATGATTGCATCTAATTCATCATTTGAAAGAACCTTAATTTGCTTGTCACTAAATACTCGGCGTAATAGACGATAATTAATTGCTCGCAAAGGTTGTTGTTCAGCTGCATAATTAAAGCTATAATGTCTACCACTCAAATCACCTAGCATTTTCTTAGCTTCTAAGTAACCTAGTTTAATATTCCATTTCGAACGCTCATGATCAAATAACAACACAGTCCCTAACGACCAATGACTTCTTAGCATGCGAACTGGTATTTCCGGCGCAATCGTATTTATTTTCGTCACACCAGGACCGACGATATCGACAACCATCAAACTTGTCGCCCCTCGCTCTAACGCGACATCCAGCGGAATATTATTGCGATAGCCACCATCAATGTAGGCTTCACCCTGCACATCTGTAGCCGACATAGCAGGGAAAAACGATGAAGATGCCAAAAGCCATTGTGAAACTAGCTCATCAGGTTGATTCTTAATCTCAATCACTTGTTCACGCATTGATCTCAAACGCGTTGTACACAAGTAAAAATCTGCCAAGTTTTGTTTAATTTTTCTTGGAATCAATAACTTATCAATCATTGTCTTAAGCGGCTCAGTACTGACACCTTTATTTAACAACGCCGCCTTAATGAAAGCTTGAATATTATCCAGAAGTTGTTCTGGCTGATAAACACTACCTTCACTTTCAAGGGGGAAATCCAATATTTTATCAGTCGCAATTTCTTCCCACATTTGCTTAGCTGCCTCAAAATCACCTTGCATGATTAAGCCGCCATTAAGCGCTCCAACTGAAGTCCCTGTAATAATGTTGATCGTCCAATCAACTTCGTTAAAAGCTTGCCAAGCACCAATTTGATACGCACCTTTGGCACCACCGCCACTAAGAACTAAGCCCTGGCGATATGTCGGTGTCAAGACTAAGCCTTCACTATCCGTTTCCGCACCCGCTTGTTTCAACCAATAGCGCCAAGACGGTTCACAGCTCGCTGTTTCAACCAAAATACTCCTAACGTTTGCCAACTCATGAGCCGCCTGTAACAGTTTAATCACCACATCACGCTCAATGTGATAGTTACCATTTAATAGCGCTTCTTCCAGGACTAATGTATTCTCATCACGAACTCGCCAACGTAAACCTAGCAAAATTTTTGAACCATAAATATAGAAAAACTGCTTACTTTCGGTTTGCTTCGGACGATAATAACCTTCGAACCACTTCACACGAAAGACTTGGTCTTTTGGTATTCTGATTACAATAGGACGAGCATTTTGTATAAATGAATCGATTTCTGACCATGATAATTGATAGTCCTCAACCAGTTCTCCAAACTTCATTTTGTCACCTCAACTTTTGTTTTCCTCTTCCATTATACCTTAAATTCCTTATCTTGATATTTATATGATTGGTTAGACGTTCATTGAACGATCATCGAATCTTCACAGCTATTAAGTTGAAAAATCCAATTTTATTGCGTATAATGAACGTATTAGTAAAAGTTTGGAGGAGAAAATATGGAGAAGCAAACAATGAAACATCAAGTCAAATACCTGACCAAAATCATTTCAAGCTCGTCACAACGTTTTCTCGCATCCTTCCTCGACGACTCTTTGATCACAAAAAAAGAGCAAGAAAAAATTAAATCACAATTAATTCGTGCTGCTTCTTTAAAAGCAACAACTGTTCTGCAAGTATCTGATACTATTACAGAACCTGTAGAAACACTCTATGGAAAAGTTAAGTACCATCCTTCTAACGAGACTACTGTCATTCTGAAAGACGAGAAGACTAAGACATTAAAAATGTTACCGATACATACAATTCGTAAAGTCAGCTTTATCGAACCATACCATTCAAAAATAAGCTAAAGGGCCATGACAAACGTCATGCCCCTTTTTTATTTTTCTAACACCATATAGGCTATCGCAACCGCTTCTGAGTGTGAAATGCTTACATGAACATCTCCGTCAAACGGTGATTGTGTCACCACCGGCCGTCCACTCTCTTCATTTAACACTTCAATCGATTTAAAAAAATCAACTGGACCAATACCTGTACCCAAAGCTTTCGAAAAAGCTTCTTTACAGGCAAAACGGCCGGCAAAATATTCGATTTGACGCTTAGCTCCTCGTGTCATAAATTGCTCGTATTCATTATCAGTTAAGACGCGCTGAATAAATTTCGGGTTCGTCTCAACAATTTGTTTAATTCGTGGTATATCAACCACATCCACTCCAATACCAAAAATACTCATAACATGCCTACTTTCATGGTTTACTATCCATAGAATAACACGAATTCCGTGCAATCTCTATACCCTAATCATCCGCCTATCCTTCCACTTATTACTTCAACCAAACACTTTTCTATAAGAAAACCCGAAAAGAAGGAACTCTCTTCGGGTTTTCGGTCTGTACTGAAATCAAGGTATTATTGGGAATTCCTGCTTAATTCATAGATAGCATAAGGAATTTTATTTTTATTTAAAACTTTGCAACAGAACCCGTTGATGGAGAGCAGAAAATGTTCTGGGAGCTAACCAAAAAACAACAAGAAAAATATGTAGAAGAAAGATTTGGAGCAAAATAAAAAGAGAAGTACGTTATTACTTCCCTTTCATAATTTATATTTAAATCAAAAATCTATCATTGTGACACAAATGTGTGTGTAATGCAATTAGAGTTACCGTTAGGTACTCTATGTGATTCCAAAAGAATTATATTAGCTTGCCGTTCTGTGAGAAATCATGGATCGGTCCTTTTTTTATCCTTTCTTAATTCAACAAGGTATTGTTTTTACTTAAAAATTAATACATAATAAGATTATTAAATTTAAAAAATGGAGGTTTGATTGTTGAAAGTTGCAATTTGTGATGACAACCCATCACTAACTGAAAAGCTAAACACCATGCTGTCTAACTACAACCAAAGCATGTTTGAAACCTATACTTATTACAACCCACTAAAATTAATCAATCAACTTGAAATCGAACACTTTGATTTCTTTATATTAGATATAGAAATGGAAGAAATGAGCGGTGTTGATCTTGCAAAAAAAATTAGAGAGCAAGGCATTCTATCCCCTATTGTGTTTTTAACAAGCTACAAGGAGTATATGGAGGAGGTTTTCCAAGTGCAAACTTTTGATTACCTGCTCAAACCTCCTACACAAGATAGAATGAACCAAGTTTTAGATAAACTTGTTCAGCATATAGGGAAGTCCAAAAATTATTTCGTGTTTTCAATCAATAAAATAACTCATAAAATTCCTACAAAAGATATTATCTACTTTGAGAAGGACAAAAGGCAAGTTATTATTCATACAATTAATGAAACGTATAAGCCATACATGTCAACAAACCAAGTAAATGAACAATTAGATGTTGATTTCGTTCAAATTCACTCTTCATTCATAATAAATTGCTCATTCATTAAGGAATTAGGGAACAACTTTCTTTTGTTAAACTTTAAAGGAGAATTTATTGAAATACCAATTAGCAGAAGATTCAAATCTTCATCACATGAAAATATTGTAATGTCTATGAGAGGTAAAATCTAATGTTTAGTATAATACTACGGAATATCAGCTTGTTGGCTTACCTATTTATTGTGTCTTACTTTTTCTCCAATTGGTCAAAAATAGTAAAAAAACACAGCAATTTTTACAAAATAACCTGGACTGCTTTAATTTTTTTGGTAGTAATTGCCAGCACCCTATCCAGTATCTATTTAACTAATACAAATTTACCCTATATAAATTTATTACTAAGCGTGATATTAATATACTCGGTAGCAAAGCTACACTCTGTTCCCTACTTAGATTCCGTTGTTTGGACAATAACACTTATTTCAATGAACCTGATTTGTGAGGTTTTGTCTTTATACTTCACAAAAATGATTATCAGTACAGGCTCCGCATCGTACGAGAACCCTACTTTTGCTATCGTTTCAATATCCTTTACCACTTTAATTGAATTGATTGGTATAATAATAATCAAATTTTCAATAGTAAAAGGAAACGAGTCTAAACTTTCAACAAGTTTAACTTCTACATTGTTTCTAATTTCAATTCCTGTTTTGTCAATCATCATTTTATTTGGTTTATTGATGAGAAACGACCATTCAGGAAGCAATCAAGTTTCTGAAGCTGCAATCATCAGCAGCGTTATCATACTTAATGTTTGTGTGATTTTCCTTTATAAAATAACCCTTGAACACCAAAAACAACAATATGACATATCACTCAACAAGAAAAACATTGAAGCTGAACACAGAATCTTAAATGAAATGAAGAAAAACAGAAGTAACGTTCTAAAGCTAAAGCATGACTTAAAAAATCAGTACTTAACCATCCTTGGATTGATTAAAAATGAAGAACTAAATGAAGCTATTGATTATATTAAGAGTAGTTTTGATATTTTAGAGCCACCTACTAAAACCTATACATCGGATGGCGTTTTGAATTATTTATTAAATGAAAAACTTGCTGAAGCAGAAAAAAATCAAATAAGCGTTGATAATCAAATTTTCATCTCAAAAAACATAAAAATTAACAACGATGTTTTGGCGATTGTAATTGGGAATATCATTGATAACGCAATGCAAGCATCTATGAGGATGGAACCTGAAAATAGGAAAGTTAATATTGTCATCAAACAGTTTAACAACGACCTCTTAATTGAAGTATCAAACAACTTTAATCCTGAAGAGGCTTCAACAAGGACTCATAGAAAAGAAGAAGGCTTAGGAATGAAGAACATAGACGGTCTTTTGCAACAAATTGGGGGCATATATCGTCATTGGACGGAAGAAGACAAATATTTTGTGACTGTTGTCATCTTTAACGTATACAAAAAAAAATAAAAAGCGGCAGATCTATTTATAAATAGATCTCCGCTTTTTTAATATACTTCCATTTTTTTAAGAGATTTAGAAAATTCCATAAATAGCCAAGCCAACACTAATACCATCATTACTGACGATATAAAGGTAATCATTGGAAAATTCATTAAACCCATTGCAGAAAAATTGGAAAACATTAACATAAGAACCACTGCCGTAATCACGGTCGAAATTTCTGATTGCTTCCAAATTGATATCATTTCTGACAAGATCAAAATTAAGAATAATAAACTACAACTTGTGGCAATAGCTACAAATCCAAGATACATCTCAAAGATCATATTTGAACTATCGAATTTTAAAAACAAATTCAATATTACTTCTACAATGAATGCTACAAAGAGTGCGCTACCAAAGCTTGTTAGAACTATAACAAAGAACGAACTTGTTTTTTTCATAAGCAATTCTTGTCTACCTACTGGAAATAAAAATGTTCTATTTCTTTGGTCACCAACGTAAAATCTTACCAACTCTTTTCTCAATAGAACCGCTCCGTAAATAGATATTCCACACATCGAAACTGTATTAGACAGTGCAATTATCCCCTGAAAAGAAGAAATCGTATCAGAACTTCCATCAAATTTCCCTACAACTGAGAAGAACATAAATGATATCAATTGAATTAATATTGTGATCAAAAAAACTTTAGACCAAGTACTTTTTATCTTGGACATTTCATATTGAAAAACATTTAATTCTACACCATTAATTAGTTTTTCGTTTTTGTTCATCATAATAATCTTTCAACCCCTCTTTGTATTCATTTCTAATTTCAAACATTGGCTTAGACTTCAAGACGTTCCCTTTTTCGATGAAAATTACATCATCGATAAAAGTTTCCATGTCTCTTAAAACATGACTACTTACAATTAACACTCTTCCTTTTGACAATGATTTCACATTTTCTATAAATAGATCTACTCCATCAGGGTCTAGTCCATTAAAAGGTTCATCTAAAAGGACTAAAGAAGGATTGTGAGCAGTAGAAAGTCCTAATAAAAATCTCTGCTTCATCCCTAAAGACATTATATTAAATTTCATGTTCTTGTTAACGCTTAATCCAACTTCATCCAATAGTTTTTCGATTGTAATCAAATTTTTTAGTCCATAATAAAATACATGATCGTTGTATATATCTTCTAAACTGAAACCCTTAAGACTATCAGAGTTGACAAAGTTTGTACCAACTTGAGATAAGAATTTTGAATCTGCTACCTCTACTTGTTTACTATCTATTTCAAGTATTCCACCATCAGGTCTTAGTAATCCACACAAACACTTCATTAACGTTGTCTTACCAGCACCGTTTGGACCGACTAATCCGTAAATCTTTCCCGCTTCTAAATCTAAATCACTAACGTTTAAATGGAACGAATCACTTAGATTTTTATATAAGTTACTGATTTTTATTGTTTGCACTTTATTACTCAATCCCTTCTTGACAGTGAAATAAGTGAAAGTGAGCTTGTTAGTATTAACCAAAAACAAACCACCGAAATATTGCTAAAGTTACCAGTTCCTTGCCCATAAAACATTGCCCTTATTAAATTACTGGATGGAACAAAAGGTAAAAATTCAAAAAAGCTTACTAAACCTGAAGGTAATCTATCCGTAGGGTACGTAATTGGAGAAAATAGGAGTCCACCTATCATAATGATCTGAGTCGCCAATCCAACAACATTTGGAGATAACCAATAAGCTAAAGCAAAACCTATTGAAATCATGCACAATTGAATTAATATAAGAATTATTGTTCCTTTTATAGAAAAGTTAATTTTAACTCCAAATCTAAAGTATGCTGCTAAAAATGACATAAACACTCCTGGAAGAGAGGCCATTCCCCAAATCAGAAAATCAGCAATCAAAATGCTAAATCTTGATACAGGTAAAGTTATTTGATAGCTTACTATTCCATCTTGTTTGGCAGTACTTACTATTTGAGCTGCAAGTACGCACCCAACTGCAATAATTCCAAGGGTAGTAGCTCCAGATGATAAGTAGACTGCTGTTTCTTTATCTACATCGGGTATGAGTAAAGCCAATCCGTATACTATCGCTACTGATAAAAAAGCTTGAGTTAAAGTGAAAACAGGTAGTAGTGATTTGTGTCTTAACAAGCTCCATTTTATTAATGCAAATAATTCTTTAATTATTGATTTATTTCCGTGAGTTTTCATCGTCTCCATCTATCATCTCTCCATATGTTTCATTTAAGGATTTCGGCGAAACCTTATAGTTTTGAACCTTTCTTTCTATAATCAAGTTCATGACCCAGTTAATGGCATCTGGTACTTGATAGTTAGTTAATTCCATCTCTATCACTAACTCTTCATCGTCTGTATTTGTTTGTGTTGCATTAGGTATAGCTACTTCCTTCAAATCATTTAGATTGATAAAGTTTACGATCATGTGGTTTCGTTCATTTATTTCGATTGATTGTTCTTTTAAGTTTTTATCCTCAATAACTTTCCCACGATTCATCAATATATACCTGTCAGCATATTTTTCGACTTCCAAGATGTTGTGTGTGACAACAATGATTACATGACCATCATGTGAGAGTTTTTTTAAATGCTTCCATATTATCTGTCTTCTAATTGGATCTACATCGTTAGTTGGCTCATCAAGAACTATAATTGGAGACGGAAATGCAACAGCCATTGCAAATGAAGTGAGCCTTCTAAGGCCACCCGAAAGTTTCTGTCCAGGTGTGTCTTTCCACTCATCTATTTTTAATTCTTCCAATATTTTATTACATTCTTTTTTTGCTTCTTTCTGATTAAGTCCTCTTATCCTTAAGATTGATTCGACTGACTGAGCCATTGTTACACCAGCTAATGGGGCATGTAATTGAGGCATCATTGATACATATTCTCTTGCTATTTTGCTATCTGTTGCAAATGACACTCCATCAAATGTAATGGAGCCCTTTGTAGGCTTTGTTATTCCAATTATTTGGTTTAACATTGTCGTTTTTCCAGCGCCATTATGACCAGTTATAGCTGATATTTCACCTTGATTAAAGGTCAAATTAATGTTTTCATTTGCATAGTGATTCGCTTTTTTATATTTTTTACTTAGTGAGTGTAACTCCAGGTGTTTATTCAAAATAGACCTCCTATAATTAGACTTAATTGAATTGATTGAAAATCGGGATAATCCATAACAATAACATCATTAACAGTGATGTATAACTAACCATCTTTACTAAAAATGGCACTCCATAACCAGCATCTTCAAAATAAAACGGATTGTCTGTGATGAAAGATATCAGTATATTGATGTCAGTTTTCTTGGTTATAATGAATTGCCAAATCAGTCTTGTTATTAGTATCGAAGCTCCAATTGTAGCGAATCCACCGTCAAAGACAGTTAGGAATACCGCCAAAAATACTACGTCCAATGACATCCCAGACATAATCGCAGCTACCCTTCCAAATCTACTCCATACCCAAACATGAGTCATCGGAACCGTCGCAACGGCCTTGGTTATATTAACATTTATTTTATTTGAACTTCCCGAGAACATCATATGCATAAACTCATGAAAAGCTGTTGATACAATTGAAATAGGAATGGCGATTAGAAAGAACTTTAAAGGCTTTGTAAATAATATATTTACTGTACTTTCAAAAGGAAATCCTTTAGTAAAGACTTCTATGACACTGATAAAAAAAGCAACTATTCCGCAAATAATCATTAAGAGGGACAATGTTTTGAAATGGCCACTCATAGGTTCTTGCAATAACTTGACTTTATTATCAATCGAGGAACTTTGCTCGACCAAAATTCCACTTTCGATCAACCCCGTAAGTGATTCTTCGTCAATTAATTCGGGTGAATCAAGTTTTCTTACCACTTCATCACTTAATATCAAGAGTTGATTTCCTTCTGATATGTACACCCAATCACCATTCTTTAACTTGCGTTTTAATGCGTGAGCTTCAACATATATTGGTTCTACTTTTTCTCTTGATAGTATTGGAATATTTCCCATTGGGAGACATCTCCTTTACCGCAAGTTGGACATTCATCTTCGAATCTTGGCCAAGTTTTATGAGTAAACGAATTTCCATCTTCATAATTGATTTCGTATTGAGTACCTAAACTTTTCGGTTCAGTATACCTAGTAACCACTCTTATTAATTCATCTACAATGGATGCTGTTAATTGGAATATACCTGGTCCATATGCTATTGATGGTGGGTCAAATTGAATGTTTCTAAAACCTACAAATTGCTCTATGAATTTCGGGTCATTTTTACTAAAGTTTAAATTCATACAATCAAAACATCCTGTTTCTTGTGGTATTACTGTTTAAACTCTTCCTCTACTAACCTGAGAAGCTCCGAACACACAAGGAAGTCCAACTTTAACAATGGCTTCATTAACAATTCTATGAATGATAAAAGGCGGTTCATCAATTGCACAAATTACAATATCTATTCCTTCCGTAAGCCCAATAACATCATCTACATCCATTATTTTCATATCTACGGTTTCAACTTTTATGTTTGAGTTCATTTCATTAATGGCTCTTTTAGCTACTACTGCTTTCTTCTCTCCCACATCAGACTCTCTGTATAGTAATTGGCGTCCAAAATTACTTGATTCAACTCTATCATAATCAACCATTCTGATCATCTTAGGACCAAGTCCTAATAATAAGATGTTTAAATTATTGATTTTTTCTTGGATTTCGAATTTATTGTCTTCAGCTTTACAGTATCTACTAAAATAGTTCACGTTGGCTATATATCTGTCCTCAACTGACTTACCAGGGAATGTTTCTTCAATTAAGCCTTCTTCATTTAAAAAATCTATTCCTTCTTCAACATCTTTAGACGTTAATTCTGGATATTTTTCTTTCATTTCAATTACAACTTCATTAAACGGCCTAATGCCATCAAGAAGATTTGACAATGTCCAGAATTGTCCTTCCTCATCATCAAACTCAGTAGTGATCCCGAGCTGTGCCCCTACTCTGAATCTCTCTTTATTTAATTGGTACAGTGGATAAATTGGTTTAATCCTTGGATATTCATACTTCATGCTGTTGCGTCAACTGTGTCAGCTCTACGTACATTAACTTTTTTCATCATATTTTCCTTCTTCCCTAAACCTTTTATAAAGTCTTTTCTGCGAAACAGAAAGTTTATTTCTCTTTCGATATATTTATAATACCTTTTATTATCGCCCATATTCTTGTCTGGTAATAACTGACAACCTAAATGTAACAAACAGTTAAATAAAAAACATTTTAAACAAAATCAAATTAAAACGTTGAATTCCTTAGTCTATTCGGGGTATAGTTTACCCATTATAAAAAAAGGAGTGTAACAAATGAGCGTAAAAAAACGGAAACATTAAAAAAAGACACAACTGTTATCCAGTCATGTCTTTCAAAATTTAATTATTTATTCGCAGTGCGGATCACGAAATCGCGTTTGCTTTTTTCTGGACGTTTGCGACCAGCGTCTTTGCGTTTGTTGTTACCACGGAATTCTCCGCCTTCTTTACGATCGCGTCTTTCTCCACGGTCACGACGTTCGCCTCGTTGTTCACCACGCTCGCCGCCACGTTGTTCACCGCCACGGTCATTACGACGTCCACCGCCGTTACCGCTACGGTTACCACCACGATTGTAGTTACCGCGACCATTACCACGGCCTTTACCACCGCCACCTTTGCCTTTACGGCGATTTGATGGTAATGGACGTTCTGGTGTGATTTTTACTGGGACAGCAGAAGAATCTTCTTTTGCCACAGATTTCACTAATAACGCCACTAAATCTTCAGCAGAGTATTTTTCTAATAAAGCTTCTGCTGTTTTTAAGTATTGTTCTAAACCATTGTTAGCTAAGTCAGCTTCAATTGTTTGAATAGCCGCATTTACTTGTCCTTGCAACGCTTCTTGTTCGGTTGGTGGACGTAATGGTGTCATACGTTTTTTCGTTAAATCTTCAATAACATGTAAGTAGTCCATTTCGTTTGGCGTAACGAAAGTGATAGACATACCTTCTTTACCGGCACGGCCTGTACGACCAATACGGTGAACGTAGCTTTCAGGATCTTGAGGAATATCATAGTTATAGACATGGGTAACACCAGAGATATCTAAACCACGAGCCGCTACGTCAGTCGCCACTAACACATCAATTGTGTTAGATTTGAATGCGCGTAAAACGCTCATACGTTTTTGTTGAGTTAAATCACCATGAATCCCTTCTGCTTTATAACCACGTGATTCTAAACCGCGTGCTAATTCGTCAACGCGACGTTTTGTACGGGCAAAAACAATCGTTAAGTCTGGTGATTGAACATCAAATAAACGAGTCATAATATCAAATTTTTCGAAATCTTTACAACGAACATAATATTGATCAATTAAATTAGCTGTCATTTCTTTAGCTTTGATGCTTACATGTTCAGGATTTTTCATGAACTTCACACCAATATTTTTAATGCTGTTAGGCATTGTTGCTGAGAATAATAACGTTTGACGTTCGCTTGGCGTGCTTGAAATGATTGTTTCAATGTCTTCTAAGAAGCCCATGTTTAACATTTCATCTGCTTCGTCTAATACTAACGTTTCAATGTTGTTTAATTTTAAAGTACGACGGTTAATATGGTCAATTAAACGACCAGGTGTTCCGACGATAATATGTGGTGCATCTTTAAGTGCACGAATTTGTCGGCCGATATCAGCCCCACCGTATACTACTTGTACGCGGATTTTTTTATCTCTACCAAGACGATATAATTCTTCTTGTGTTTGAATCGCTAACTCACGAGTTGGTGCTACCACGATCCCTTGAATAGCTTTTTTACTTGTATCAATTTTTTGTAACATTGGTAAACCAAACGCTGCTGTTTTACCAGTCCCTGTTTGTGCTTGACCAATAACATCTCTACCTGCTAAGGCTAATGGAATAGTTCCGCCTTGGATGGGTGTTGCTTCTTCAAAACCAGCTTTTTCGATTGAGCTCAAAATGTCTGGTGCTAATCCTAAATCTTTGAATTTCAAATAATATCCTCCTAAATCTTGACTACAGTTTCACTTATTTTCTACGGTTGCCTGTCCGTAGGTGTCTTGTGTCCGTCCACATCCTATATATCCTACCACATATCACGACAACTTACAAACAAATATGATTACTTTTCAGAAATTTCTTTGATAATTTCAGACAATTGCATGCTATTGCTCCCTTTAAACAAGACTAAATCATTTGGAGCTATAATTTCTTCTAGGCGCGCGACTAATTCAGAACGTTCTTCTTTGTTAAAGTAATCCAATGGCACTAACGTATCCGCTGTGACGATTTTATCCGCTAAATAGCCCATCCACTCACCGTATAAAACAATGTGATGAATTGCGTCAAAATCAATTGCTTCAAGCATTGATTCGTGCATCTCTTGTGATTGCTCGCCTAATTCGCCCATGTCGGCTAAGATTGCAATACGTTTACCATCTTCATTGACGTCAATTTGGCTAAACGTCTCTAGCACTAAGCTCATAGCGGTTGGGTTGGCATTGTAAGCATCGTTTAAAATCTCTGCCCCATTCCAAGCTTTAACCCATTCGGCACGACTTTGCGTTAAGTTTAAGTTAGCTAATCCAATTTTGATTTGATCAACACTTAATTCGAAATAGCGACCGGCTTGAATCGCAATTAAGGCATTGTTAACGTTGTAGTCACCTACAATCGGAATCATGAACGTTTCTCCAGGGAAAACTGAGACAGTGAAAGTCACGGAATGTTTAGAACTTTCTACGATTGTCGCGCTAATATCTTCGTTTCCTTGTTGCCCAAAGCGCACAACTTGTTGTGCTAAATCTTCAACTAATGGTTCTAGTAATGGTTCATTGCCAGGTATAATTAATTCCCCATCAGCTGCTAGCCCTACAACGATTTCCATCTTCGCTTCGGCAATGCCCTGACGAGAACCTAAATATTCAATATGCGACTCACCAATAATCGTAATCGCGGCTAATTCAGGCTCAGCAATCAGTGAAAGTGGACGAATTTCATCTTTGTGGTTCATCCCCATCTCTAGCACTAATAACTCCGTATCAATCGGCATATGCAAAATCGTATATGGTAAGCCGATATCATTGTTATAGTTTCCTTGCGTTTTGTACGTTTTGAATGATTGACTTAAGACAGAATCCAGCATGTCTTTAGTTGTTGTTTTCCCATTCGAACCAGTCACGCCAACAACACGGGGTTCAATTTTTTGTACGAAATAATACGCTAAATCTTGTAAAGATTGCAACACATCAGCAACTTCAATAATAGCAATCCCTTCAGGTTGAATGTTCGCATTGCCTGCTTCCCAAAGTGTCGCAACTGCTCCGTTTTCAATAGCCTGTGGGACGAATTCATGGCCATCACGTACGCCTTTAAGTGGTACAAATAAACTTCCTGATACGACTTTACGTGTGTCAAATTCAACGGACTCAACAACTACGTCATCTTCTCCATGATCTGCGATTAACTTTCCTGATAATACTTCAACGATTTCTCCAATGGTTAACATAAAAAACGCTCCTCTTCATACTAAAAGACTGTAACCTATCGTCACAGTCTTTAAAAATGTTTAGCTATCTTATTCGTTGGCTAGTGCTTGTTTTTCTTTGTGTCGGTTTAAGGCTAATTGAATTAATTCTTCGATTAAGTCACCGTATTTCAAGCCCATTTCTTGCCATAATAATGGATACATACTGAATTGTGTAAATCCTGGCATCGTGTTCAATTCGTTCAGGTACAATTCATTATTACTTGTTAAGAAGAAATCACAACGACTTAAGCCACTACCATCTAAAGCGATGTAAGCATTCTTAGCATATTCTCTTGCTTGCTCGTGAATTTCAGCTGGAATTTCAGCTGGAATTTGCAACGTTACTTGGTTATCGATGTATTTAGACTCGTAATCATAAAACGCCACATCTTTCACGATTTCACCGGCTAAAGTTGTACGCACTTCGTCATTCCCTAAAACGCCAATTTCGATTTCACGCGCGTCAATTCCTTGCTCCACCACAATACGACGGTCATATTTTAAAGCAGTTTCAATCGCTGCTTGTAATTCTTCTTTCGTGTCAGCTTTGCTAATCCCCACGCTTGAACCTAAGTTAGCAGGTTTAACAAACATTGGGTAAATTAATGACCCTTCACATTTTTCAAAAACTTTCTCTTGATCCGCTAACCACTCCACTTTAGAAAGTGCCACGTAAGGTACTTGTGGAATCCCAATTTGTTGTAGAATATGCTTTGTCATGATTTTGTCCATGCCACACGCGCTTGATAAAACGCCTGTCCCCACATACGGCATATTAAGTGTTTCAAGCATCCCTTGAATTGTCCCGTCTTCACCATTTGGGCCGTGTAAAATTGGAAATACAACCGCATTTTCTTCAACAATATCGCCAATCTTTATTTCTTCAAATGTTTCATTATTTAAATGTAGTGTTTCAATTGCTTCAGGTGCTTGTGTTAATAATGGTCCTCTAAACCATTTACCTTCTTTAGTAATATGCACTAATTGCACTTGATAGTAGTCATAGTAAAAAGCTTGTAACATTGAAAAAGTCGATAAAATCGAAATATCATGTTCAGCACTCTTCCCACCATATAAAGCAATAATTTTCATATAGTTCTCCTCTATTCTTAAAAAAATCTTATCTTATTATAGCAATTTTCAAGATAAAAAAAAAGTATCTGCACAAAAAAGCCAAAACTCTTCTAGAAAAGTTTTGGCTTTTAGTATTATTTAATTAACTAATCCCTAAAAAATTTGAAATTTCGATTTTTTTGTCCAATGACCACTCGTTAGATTCTGTTCGGTAATTTAAGGTAAGTACCACTTGATCTTTGGCATTTAACTCTCGGAATTTATCCTCAACAATATAAGCATTGACTTGCCAGTCATTTGTTTTTTCAGCTTTTGAAAAATCAAATACAACACCTTCTTGCAAAACAGGGGTCAATTCTTTCAGAAAATTATTTGGCATTTTATCAACAATTTTTCGCTTTTGAAAAAAACCTTTGCTCGCATCCATTTCCACTTGCAATGTTCGTTCAATAGCACATTGTAAAACCGAATAAAAGTCACTCATATGACGGTAATAAACTTTACCAAAGTCATTGTCTTCAGCAAAATAAACGAAGTTATTTTGTAATTTATAAAAGAAAGGCGAATGCAGTTGCGTCTTCATATGACCAAAGTACAAAAGTTCCGCAATCTCAATCGGTTTCATTTGACGAATCAAATCAATATTTTTAAAATCAATCCACTTCAATTCTTGCGATTGACCGACCTGTTTGAAGAACTCACGAATATTTTCTTCACCTTTAATCATTCTCAAACTAGTGTTAGACTCAATTTCTCCATGAGTCGCTTGACTATTCAACAACAGAATATTTTGTGGAAAAGCAGTGATGGTTGTTTGAAAATCGTCCAAATCAATTCCTTTAGACGTCACCGCATTTGACATAGAATCTAAACGCACATAAATTTGCGAACCAACCACTCTTTTCACCTCTTTCTAGACATTTATACTCCTTAATTTTACACGAAAACTGTATAAATTGGGAGTCTTAAATGATTACATTTAGATTACAATAGGATATTATTACTATTAAATAAATAAAAACCCAAAACTGTTGAAACGCTCACAATTGGAACGCCCTCTTCCGTCACAATACTCTAATTTATTGAACAAATAATAACGCATCATCTTAGAAATATGGTAAAATAATTATGAGCTATTTAATATACAAAAGGAGTTCTATCATACTATGACGAATAAGAATAAGAAAACAAAAAATTGGTTGATCAATATCTTCTGCTTGTTGCTATTAATCGTTGGCTTATTGCTAATATTCAATAAACAAATCCAAAACTTTATCATTAAACAACGGACTGATGAGTATCAGTTGCGTCAAGTCTCACGTGAGGACATACTTGCAAATGAACAAGCCAGTGGCGAATTTGATTTTGATAAGGTAGAATCATTAGATTTAGAAGCAGTCTTAAAAGCTAGAGCAGCCAATGAACCATTACCTGTGATTGGTAATATCTCTGTACCAAGCGTTAAAATGAGTTTACCTATCTTTAAAGGTGTCTCTAATACTGCTTTATTATTTGGCGCTGGTACGATGAAACCCGAGCAAAAAATGGGAGAGGGGAATTACGGACTAGCTAGTCATCGAATGGTCGATCCAACCCTTTTATTCTCTCCTATCCTAGACATAAAAGAAGGCGATAAAATCTACTTAACAAATCTTGATAAAGTCTATGTATACGAAGCAACTTTTATGGACTATATTGCCGCGACCCAAGTTGAAGTAATTGACGATGTTGAAGACGAGGTCCTAGTGACCCTTATTACTTGCGATACAACCGGCACCAACCGTTACTGTGTTCAAGGTAAACTTGTAGACGTCCTTGAATTTAACAGTCAAGATAATGAACAGAACGATATCTTCCAATTAAAAAATAATAAATAAACACAAACAGGTACGATGATATTTTCATCGTACCTGTTTTCTTTATATTAACCTACTATTTAACTTTTTTCGCCCTAAGGCTCTCCAATTTTTTTACACGTTAGTTGATTTCATTAGCAGGCGCATTGTTCAGTTCCCATACGATGGTACCCGTATAAGCTCCTTGACGCGCTTTACCTGTTGGAACTTCTAATTTCAAATATTCTTCCAGTGGGATTGCTATTTCGTCTGTTCCTTCAGTTAAAGTCGAATATATTAGCGCTGAATCATTCGCTGTAATGACTTGATCGCGCACCTCATCCGTATAAGTGATACTGTTATCTAAGACAGATGATTGTTCCTCATTCGTTAACTCTACTAACATTTTCGCTGTTAATGACCAACCTGCGTTTTCAATGCCTCGTAAATCGGTAATTTTTAATGGCTTATCTAATTGTTCTACATCATATGTTTGAGACGTATTACTAATCTTATGATCGCCAAAATACAGAGTTGACGGTGACTCGACAATTGTCAATTCACCAGCATTTACTAGTAACTTCGCAACTTCTTCAAAGGCATCAGATTTAAATTCGACTTGATATGTGTCGGCTAAGTTGGTCTTAATATCTGACAAGTTAACCACCTGTACGTTCTGTTCCTCCCAAGTACTAGGATTACCAAACTCATCGGTAACACTCACAAAATGATCTCGTTCTGCTATCCATTCATCTCCGACCATTATTTCATGATCTTTCACCTTAAGACCTAAGGATTCAACCCAATACCAATCTCCCGCCATCGTACTACCATCATACGTTGTAGCTAATTCTTCCGCAGTCAATGGCACAAGGTTAAACTTACCGTCTTCACCTTTTCTTGACCATTTAGCAGCTTCTGTCGGCGGCACTAAGGTATCAAATTTCGTATCAGTATGTGAGACTAATGAGAAATTCGGACCAAGGACCATATGACTCAAGACTAAATCACCAGGTTCCTGACCGTCCTCTAAAGTAGAAATTCCACGTACATCGAACATATTTAACGTATTCGTAACATTACTCAAATCAATATTTTCAATATTTAAACTTTCTAATGATGGGCAATCATGGAACATACGCTCCATTGTTACCACATTACTAGTATCCCAAGTACTGATATCGATGGTTTTTAAATTTTCATTTAATGTAAATACGCCAAACATTTCTGTAACTTTAGATGTATCAAAATGCGTTAAATCTAACGATGTTAGACCTGTACGGGCAAAGGTGCCATGCATATTTTCTAAATTACTTGTGCTCCAACCTTCTAAATTCAATTCAGTTAACGATACACATCCATTGAAAGTATCTTTCATATCAACGACATTTGTAACAATTAAACTAGACAAGTCAAGTTTTGTCAATTCGGTACATTGAAAAAACATAACATTCATATCTTCTAATAGCGGTGTTTCCCATTTCGAAGTGTCTATTTTATTCAAAGAACTACATTTATAAAACATTCCTTGAGCATTTTTCAAAACTGGTAATTGTATGTTTTCAGCTTGAACAATTTCTAAATCCTTACATTCCGCAAACATGTATGATGCATAAGTCAAGTTATTTGCCACAAAACCTGATATATTTATAGAAGTAATACCACTACCCCTGAACATTTCTATCATTGTTTCGACATTTTCAACCTTCCAATTTGAAACATCGACATTTGTTAATGATGAAGTTCCCATAAAAGTGCCAAACATGCTAGTAACTTTTGAGGTGTCCCATCCACTAACATCCAGTAAGGAAAGTGATTCACAACCTTCAAATGTTTGATAAAGAGTGGTGACGTTAGGTGTTTTCCAATTAGATACATCTAACTCCGATAGTTTTTTTGTTCTAGTAAATGTCCATTGTAGTGTTTTAACGTTAGTAGTATCCCAATTTGAAACATCTAGTTCTTCAACTACTTCACATCCATAAAACATTGCTTCCATGTCTGTTACATTATCCGTCACAAAATTACTTACATCAATAACTTTTAGCACCTTACAATTTCTAAACATATATTGCATATCAGTTGCACTAGATGTCACCCAATTGCTGACATCTAATGTAGTCAGAGATGTACAGTCTGAAAAAGTATGATTAAATGTTGTTACATTAGAAACATTCCAGTCAGAAACACCAATTACTTCCAAAGATTCACAGTTTCTAAATGTGCTTGACAAATTCTTTAGTGTAGAATTCACTTTCCAACCACTCAAATCCAACGTCAGCAGATTTTTACAATCTAAAAATGTTTGCGACAGATTTTCGATCGAGTCTAATTGCCAATTACGTAAAATTAATGTTTCAACTCCAGAATCAAAAAACAAGTTAGACATATTTTTGATATTTGACACATCCCAATTACTTAAGTCTAAATGACGTAAACTTCTTGTATAGGCAAACATACCAGATATTGTATCACAATTTAACAAGTCAATGTTTTCTATGCCTTCTATGTCAGTTAAACTGGTAAACCCCATAAATAGAGCTTGTCCTCCGCCTCCAGTTAACGTTAATTTCCCGTCTATTTTAATATTAGTAATTTTTTCTATTTCCACTCCTACTTCTCTAAAGACGCTCATATTCCCACCATTTGATGCAGTCTCATCAATGGTCCCCCCATGAATAACTAATGTAGTACCTTCAACGCTCCAATCAGGCATCAAATTCAACCTTGTATTAGATTTATCAACAAGTGTCGAATTATTACTTTTATCGTTCATATTATCTGTGGAAACAGATTCCTTATCTTCAGAAACACTTGTTTCACTTGTTTCACTTGTTTCACTTGTTTCACTTGTTTCACTTGTTTCACTTGTTTCACTTGTTTCACTTACCAAACTACCATCTACCATCTCCTGGGCAATCTCACTTGTTGGTAGGGTTTCTTCTAACACTTCTGTATTTATTTCATCCGCCTTTAATGGCGTCGCATTTCTTAAAACACTACTACTATATAAACCTAACGAACCTAACGCAATCGTTGTCACACTGACAAACGTTACCGTCTTATTAAATTTTTTATTAGTCAAAAAAATTACCTCCTGTTCTTTAACCAATTACCTTCGTTCTGTAACATCACAACATAACCTGCTTGTCTATCTTACTACAAAGGTTATTGGTGAAACAGTCCATAAATGTTTTGTGATTTAACAAGTTTGAACTGTTATAGTAACTCCTTAACATAACGTTAAGGAGCACTATCCACCTGATTAACTAGCAGGAACGTCACTTAGCGTCCATAGCAAGTTCGTTGTATAAACAGCCGCACGTTTCACCGCACTACCTGGTACATGTAAGTTGACACTCTCATTCAACTTAACCGTTTTTTCAACCACTTCTCCAGTATCATCTCTAAATGACATCGGACCGTCTGTCAACGCACTACTGCTTCCAAAGTAATAGGTGTATGTTCCTGCACCTTGCCCATCAGCAGCGCCCAACACTGTGTATTCTACTCCTGGATCAAAGGTTACCGTCTCCTCCATTAAAGCTAACTCTTTTTCTGAAGCAGTCGTCGCAAACGTTGCTTGTTTAAATGATAATTCAGCACCGTTCAAATCATTATCGCCAGTTTTGAATTGCGCTTCTTGTTTTACTTTTAATGTCCAGCCAGATAACGTCCCACGTTTATCTGTAATCTGCGCATAGTTTGGCACATCCACTAACGCATTATTTTTCACTACTTGTTGCGCTCTAGCAGGGTAATCTTCATTTGTGCTGACAATTTTTTGAACGCCAAAGTATAGATCCGACACGAAATCAATTGATAACGGTCCATCAGTACCTGGTGCTGGCTCTCCCGGATTAGATGGGTCAACATCTGGATCAGTTGGGTCAGTTGGAACAACTGGCTTATCTGGATCTGGTGTTTCAGGGTCAACCGGAGGTGTTGTGCTGTCATCTGGAATAAACTCTACAGAACCCGTTCCTGTTAACGACCCCACATCTGCTGCTTTAACAGTTGTGGCAAGTGTACCTAATACCATTGTGCTTAATAACGTTGCGGTTATAATTTTTTTCATTGGTTATTCTCCTTCTAATTAATGTTTTTATGAGCTAACTAGTTTACTGCTACGGTGTATCCGATAATGTCCATAATAAGTCGGTGGTATATTTTTCTGCTAACTTAGTTGAAGCACCTGGCACTTCTAAACTGATTTCTTTATTTAACTTTGTAATAGCTTCAGGATACGTGCCCTCATCGCCAGTATTAGTTGCCAAGCTATCATTGGTACCAAAGCGAAGAACCCAAGTTCCCATCCCTTTACCATCACTTGCCTGAACGACATCCACTTGTGTTCCAGTTTCCAACGTGAACGACTCGTTCAACACACTAGGAGCTGCCGAGCTGTTTTCAGCTTGTGTGTTCATGTTCCCGTCAGTAAAATGAATTTTAGTGTTAGCTAAAGTTTTAGTCGTTTCTGGTACTGTAAAGTCTTTTAATTGCTTAACTGATAACTTCCAAGTTGCCTGGTCATCGCCACGCACATCTGTTACTTGGACATAATTAGTTGTTAATTCATTATCTGGCCCGTATGGTTGAGCTGCAGCATAGTACGTTTGATTACTAGTCGAGATTTTTTGAAGACCAAAATATAATTTTGAAGCGAAATCTAATGATATTGGACCGGCATTTGGTGTTTCTGGATCTGGTAGATCCGTTCCAGGATTTTCTGGATCAGTTGGATTAATTGGTTTTTCTGGATCTGGTTTGTTTGGATCAACCGGATCCACTACTTCGTTGTTTGGTTCAAATCCAACACCTGCTTCGCTGGACGCTTCCTGTGGTAAGCCTTCAGCACTGACTGCGGGCATTAACCCACCTAATAATAACGTGTTCATTATAATAGTAGAAATAATCGTTGTTTTTTTCATTGCCTATTCTCCTTCTTTTAATAATAGTAGTAAGTTCTTATGATTCATTTGCCGGAATGTCTGATAACGTCCATAAGAAGTCTGTATAATATTGAACTGCATCTCTAGGTGTGGCACCAGGAACAAATAATTGAACGCCTGTATTTAATTGTTCACCATCAACCGTTGTTAAACCTTCCCAACGATCCACCCATGTCCCGACACCTTGGCCAATCGTTGCATCCATCACTAAGTAATCTTCACCTGGTTCAATCGTCACGTCGTGAACAGTCGGTGTTTGACTTTCTAATGTAATATTTGAATCTGCTTTACTATTTGTTAAAGTCACTTTGGCACCGGTTAATTCTTTGTTAATAGTGTCTTCATTTTTAAACGGCGCTAATTGTTTTACTGTTAAACGCCAGCCAGCATTCGTTCCTCGGTTATCGGTAATTTGGACATAGTTTGGACGTGTCGTACTTTCGTCTTTACCCTCTCCATCTGCATTGAAGAAATACTGTGCTTTTGCAAAATACGTTTGATCGATATTGACAATCTCGTGCACCCCAAAATCAAAGCTTGAAGCATAGTCAATTGATAATGGTCCAGTAGTGCCTGGTTCTGGTTTTCCATCAGGGTCCGTTGGGTTCCATGGTTCAACAGGCTTTCCAGGATCCGGTTCATTAGGATCAACCGGTGGAGTCACCGTTGTACTAGGGATAAACTCGACTTCTCCTTTAGCTGGATATGTTTTTTCTTCTTCTGCTAGTGATAGAATAGGGGCTGTAAACAATAATAATGCGATAGGACTCATATATATTTTTTTCATCTTTATAATTCCTCCATTTTTTTTTGTTGTGTTAGCAAGCCTAGACTTAATACTACTAGTAGACTTCCCAACCATAGATAAGATACTTTTGTTTCTCCGGTCTGTGGTAGTACTGGTCTTGAGACGATACCATTCCCATTATTATTGGGTAATTGAGGGCTTGGCGACGCGGTATCTGGACCATTATCTACGGGGTATTCACCCGTAAAACCGACCACGCCACTTGAACCATAACTTTTCTCCTCAGCTTGTACGAGGCTAACTGGTAGCATCAATAACAAACAACCTATGAGGACAAGATAGTATTTCATCATATTCGAGATTGTCTCCTTTCGTCCGATTTTATTATTTTTTCTTCTTAATTAATAAGAAAATAATAATCATAAGTAGTAGTGCTAAAATACCTATTCCAATGTAGATCAACCATTGATCATTGTTCTCTTCTATAGAGACATCGGTTTTATTCAACTCACGCGCTTTTTCAGCTGTGATTTCAAAATCTTGTTCAAATGTCCATTGGTCTTCACCAGAAGAAGCCTCGATATGCATGGTATACTTCCCTGCTTTTAATTTTTCTCCTTCTAATCTCAGTGGATAAGCCATGGTAGTATTTGGCGCCATCTGCATGCCTTCATTCTTCGTTTCATACAATGTTTCGGACTTATCTTTTTCTGTTACCTTGGCTGTTACATTAAATTTATTTAAATACTTAGCAACTGGATTCTGTAGATAACTATTAATAACATTACGAGCATTGACTTGGCTTGGTTCAACCTTTAACAGCTTCAAATCTGAAGCTAAGGTTGTTTCCGTTTGTCTCAACAACAAAGCAATAGAATAGGCAAATTTGTTTTCAATCGCCATCCCTTGTTGATTGTCTTTTTCCTCATCTTTTTCATCTTCATGTTCTCTAAAGGTCAACCCGCCTGCAAGCACGCCATCAAACGTCTTATCTGGTAACTTGATGGTGATTTTGTAATCCACTGTTTGCATGGCTGGAATGGTGACTGTTTCTTCTTTTGAGGTCACAACCTCCTTGAATTGAAGCGGCGCTGTTTCATCGGTGGTGGTATCCGTTACCCCATAATCAACCACTCCGTTAATATTTGTTGTAGCAGGCTCTATAAATGTTGCTACTTTTATCTCTTCGTTTGAATGATTTTTTATTTTTGCTACAATTTCTTGCGTTGTTGAAGGTTGAACTAATAAATCAAAATACGTACTTCCTTCTCTTTGGTTCTCTGGTAAAACAGCTTCCACACTAAATTTTAGCTCTGATGCTTCAATTGTCTCGTTGTATACCATCCCCCATACCAACAATGATAAAATCCCCATGACTATTTTTTTCATCCAAAATTCCTCCCCAACTTCACTTTAAACGTATAATAAATAACAGATATTATACTTACCTAATTTATGATAGCATCTGAATGGTTGTTACAACAACAAATATGAAAGCGATATTAAGATGTTAATATTCTAATAATAAACAACAAAAAAACGAGTGGGATAACCCACTCGTTTTCGTTGCTTTATTATAAATTTGCTGGCGTATTTTTTAATGTCCAAATTAAATCAGTACTATATTTTTGTGTTTTAATAACTGCTTTACCTGGTACTTTTAAATTAACATCTGGATTTAACATTGTTTCTTCAGGAACTACTTCTCCTGCTTCATTTTTCACATAAAGCGTTCCTGCTTCCAATGAATCAGATGACCCCATATAGTAGGTAAATGTTCCAGCACCTTGTCCTTCAGAAGTTCCTAATACCTCAACTTCTTGTCCTGCAGAAAGTGTAGTAGCACCCGTTAGCAGTGATACATCTTTAACATCTGATTTAGTAGCGTAATAAGCATTATTTAATGATAATTGTGCACCTACTAATACGTGAGGCGTTTCTTCACTTGTTTGGAATTCAGTCGCCTGTGTAACAGATAATGTCCAACCCGCTAACGTTCCACGTTTATCAGTCACTTGCGCATAGTTAGGTACATCTGACAATTCACCTGTTTCATCAAATACTCGTTGTGCTCTTGCTGCATAATTTTCAGTTTTACCAGTAATTTTATTCACTCCAAAGTAAAATGATGAAACATAGTCAATTGATAATTCTCCACCTGTACCTGGCTCAACTGGTTTCTCTGGATCTGGATCTGGATCTGTTGGTTCAACAGGAATTACTGGTTTCTCTGGATCTGGATTTTCTGGGTCAACGGGTGGTGTTGGTGTGTCATCAGCTTGGAATTCAACTGATGCATCTTTTGATAACGATACAGGGCCTTCATTATCATCTGCCAAAACGACAGTTGAAACAGTACTTAATAATAATGAACTTAATAATAGAGAGTTAATTAATTTGTTTTTCATTTTTTATCATCCTTTTCTTTTTATAATGTGTTTTCTGTGCTTTCTGTATTTCCTGGTGCATCAGTTAATGACCAAACAAGTTGTGTTGTATAAGCTTGGTTTAATTTAGTTGCTTTACCTGGTACTTCTAAACGAATATCAGTGTTTAAGTTATGGGTTGCTTCATCGTATGCTTCAGTATCCACCGTCACACCCTCTATTTCAACAGTAGCATTAGTTTTATCAACTGGAGTGACTGCTGTTCCAAAACGAGTTACCCATGTCCCAAAGCCTTGATTTTGGCTATTATCTGCGGTGGTAACATTGAAAGACGCCTCTTTTTCTAAGGTAAATGTCTGCAGAACGTGCGGTTTAGCAGAAGTAGTATCTTGTTCTGAATTGGCGTTAACATTTGTGAAAACAATTTTAGCACCTTCTAACTCTTTTGACTGCGCTAGCCCTTCACTATCAGTAATCGGGGTTGTAAAAGCATTAGGTTGACTTACATTCAATTGCCATTTTCCGTCAATTAATCCACGACTATCAGTTACTTGAACATAGTTTGTAGTTTCTAAATATTGACCTGGATTTTCTTTATCTTGATACAATTGAGCGGCTGCAAAATAAGTTTGGTCTTTTGTACTAATTTTTTGATTACCAAAGTACAATTTAGACGCAAAGTCTAAAGATAAAGGTCCTTTGTTTCCGGTAGGTGGTTCAATCGGTTTAGTAGGGTCTGTAGGATCTACCGGATCAATCGGTTTAGTTGGATCGGGGTTTTCTGGATCAACGGGTGGCGTTACTTCACCATCACCAGACTTGAACCCTACACCAGCTTCTGTGTCGATTCCCTGAGAAACCTCTTCAGCAAATACCCCTGTTGAAACTGTTCCTAATACTAACGTGCTTAATAATACTGTTGAAATTACTTTAGTTGCTTTCATTTTATATTCTCCTTTTATTTAAAAATTTTCTTGTTAATTTGCTGGACTATCTGACAATGTCCAGATGAATTCGGTTTTATAGGTAACGGCATCTTTTGGTGTTGAACCTGGAATAAACAGTTGAACACTAGTATTTTTCACTTCGCCAGACGGGATAGTTTCCACTTTACTCCATCTGTTAATCCATGTTTGAGCGCCTGCTCCTTTGTTTGCTTGCATCACGACGAAGCTTTCACCTGGTACAATTGATACATCACCAGACAACGGTGTCTGATCAGTTTGTTCAATATATGAAATGGCTTCGCTATCATTCAATTTCACCTGAGCGCCTATTAATTCACTATTTTTTGTCTCGTCGTTTCTAAACTGATACAATTGTTTGACCGTTAAGCGCCAACCAGTATTCGTGCCACGCATATCAGAAACTTGAACATAGTTAGGGGTGAATATTTTTTTGTTTATCTCACCAACTTGAGTATCAAAATAATACTGTGGGTTAGCATAATAAATTCGGTCTTTATTATCAATTTCGTTCGTTCCAAAATCAAAACTCGAAGCATAATCGATAGATAACGGACCTTGTGTGCCAGGGGCGGGTTTGCCATCTGGACTAGTTGGATCCCATGGGTCAACAGGTTGATCAGGATCAGGGTCTACTGGATCAATTGGAGGTCTAACACTATCACCAGGTATGAATTCTATTTCACCGGTTTTTGAATAGGTGCTTTCTTCAGCGTTCACTTCTAAACTTTCAAACAGAACAAAACTGAAGATAATGAGCATTAAGTTGATTTTTTTCATATCACACCTCCTTCTGTTTATATCTTAAATACCCAAAGAAAGAGATAACAACCAGATTGATGCCCATAAATTGATAAGCATGTGTTTGCTCACCTGTTTGTGGCAAATAATGTGGTTGACCTGTTTGTGGCAAATGATGTGGTTTTTCTTCATCCGGACCATTGTCTACTTGATACTCACCTGTAAACGTTACTTGTCCTTTAGAACCATATTCACTTTCTTCTGCCTTCACCGAGGGTGCTAATATCATAAACAACATTAAGGCTAATGTAAGCTTGTTAATGTATTTCATTGTTTCTCATCCCCCTTGTTTAGTCGTTATTTTTTTTCTTTTTAGCAAGCAGAACAATAATAATGATCATTAACAACGCTAGAACAGCAATTCCTATGTAGATGTATAACATTGAGTTATCTTCTTCAATTGACACGTCTTTTTTGTTTAGTTCACGTGCTTTTTCAGCTGTGATTTCGAAGTCTTTTTCCAACTCCCATTTATCCTCACCTGACGTTGCTGTTATATGCATCGTATATTTACCAGGTTGCAATTTTTCGCCCTCAAGTCTAATTGGATAAGCCATTGTCGTATTTGGAGCCATTTGCATCGATTGATTAGACGTTTCGTAGATGACTTCGGTCTTATCTTTTTTAGTTACCTTTGCTTCAACATTTAACTGGTTCAAATATTTTGCGACAGGATTTTGTAAATCTGAGTAAATAACATTTCGAGCATTTAATTGATCTACACGAACATCAAGTAATTTCAAATCAGAAGCTAAAGATGTTTCATTTTGTCTAACTAATAACGCCACTGAATAAGCAAATTTATTCTCAATAGCCATCCCTTGTTCTTCAGATTCATTTGCTTTACTATCATCATCAACTTCTTTAAAAGTCAATCCTCCAGCTATTACACCATCAAACGCTATATCTGGCATCGTAATCTTAACTTTGTAGTCATATGTTTGATTGGCTTTAATTTTGACTGTTTCTTTATCAGCCTTAGCAATCTCTTTGATAGTTATAGGTGCTGTATCATCGACGTTTGTTTCCGTCTTACTGTAGTCCACTACACCGTTAACATTTGTAGTTGCTGGTTCTACCGTTGCCTCTACCTCTATTTCTTTATCGGTGTGATTACGTATTTTGGTAACGATCTCTTGTTCTTGATTTGGTTCCATTATCAAATCGAAATAAGTACTACCTTCTCTTTGATTTTCTGGTAATATAGTATCAACACTAAAATTCAGTTCTGAGGCTTTCACCATTTGACTGCCCATGACAGCTGAACTAAATAATGCAACAATTAATAAAAAAGTTTTTTTCACTAATTTCATCTCTCCTTTAAAATTAATTCGCAAGTTTTTCATTCGCAAAAGATTGTCGGTAAGAACTAAAAAATTATGTGACTTCTAACAAGTCACCTTTAGTCCTATACCATCTTAACTAAAAATAACGAAGAGTAACAGTTCAAAAAAAATGTTTTTATAAATGTTTTTGAACTGTTGGACTTTTTTATGATTTTATGTTTTACTTTTAAATGTTGATATTACAGTGATTAAGGGGGTTCATATGCTATTACCTAGCCGTACGCAAAAATTTGTAGATTTAATTAATGAAACACATATTCAAGCTGTATCTATTGATTATCTACTAAAAAAATATAAAATTTCTTTTCCCACGTTAGAACGCTTTGTCAATGAACTAGATAAAATTATCTATCCATCCTATTTTATTTTAACAACTAAAGAATTATCCTTATGCTTATCTCGACACCATTCTTCAGATTCATGTATTGCCAAAATTTTGCAAAATTCCTTTGAATATAATTTGTTAATTAAAATTTTTTTTAATGAAACTTATACCATTTCATCATTATCTGAAGCTTTATTTGTGAGTGAGTCGACCGTTAAACGAACCATGAAAGATATTAATCTGAATCTAACTCCTCTTAACTTCAAAATATCCACAAAACCTTTACGGGTAAACGGAGATGAGACCAAACTTCGACATTTTTTCATTATTATTATTAAGGAGATGTATGGTCTAGAGAATTTACCGTTCAAGAAAGAAGATTTAGATTTTATTAAAGATTTTTATAAACAATTTCATAGTATATTTGGATTGCCTTATTCTCAACAAGATCTACTTAACTATCAATTATTTTCGTTAGTCGCTCTTCAAAGAGAATTGAACGGGCATACTATTTCGACACCTTCTAAAATAGTAGAAGAAAGAAAAGCACTGATCGATTCTATTTCTTTGGATTATCCTAATGTTGAGAGTAATCACTATAAAGGAGTTCCTTTATGTAAAATTTTTTATTTTTTATTATCTGATGGCTTCTATACACCAATCAAAGCATTAAATTCTACCGATTCTTTTACTAATCAAATACATAATTTTATTGAGGAAATTGAATATATTTTTTTATACTCTTATTCAGAAGAAAACAAAAATATAATAACAAAAAAAATACATGAAATAGTTTTTGGTTATCTCTCTATGCCAGACCACTATCATACTGCAAATAATTATTATGAAAAGTTTTTTTATCACAATGATTTTTTTATAGAAAAGATGAATAGTATCTTTAAATTGATTTTTGAAAAGAATTTCCCAAATGCTTCCCAAAATAGTATGTATATGCTATTTTTTACAATGATTGTTGAAACAGATCAACTACTATCAAGCTTTATGAAAAATATAGAACCTACAAAAATATTGATTTATTTTAATTTTGATCCCACATTTAATCTGTATATCAAAAATAAACTTGAATTAACATTATCCGGTAAAAACGAAATTAGTATATTAACAGGAGAACATTCATTCGAAAACATTGATGTATTTTTTAGAAATTATGATATTATCATAACTAATCACTTTTTTGATGATTTTCCTTCATTCGAAAATATTATTACTGTCTCACACTTCTTGTCAAAAACAGACAACGAAAAAATCAAACAAATGAACGATAAAATAACAAAAGAAAAATTTAATCGCATGTCCGATGAGATGTATGAACGAGCAAACGAACTAATCAAACCTCTATAATGATCATTTAATAATTAAGTATTACATTAATCGTAAAAAGATATCCAATATTTCTGATTAACTCAGTATATTGGATATCTTTTTATTCAAAAAATTAAATATCAGACTATTGTATTACCTCATTTAAGACTAAAGACTGAGATACAAAATTAATACGAAGGTATATACTAAATTCACAGTTGTTCAAAAAATAATCGATTATAAATAACGGAGGTCATTATGTCTGTATTAACGGTCAAGAATGTAGAAAAAGAATACAAAATTGGAAAAAATACGTTTAAAGCACTCAAAGGGGTCAGCCTATCAATCAAAAAGGGAGAATCAATTGCTATAATCGGCAAAAGTGGTTCTGGAAAATCAACGCTTATGCACATCTTAGCTTTACTTGATAAACCAACATCCGGAGAAATTGAGTTGTTGGGTCAAAATGTTAAGGACATCAACAAAAAAGTATTAAATCATCTACGAAACGAAACGTTTGGGTTTGTCTTTCAACAGTTTTTTATTAATCCTAAAGATACTGTATTAGATAATGTCATGTTACCGTTAAAAATTAACGGACTAAATAACAAAGAAAGAAAAAGAAGAGTGATGAATGCTTTAAAATCTGTTGAACTTGATGATAAAGCACAAAATAACGCTAATGATTTATCGGGTGGTCAAAAACAACGAGTTTGTATTGCCAGAGCTATAGTAAATGAACCAGATATTATTTTTGCTGATGAGCCCACCGGAAACCTTGACTCTAAAACAGGAGAAAAAATTGAGGAACTACTTTTCAACTTAAATAGAGAAAAAGGAATCACTCTAATCGTCGTGACTCATGACCCTGAACTAGCGAATAAATGTGATAGACAAATACATATTAAAGATGGTTATATTGTGGAGGAAAACTAATCATGAAAATACGCGATATTATTAAAACAGCCAATCAAAATTTAAAAAGGAATAAAGGCAGAACATTCCTTACAATTATTGCTATCTTTATCGGAGCTTTTACGATATCTCTGACTGCAGGGATTAACACTGGGGTTAATAATTTTATCAATACACAAGTAAAGTCTGTAGATAGAAATAACTTACTGCAGATACAGAAAAAAGTGGATACTGATGCGATGTTGGACTCTTCTCCAAAGGAATACAATGAAGATAACACTAACGCTACTGATGATTATGTATTAACAAAAAAAGATGTTGAAAAAGTAAAAAAATTAAAATGGTTTTCAGATGTTTCACCTAGTGAATCAATTGCTATCAACTATATAGAAGGAATTAATAATAAGAAATTCGAACTCCCTGCCAGCATTGATGATGGGACATCTTATACACTCGAATCTGGGAAACAACTAAATAATAATAAAAACGAAAATGAAGTGCTTTTAACAACCGACTATGTTAAATCATTAGGCTACCAATCTAATAAAGAAATATTGAATAAAACGGTAAAACTAAATGTTTCGCCTCAAGCTTCTGATGAAAGAATAACTATCGAAGCGACTGTTGTAGGGGTTTTAGCACCTAATAGCATATTGGGGGTACAGCCTACTGTCAATAAACACCTATCTCAGCAAATTCTTAATATAAATCACAAAGGTTTACCAGAGAGTCTAAAAAACCAATACTACTCAATGGTCGCTACTATTAAGGATCCTACCTCTGAAAATATAGAATCAATTAAAACAGACTTAGATAAATTAGGATATAAAGGACAGACTTTTGAAGACATGATTGGCACTGTTTCAACAGCTGTCAACGCTATTACATCAGTTTTAATTATTTTCGGGGCCATTTCTCTTCTAGCAGCAAGTTTTGGTATTATCAACACACTGTATATGTCTGTTCAAGATAGAACACGTGAAATTGGTCTAATGAAAGCAATGGGAATGAGTAATGGTAAATTATTTTTAAGTTTTACCATTGAATCAGTACTTATTGGATTAATTGGAGCGCTTTTGGGAATATTGGGAGCATTTGGAAGTTCTGTAATTATTAACAAGGTAGCGGCTAAATCATTTATTCAAGGATTTGAAAATTTAAGTTTAATTCAGTTTAACTCTACATCTATCAGTCTTATCGTTTTAGTTATCGTATTAATTTCATTTTTAGCCGGAACACTTCCAGCCAAACGTGCGGCTAAATTAGATCCAATTACAGCATTAAGGTATGAATAATTTATAAATTTTTGAATAAAGGAGGAATCGATGTGAAGAAAAAAGGATTCTTAAGCTTGCTTATGATAGTATGTCTTCTGAGTTTATCAGCTTGTAAAAATGGGATTTCTATTGAAAAACAAGGCGACAAAAAACCAGGGATTAGCGTATCTAAATAATGATAAAATATAAAATGAGTGATAGTAAAAAACTATCACTCATTTTATATATAGAACAAGCAAAAAAATAGTAAGACTTGAGAAAGAAGGTAGACATAAAATGAAAACAATTCAATCTCTTTATTTTATCTCCTATTATATTAATGATTGTCACAGCATTCCATTTAGTAGAAACTTCTTGGATTAATAGTGTTGCTAGCTTAATACTAGTAACAATTGGTGGTCTGTTCTTACCATGTTCTTTAATAATAACTAAGAAAATAAAAAACATTATTATTAATTTAATCCACTCTTTGAAAATCCGCGATTGGCCAAATTTTCCATTTCACTTGTTCTAGTATTTGCGACTCTTCAATCAAACCAAATATCCTGCTATCACGTGAATATTTCAGATTATCTCCGATAACAAAAAAGTTATTCTGGGGTATTTTGTTATTTAATTCTAGTTGAGATATTACATCATGTGTAACTTGAAAATTGTATGTAAAACTTGAGTCTCCACTTTTCTGATTTCCAATAGATACATTATTTCCTGAGACACTTACTGTATCTCCAGGTATACCAATGACACGTTTAACAAGCAATTCTTCCGATTTTTTTTCTTTTATTACAATGATACTGTATCTATTTATTTCTTCAACTTTAGTAGTTAACACATAGTCACCGTTATTTAATATAGGATTCATAGATTTACCTGAAATCATATGAAAAGCCGGACTAATAAAAAACCTCACTAATAACCACGCTACTAATAGCAGACAAAAAATAATTTTCAATCCAGTCTTAAGCAATTTCAACTGTTGCATAAGTCCCTCCAATATTATGCTTAAATTAAATAAACTTAATTAATTTAAAAAGCCAATGAAATTTCACTGGCTTTAATTAATCATACAAACTAATATAAATTAGATGGATTTTATTTAACAATATTATAATATAAACTAAGATTTATTGTAAAGTTTTATGAAAGTAATAAAATAGCGCCTTGATTGAACTCAAGTTGAGTTATCAATCAAGGCGCTGTAAGCTTTTATTTTTGTTTTGCTACAATGTAGTTTACTTGACTAGAACGTGCAATATCATTAGAAATGATACGATAAGAGACGCGTGTTCCGCCAACAACATTGCCTTCTGAAATTAAGATACCATCTTTTGTTACAGCTTCAACGAATGCCACATGGCCGTATTGGCTACTTGAACCTGCCACACCTGGTAAGAATGACACTAGATAGCCTGCTTTTGGTGTGCTTGTTACTTTATAACCTAAGCGTGCGCCTTTAGCACCCCATTCACCACCGTTACCCATATAATCATCAACGACCATACCTAATTGAGCGACACGGTTATACGCATACCACGTACATTGACCAACCGGATAAGAACCTGATGTGTTGTAATTCTTTTGGTTATAATCTGGGAATTTCATTAACTCACGATATTCTTTAGGGATTGCAGCTCTTGAGGTTAAAATACCTGATGTCTTGCCTGCAACGGTTGTATCTAATTTCGGCTCATCATATTGCGTTAAATCATAAGCTGCAATCAAACTCACAATCTTCTTATCATATTGTGTATCTGTCGCGTACTTCCCAGTTAAGCTTTGAGCAGCTGTAATATAGTTGTTAGCTTCTGAACGCCAAGTTTCTTTATAAAAATCATCTTTCCACGCAGTACCATTTTTTATTAGTGAAACATAGTCTTTCAATGACTCTTGATAACTCGGGTATTTTCTAAAGGCCGATTGAATGGTGTAAAGATTCCCTTTGCCGTCATCTTCACTAGTCGACATCGACACACTTTGATTTTTATATTGGCCTTTAATACCAAATAAATTATGATTTGGTGCTTGAGCTAAACCACTTGTACCTGAAGCACTTTCTAATAATGCTTGGGCAATCATCACTGAGGCAAACACATCGTATTTAAGACCTAGTTCACGAGCGCCTTCACCGATTAATTCAATAAATTTCTTCGTCAATGGATTCGTTTGGAAGTTCATTGACGCAGGATATTGTTTCAACAAGCTTTGACCTTCTTTATTTAAGGCTAAGCTTCCATTACGATAAATCGTTTGATCATCATTTTCGATATAATATTGAGTCACAACTTCATATTGATCGTCGCCAACATTTTCAACAGTAATCAAGATATCATCGCCAATATAGAGACCGTATTGTGTTTGATCTAAGTAGTTTGTCCAAACAACGACATCCCCTATTTTAATCGTCTCTTTATCTGTGATTTTTTTAGCGTTATCGCTTAATAAATCTTGATTAAAATACTTCTTACCTAACCATGTCATTAAACCTTTTGACGTAATGGGGTCAACTTTTTGTTCTTTATTTTTTTTGTCTTTGGTTGTTTCTTCTTCAAAACGATCTTTACCAACTAAGAGTAAACCACCATAAATTAACACTGCTTCTTCATCTGATTTTAATTCTGATAATAAAGGCAAACGATAATTTAACAGATTAGAAGTAGTAAAATCTTTCGTTGCTTCACCTAAATCAATAATAGCATTTGACGTTGGACGTTCTACTACCACACGATTGTCACTTGGTTTTACTTCCTCTTTAGGTTTTGATGTGTCAACTGGTTTTTTAGCAGGTTTTGATTCTTTATCTGGTTTTGACGTTGCAGGTTTACTTTCCGACGTTTCAGGGTCTTTGGAAGGTGTCGTACTTGACTCTGTTGTTGACTCACTGTTTTCTTGACTTGAGTCTGTCGTTACTTCACTTGAATCTGTTGTTTCAGTTTCTACTTCTATACTTGTTTCAGTTGTTGATTCAGCAGATTCTTCTGATGTCGATGACTCTTCTGGTACTTCACTTGAATCTGTTGTTTCAGTTTCTACTTCTATACTTGTTTCAGTTGTTGATTGTTCTATAGTAGGAAATGTTTCTTCTACCACCGGATCTGTAGAGTCTACAGTATTTCCAGGTAACACTTGTGAATTACTATCTGAAGTTTGACTTTCACCTATTTCATCTGCTTTTAATGGCTTACTCTGAGATATTTCTGATACTATACTTGTTACTTCTGAGAAAGCAAAGATTGTTAAAGCAATCAACGCTGTGTTTTTTAATTTCAAGCTATATCCCCCTCCAATATAAAATTATCTTATTGTATAGATTATACAAGTTATTTTTTAGTTATACTATAATTTAGCATATTAATTAATATGTTAATAATTTCAGTTAATCTTCTTTAAACTCCAATTCCTCAAAAAAATCAATAGTAGGTATTTTGGAATTATCTGACATATTTTCTAGATTCAAATCTTCAATTTTTCTTCTATACATTGTGGCTAGTTGCTCTCTAAATAAACGATCCTCTTGTTTTACATCCTCAATCTGTTGTTTTAATATATCATATTCTTCATTCAGGCTGGAGATTGATTTATTAATTTTATTTACTAGCTCATCTCTTTTGATTCTTAAATCATCTAGTTGTTCTTTAGCTGCCGTTTTTTCTTTTGCTAACTGTTGGTATATTTTTTCACGCTGTTTTTTGGCTTCTAAAACAAAAGTTTCCTTTTCAATTTCAAAATCAGCAAAAAATTGTTCTCTTTCATCATATGCTTTTTGCATAATGTTATTTGAAATAATACTAGCTTCTTGTCTGGCGTTCTGTTTAATTTTTTCAGATTCTTCTGTTATTTTTTTTGCATTTAATTGAGCTTCTTCAATTATTTTATTTTTTTTATTTTCTGTTTCAGCTAGCTCCTCCTGTATTTTTTTTGCATATTTTTCTAATTTTTCTTTCCCTTGAATAATCAAAGTTTGCGCTTTATCTAGGGCTTCATTTTTTATACCATCAGAATTACTAAGTGTTTTTTTCATTTCATGATTCATATTGACTAATTTCGCATTTTTCTGTAATAATTCGTCATTTTCATCTTTAATTCGTTGCATTTCTTGAATGTATTTATTTGTATCATTATCTAAAGATTTCCTTAACTCTTGCTCTTGCCTATATAATGTTTCTAAATGTTTTTTTTCTTCTACTAATTCACACTTTTGTATACTAACTTCTTCTAAGCTTTTTTCAAGTTTGGTTATTTTTTCAAGAATCCCCTCAATATATACCTCTACTTCTTTCTTAGCGTATCCTTTTACTGATGTTTGGAATTTAATTTTTTCTATATTATATCCCACTTTTCTCATCTCCTTTCTCACTATATTCAAATAAATTTTCTATTTCAGAAAATAAAATTTTCTGAAATTCTTGAATATCTCGATCTAAATCGTATAATTCATTATTAGTTGATTTTTTTTGATTAACATTTGATACCTCATAAGACTGTATTTTTGATTCTTCAAACTGATCATTTAAAACATTAATATTTTGATGATTTATTAATTCCTCCAATGCTTGAATATCTTCAAACATCTCCTGTATTTGTAAACTTTGATTTTTTGAATTCTTTAGCATTTCATTATCTTTAGAAAATTGTTCCATCCTATTTCTTTCAACTACTTTCTTCAATTCCTTTATTTCTTTTTTTAATATGTCTGTCTCTACCGAACTTTTTTTCTCGTTTCCCTTAATCGCGACATTAACTAATGAATTATAATTCTTATCAAGTTGTCTCTCATTCATTAAACTAATTTTATCTATTATTGCTTTGGTAGAAAAAAATTTATCTAGCATTTTATAACTCCTTATTATTAGTCAATTCAAATCGATTGTAATCATCATTTCTTTTATAACGATTTTGATTAATCAACTGATTCTCATAATTAAAATTAATAATTACTTCATCAAGCATGGAATGGACAAATAATTCATCAAGCAATTTTTCTTCGTTTATCCTAACGTCCTGCTTTCGTATCTCATCCATTTGAGAGTCAATAAAATTAATGATAAGTGATTTATTCTCTTTATCATATGTGACCAAAGGTTTAACAAATCCAAAATAAGAATATATTCTATCAGAAAAATCTAATTCAAACTTTTGTACTTCTTCTGTATTACTGATTTTTTTTTCAAATAATATTTCAAGCCCTATCCCATCAACAGGATATTCTCTTATAGGTAATTGTTCTAATAATTGCTGATAATTCAGTCTAGATATATCCAATTCTTCATTAATTCCTACCACTTCCCCACGTAAAGATGAATTAGACATCTCCAGTTTTAAAACTTTACTTGTCAGTAAAATAACTGCGATACACAAGAAAAAAACGACTACAAGTAATATTTTTATATGATTAAGTAATTGGATAAATTGATACTTATGAAATTTTCTTTTAAATTCTTCAGGATAATGCCTTAATTTATTTATTTTATTAAGATTGAATTGAAGAAAAACTCTTGGAACTATTCCAACAAATGTAATTATTAAAAAAATTATAATAAGAATAGCTGTAATCATGCTTATCCCCCTCCCCAACAGTTACTTTACTCTTCCGATGCGATTTAATGGAAAAATTCTATATATAACTTCTCCTTCAATGTCCTCTTTATTTACGAAACCTAATTTCCTACTATCATTAGATATACCTCTATTGTCTCCTACGACAAAATACTGATTTTCGGGAATCATATTATAATGAGATAATTCTTTTGCAACATTCTCATCTAATTGAAATTTACTTACAGAAGAAAAATTATTTTCTTCTTTTTCAGTTAGTATTAACTGATTACTAGCAATAATATAACTATCACCAGGCATTCCAATTACTCTCTTTAATAATAAATTACCCGCCAACTCATCTTCGAATCCGATTAACACATATCTACTTATTTTATTTGTTTTCCTTAACAAAACCGCCTCATTATTATGTACTGTTGGTTCCATGCTTTTACCTTCAATTAAATGAATTTTAAACAGATTGGTATATATTAGCAAACAAGTAACCGTTATACTTAGAGCTATTAAAATAAAATTTTTTTTCATGAAAAACCCCACTTTTTATTTCTTACTATTCTTTTCCTTTTATAGAGTATAATGGCATCCTATCATTTAGAATACTATTTTAATCAAAGTAACAACAGTTCAAAAACGTATATAAATTAAACGATCCTGAACTGTTGTTACTTTGTTTATGGTTTATTATTATTTAGAAACTATACTTAGGAGGTAAAAAAATGAAACATACATTAAAAAAATCGATTCTCATTACCCCACTTTTTTTTGGTAGCAATTTAACATTAGCTGACACCATAAACAAGTCACCTGATGGGAATATTCTTGATATTAATGAGAATTTTATTATACATTCTGATGAAAAAGAATTATCTAAAAAAATAGATTATACAAATCAAATCTATACTAAATCGCAGACTGCACAATCATTCATTAATAGCATTGCAATTCAAGCTTCCATGGTTGCGGAAAATAATGACTTGTATGCTTCTGTAATGATTGCACAAGCTTGTTTAGAAACTGGATATGGTGCGAGTAAATTAGGGCAATCACCTAATCATAATCTTTTTGGTATTAAGGGTGAGTATAATGGAAAATTTGTTAGCATGTTAACTTGGGAAGACGATGGTAAAGGAAATACTTATTGGATAGAAGCAAAATTCAGAAAATACCCTTCCTTTAAAGAATCATTCCAAGACAATGCACATGTAATCAAAACTACTAGTTTTTCGTCAGGCAATTATTACTACTCTGGAGCATGGAAAAGTAATACTCACTCATATAAAGATGCTACTGCTTGGTTAACAGGTCGTTATGCCACAGATACCTCTTATGGTACAAAGCTTAACGCTATAATTGAACAATACAATCTAACTAAATATGATTCGAGTAGTGTTGAAAATAATGATTTAGCTTCTAATAATGACGAACATATTGTTGCCTCGGGTGATACCTTATATAGTATAGCGATAAAATATCACACAACAGTCTCTAATATTAAAATATGGAATAAATTATCTTCTGATACTATTTATATAGGTCAAAAACTACTTGTTTCACAAGAGAACTCCCCCTCTCAAGAAAACATCGACTCTAACAAACCCAATAGTAATGATAATCAACTGGATACATCGGTTTATTCGGTAAAAAAAGGAGATACCTTGTATAGTATCTCAAAAAAAGCTAATACAACAGTAGCTAATTTAAAAAAATGGAATAAATTATCTTCTGATATTATTTTTGTCGGACAATCATTAAAAATTTGTTCTAATTCACTTGGCCAAGATCCTTCAACAACTAGTAAAGTATACTATAAAGTGAAAGCTGGAGATACACTCTATTCAATCTCCAAAAAATACAATACAACTGTCTTAAAGTTGAAAAATTGGAATAAATTATCTTCTGATATTATTTTTGTTTCACAAAATTTGATTATTCATAACTAAGTTCATTAATAAATTATTCATTCTTATATAACAAAAGCTTGGTGTTAAAATAAAATTCAACACCAAGCTTTTGTTATTTTTGTTATTCATAAATACCCAGATATTCTAACCACTTATCAGTCGCTTGATCAATCAATTCATATGTATATTCAAATTCACCGGTATAATAAGGATCCGGCACATCTGGTCGACCTGCTTCTGGTAACACCGATAAGCAGGTCATAATTTTATCATGATATTCTACCGGGGACATAGCTTTTAAATTGGCAATATTTTGCTCATCCATCCCGATAATATAGTCAAATGTCTCAAAATCTTGCGGTTTAATTTGTTCAGAAGTAATACCTGAATAATCAATTCCCTTTTCATCAAGTAGTTCTCTTGTTTTGTGGTAAGGAGGCTTCCCTACGTTATAATTACTAGTTGCTCGTGAAGCAACTTCAATTTGATCAGCTAGTCCTGCTTGGGCAACTTTATGGCGCATCACTGCTTCTCCTACAGGTGAACGACAAATATTTCCTAAACAAACAAATAATATTTTAGTCATGTTAACTGACTCCTTTTGCAATAATTTTTGTTAATAATGCTTTGAATATTTCTTTTTGCTCTATCGTCAATTTACTTGGTCCTTTTGTGCGTTGTCCACTTCGTCTAAGTTTAGCGGAATGATGACGTTGTTCGAGTAGTTGATCTATATTGGCATAGGTATATTCTTTACCCGTATGATGAAGGACACGGACTTTTTTTGGTAAAGCAAGAGAGGCTAAGCCATAATCTTGCGTCACTAGAATATCATGGGCTTGAATTATACCAATAATTTTGTAATCGGCTGAGTCAGCACCGCGGTCGACATATACTACTTCAACTTGTTCGGGATGCTTATCGCTAACATGATCGTAGCTACTAACTAGGATAACTGGCGTCTTCGTCTCCAGAGCAACTTGATAGATTTCTTGTTTAACAGGACAAGCATCGCCGTCGATTATGATTCGCATAAAACGACTCCTTTCGAAAAAAGGATTGTGACAATATAGCCACAATCCTTAAAAATTTTGTTTTGATGAGTTAATGTACACTCAATACTTAAAAATAAACGAATTCTCAAGTAATTTAGTTAATCCGGCTTTCCGGGACAACTTTTTTGGTAATATGTTGTGACTCTCAAAAATTGTTACACATTTTTCGTCGTCCCACGCATATTGCTCAAAAGTCACCCGTCCCCTTAAGCACTTTATCTAATACGGCTTTTGGTCGCAGCTCCTCAGAAAAATTTCAAGAGCTCTCAAAATTTTTTCAATATTTTGTCACTCTTGAGCATTTTTATCGGAGCTAAACACGACCACAAGCACTTTAATTTGCAACAATATTGACTAATTTGCCTGGTACAGCTATGACTTTACGAATCGTTTTGCCTTCTAGTTGTGGGGCAATTTGTTCATGTGCAATCGCGAATTTCTCTAAGTCTTCTTTGTTAATATCAATCGCTACTTCAATACGCGCGCGCACTTTTCCGTTGATTTGGATCACGATTTCAGCTGTATCTTCAGTTAATTCTGCTTCATCGTAAGTTGGCCATGCAACGTAAGAAATATCACTTTCGTTTCCTAGGATTTGCCATAATTCTTCACCTAAATGAGGCGCGATTGGCGCTAGTAATTGGACGAAACCTTTAATGTATTCATAAGGAAGTGCGTCTTGTTTATTCGCTTCGTTTACAAAGATCATTAATTGTGAAATCGCTGTGTTAAAGTGTAAGATTTCGTAATCTTCAGTGACTTTTTTCACTGTTTGATGGTAAACTTTTGTCAATTTACCGTCATTTTTAGTGGTAATGCGGTCGCGCATTTTGCCATTTTCATCAACGATTAGACGCCATACGCGGTCTAAGAATTTACGAGAACCTTCTAAACCATTTTCACTCCAGGCGATTGACGCGTCTAATGGTCCCATAAACATTTCGTAAAGACGTAATGTATCAGCACCGTATTTTTCAACGACATCATCAGGGTTCACGACATTACCTTTAGATTTAGACATTTTCTCGTTATTGCTTCCTAAAATCATGCCTTGGTTGAATAGGCGTTGGAATGGCTCTTTCGTGCCGACTACACCGATATCATATAGGAATTTATGCCAGAAGCGAGCATATAATAAGTGAAGTACAGCATGTTCTGCTCCACCAATGTACATATCAACTGGTAACCATTTCGCTAATTTAGCTGGATCTGCTAATTGTTCATGATTGTGTGGATCAATGTAACGTAAGTAGTACCATGAGCTACCAGCCCATTGTGGCATTGTATTGGTTTCACGGCGACCTTTTTTACCAGTCACTGGGTCTACAACGTTTACCCACTCTTCGATATTAGCAAGTGGTGATTCACCTGTTCCACTTGGTTGAATGTCGGTAGTTTTTGGTAAAGCTAACGGTAACTCTTCTTCTGGAACAGTTGTCATCGTACCATCTTCCCAATGAATCACCGGAATTGGTTCACCCCAATAACGTTGGCGAGAGAATAACCAGTCACGTAGACGGTAGTTCACTTCTTTTTTACCGATACCTTTTTCTGTTAACCAATCAATCATGTTAGCAATAGCTGTTTCGTTATCTAATCCGTTTAAGAAATCAGAATTGATATGCACGCCTTCTCCTGTGTGAGCAGCTTCTTCGATGTTGCCACCTTCGATAACTGGAATAATTGATAGGCCAAATGTTTTAGCAAACTCGTAGTCACGTTCGTCGTGAGCTGGCACCGCCATAATAGCACCCGTACCGTAAGTTGCTAACACGTAGTCAGCAATCCAGATTGGCATTTTTTCGCCGTTGGCTGGGTTAATCGCGTAAGCTCCCGTGAAAACACCTGTTTTTTCTTTTGCTAATTCGGTACGGTCTAAGTCAGATTTTTTCTCTGCTTCTTTGATGTATGCTTCGACTGCGTCAGCTTGTTCAGCGGTCATAATTTCTTTAACTAATGGTAGTTCTGGTGCCATTACTGCATACGTTGCCCCAAACAATGTATCAGGACGCGTTGTGAAAGCAGTGAATGTTTTATCCGTGCCATCAATTTCAAAGGTAATATGTGCACCTTCTGAACGACCAATCCAGTTACGTTGCATCTCTTTGATGCTTTCTGGCCAGTCTACTTCCTCTAAGTCATCAATTAAACGATCAGCATAAGCAGTAATTTTTAACATCCATTGTTTCATTGGTTTACGAATAACCGGATGACCACCACGTTCTGATAAACCGTCGATGACTTCTTCATTGGCTAACACCGTTCCAAGTGCTGGACACCAGTTAACAGCGACTTCAGATTCGTAAGCTAATCCTTTTTCATATAATTTTGTAAAAATCCATTGTGTCCACTTATAGTAGTTTGGATCAGTCGTGTTAATTTCACGATCCCAATCATAGCTGAAGCCTAATGAATTGATTTGGCGTTTAAAGGTTTGAATATTTTTCTCAGTAAATTCAGCTGGGTCGTTACCAGTATCTAAGGCATATTGCTCAGCTGGCAAACCAAACGCATCCCACCCCATTGGATGTAAGACGTTGTAGCCCTGTGCACGTTTTAGACGTGATAAGATATCAGTTGCTGTGTAACCTTCTGGATGCCCAACGTGTAACCCTTGACCTGATGGATATGGGAACATGTCTAACGCATAAAAGTTAGGCTTGTTGTCATCTTCTGTTGTTTTAAACGTGTGTTCTTTGGCCCAATGTTGTTGCCATTTTTGCTCGATTTCGCGGTGATTAAAAACCATTAACTATCCCTCCTAAATATAATAAAAAAGCCCTATAAAAGCGCAATAAAACACTTTTATAGGACGTCATTTCAAATACGTGGTACCACCTAATTTCGTTTGACGTATAGTCAAACCTCTCGTGCTTGTAACGAAAGCAAAACGTTCTATTTTAATAGAAATAACTCCAAGGCAAGTTCGAAGTATTCCTTTATGCATTCACAGCGACCATGCACTCTCTTGAAAGGAACAAACCTTCTAATACTCCTCTTCTCAGTTGATGTCATCATACCAAATATAAAGCTTAATTGCAAATATTATTATTTTACTTTAAGGCTTTGACCAATATAAATTGCATCGTTTGTTAGTTTATTCAATTCTTTCAATTCTTTAACGGTTAACTTATATTTTTTAGCAATAGAATACAACGTGTCACCTTTAATCACTTCATGTTTCTTAGTTTCACTGCCTTCTGCTGGTCTGTTTGCCTGCACAGTTGGTGTTTGACTAATTGCTTGCATTCCACTCGCTTTTAAGTTCAATTTCTGACCAACATAGATAATATGATTGCGAAGATTGTTCAGTTTTTGCAAGTTTTCGACTGAAAGGCCATGTCTGCTTGCAATGCTAAACAACGTATCACCTGCTGCCACTGTATATGTGCTGCTTGAAGTATTAGTCGTAGTCGTATTGGCTGTTGGTTGTGTGCTACCAGCGTTATTATTTGTCGCTCGTTGGGCAGTCGTCGTTGGCGCAACAATTTTCAATTTCTGACCGACGTAAATCACATCACTCTTCAACGCGTTCCATTCTTTAAGTTGTGACATTGTGACACCATAAGTAGTCGCGATACGATAAAGCGTATCGTTTGCTTTAACTGTGTAGCTTTTAGCCGTCGTTGTTTGTTTGTTATTGTTGTTACTTTGGTTAGTCGTTGTACTCTGTGCATTATTAGTAGTTGTTGATTGGGACTGTTTCACTGTTAAATTTTGACCGACAAAAATTAAATCGCCACTAATTTTATTCCATGACTTAAGTTGAGCAACGCTGATACCGTAGTTACGTGCAATACTAAATAATGTATCTCCGGCTGTTACTTGGTGTGTTTTTTTATTAGAGCTTGTACCTTGATTATTAGTTGTTTCTTTATTTGATTGCGTATTAGTTTGAGCTGTTGTTGAGCCTAATTTTAATGTTTGACCCACATAAATTGTATCACCCGTTAATTTATTCCATGACTTAAGTTGAGCAACACTTATACCATGCTTAGTTGCGACACCGTATAATGTATCATTAGCTTTTACTTTATACGTTTTAGCAGATGATAGTGTCGTATTTGATTCTTTATTTGCCTGATTGTTAGTTTGAACATTATTAGACTGGGCTTGCCCTGAGACTTGTGTTTTACTAGTTTTTAAAGTTTGACCAACGTAAATTAAGTCTCCTGACAATTTATTCCACGTCCGAATATCAGTAACACTGACGTTATTTTTACGAGCGATACTAAATAGCGTATCACCAGCTTTTACTTTATAAGTTGTAGTACCTGTTGTCTCTGCTGCCTGTGGTTTAGTCGATTGGTTACTCGTTGTGCCTAAGCTTGTTCCGTTTGACCCACCATTGGTAACCGTCCCATTAAATGAAACATTAGGATGACTTCCTGGTGTGTCAAATGCGGTTAAATTATAACGTTCAATAATACTGTTTAATTTTGAACCGTAATTTGGATCCGTTGCATACCGTCCTGTTAGCCACGCCGTAGCATCACGATATGAGCGACTATTGCTTTTCCACGCACCTGCGTAGTAATAAGTCCCTGAAACAAAACTAGTATTTCTTAAAACATATGCATTATCATACAATGATTCTTTGTATGATGGATATTTTCTAAATGCGGCATTTACATAAACATCTTTGCCGTTATAATGTTCCCATGTTCTCATTATGACACTTTGATTATTATAAGCGCCTTTAATTCCAAATAAATTATGGTTTGGATAACTTGCTAGCGCACTATTTCCCCATGAACTTTCCAAAATAGCTTGCGCTACCATAATTGATGCATATAAATCATGCTCATCTGCCACAACTTGTGCCAGACTACCAATTTTGTAGACGAAATCAGCTTGTGAAGAAAACGATGTGATTGTATCGTTATCGATTTTTGCTAATTTGTCATTTTCCTGTTTCCCCTCAACTTTGTCTAGACTATCTGCTAGTGCTACTTGGGAACCATCTATTAATCCTACAAAGGATCCCATTGCAAGCGTTGTTCCCAATAAAGACGTTGATTTTTTCATTATTGAAAAACGGTAATTGAAGTCAATTCCGTTATTATCACTGTGTTTTTGTGCCATACAACTACTCCTCCTGATTTTATCATTCAAAAAAAGATACCATTTAAATTGTAGCATTTTTTCATATAAAAATCATTTATTTATCAAAAAATTATGCTAGCAATTTTTTGAATGACTAAATTTTATTTAATTTCAATTTTAATTATCATACTTTAGACCGATTTTAAGCTTAAACCATTGTAATTAGTAGGAAATCTATACTATGATACAATCAAACAACTGACAGGAGAGACTATTATGACTGCTCAACTTTATTTAGATAAACTAGCGCTAGCTCTGAGTGAGCTTTCAAGTGAAAATCGCGAACTAGTTATTGCGTATTATCGTGACTTAATTAGCCAACAAGAACTTGATGAGGCATCAGAGGATAGATTAATTCAACAATTTGGCGAACCAAGTATCATCGCTACTTCATTACTCAAAAAAGTTAAAACATCATCAACTAAAAGTAACTATGAACAACAAGGCTGGCAGCCTTTTGAGCATGATGAGACTGTTGATGAAAGTAAAGCTAAAAAAAATAAAAATCAAAGCAGCACTTGGCAAGCAGGTGCGAGTGCCGACGAGCATTATCCAAAGCGTTATTCAGGTTTCCAACGTTTCATGCAAATTTTTGGATTACTGTTTATTAATTTGACGATGATGATTTGGCTATTCTTTGCAGTCGCCATGGCCATTTTTGCTGGCTGGATTTGTACAGCCGCTTTCTTAGCAAGTCCGATTATTATTATTGGCGCATATTTTACACCGTACTTGACCTACCCGTTACTAAGTCTTTCAATCGGACTAGTTATGTTTGGATTAGGAATCTTCGGCCTATATATTTGTAAAACGCTGACAAAATACTTTTTTAAAGTATTAAGCTACTATTTCAAAGCCAATCTGCAAGTCTTGCGAGGTGCCTATTAATGAAAAAACAAACCAAATTCATGTTAAGCCTAGCCACTGTTTCAATGATTGTCGGAGCGATTGGCATTGGCATCAATATTGCTAAAATCCAAGAAAATCGTTTAGACGAGGAGCTTGCAATTCCTACTAACAATAAGCAGTTAACCATTGAGGTGGCAAAAGGTAGTCAATTAGACTTGCAAGTTCATCATTCAAGTAATCCGACACTCCATCTGAGCGAAGCGGGCTTTGTGCCAAGTAACATAGACTTTAAGTTGACTGAAAAAGACGATGGCTGGCATCTCTTACTGAAGAAAGCCCCCGTTCAAGAGCCCAAAGTAAAAATCGGCTTCTATGCTTCTCCTTTTAATTCAGTTAGCATCCAGTTACCTAAGCAAATCAGTGAACTTACCCTAGTAGCTCCTGATAATCAGCAAGGACGCATTAATTTAGGAAATCTGAACTTAGAAAATTTAACTGCAACAAATCTTGAAAGCAACTTAGATTTATATAACGTAAAAATAGACCAACTAGAAACGTCACTGACAGCAGGTAGTTTCTCAGCCAATGACTTAACCGTTTATAAAGAATCTGACATCAAATCTAAAACGAATAATATCGATTTAAGCCACAGCCAATTAATGGGTAAAAGTACGCTAACATCGACTTCTGGTAACATAAAAGTATTTGCTAGCGAGTTGGAAAATAGCCAAATTAGTGATCAAAAAGGTTTAATCAGTTATGAAAATAACGATGGAAAAGCTGATATTCGCAATCAGTACGGAGATATTTATTTAATCAATCCACAAAACACTAGCGAACAAGCCGTGATGAATCAAGCAGGTAGTATCTTCGCAACAGTGCTAGAAAAACAACAAGACGCCATACGCTTTGCGATTGAGAATCCTAAAACAAACGTACAAGCTTTCGATAAAGCTCAAATCGTTACAACAACTGAGAATAAAAACGAACAACAAGATGATGACTTGGATAATCAAGCGGCTAATGTTAGCTTGCACACAGATTCAGGCGCTATTCAAATCATGCGTTTCATGGTCGATCACGAATCATCCGACAGCGAGATGGATGATTCTTTTGATGAAAACCAAGAACTATATTACTACTTGGATAAACAAGGGATTAAAGATAATCGGGCTGACTACTTGTCATTCAACACGGTCTACTACTCATCTGAGCGCTTCGTCAATCTTCCATAAAAACTAAAAATCAATCAACAGTTGTGATATAATGAACAGAGAGTGTGTGATAGACACACTCTCTTTATTTATCTCCTAGATAATAATTTTAGTGAAGTAGATTTCAATAAGGAAAGAGGGATTTTTTGAAAAATTCAACTATGCGCCTTTACTGGCATTTTGCGAGTGTCATCTGTTTAACACTCTTTATGATTTTAGGTTATATTGTGAAATTCTATGAAAGTACCGTTCTAAGAATTGATCAACCGATTATGGACTGGATTGTCACTATCCGTTCAAGCTATATGACGAGTTTTTTCACATGGATTACCAAGTTTGGTAACACGTTATCGGTGGTTTTCATCGTCTTAGCGATCGTCGTCTTGTTATGGAAAAGTCAGCGCAAAGTCGAATGCTACTGGCTAGTGCTGAACACCGCCATTATTTCAGGTGTTGGTAATTACTTAATTAAGTTTTTATACAGCCGTGAGCGACCTGGAATTGAACACTTAGTTAGTGCGAGTCACTATAGTTTTCCAAGTGGTCATGCGATGATTAGTATCTTATTGTGGGGCACAGTTTTCTTAATGTTATTGCCCTATGCTAAAGGTTCATGGAAAATCAAAGCCTTACAAATTTTTTGTGTAATTTTTGCCTTGCTAATAGGTATGAGTAGAAATTACTTAGGCGTCCACTATCCAAGTGATATTTTAGGTGGTTATTTATTAGGCGCAAGTTGGTTATGCTTCTCCTACCCACACTTTGTGAAATATCGCTTGTTACAAGTATTTAATCAATAGAAAAGAGTGAAAAATAATCATGAGTTTTCAATATTCAAATGACCCAAACAAACGATTTCATACCTTAAATTACGCCTTTCGTGAGGAATTCGGTGAGAAAATTTTTAAAGTCACGATGGACGGTGGCTTTGACTGTCCTAACCGCGACGGCACCGTTGCCCGTGGTGGTTGTACATTTTGTAGTGTTTCTGGTTCAGGTGATATGATTATCGCCCCGAAAGACCCACTACCCGTTCAATATCAAAAAGAAGTCACACGCATGCACAAGAAATGGCCAGATGTTAACAACTACATCGTCTATTTCCAAAACTTCACCAATACTCATGCACCACTTGAAGTCATTAAGCATCGCTTTGAACAAGTAGTAAATGAAGAAGGGGTTGTCGGTATCTCAATCGGTACCCGTCCTGACTGTTTACCAGATGACGTGGTCGAATATTTAGCCGAACTAAACGAGCGGATGTATTTATGGGTTGAACTTGGTTTACAAACAACATATGAAGAAACAAGTCGAAAAATAAATCGCGCCCATGATTATCAAACCTACTTAGATGGTGTCGCAAAATTACGTAAACATAATATTCGCGTCTGTACTCACCTGATTAACGGTTTACCAGGTGAAACACACGAAATGATGTTAGAAAACGTCCGTCGCACAATTTTAGACTCAGATATTCAAGGCATTAAGATCCATCTCTTACACTTAATGAAGAATACCCGTATGATGCGTGATTATGCCAAAGGTGAGTTAAAACTAATGGAACAAGATGAATACGTCAAATTAGTTTGTGACCAACTAGAGATGATTCCACCAGAAATCATCGTCCACCGCTTAACCGGTGATGCTCCACGTGATACGTTAGTTGGGCCAATGTGGAGCTTAAAAAAATGGGAAGTGTTAAACGCGATTGATAAGGAAATGCGTGAACGTGATACTTATCAAGGTGCCAAAAATGTCCGATTAAGCGGAGTGGATAGCTCATGTTAAAATCCGCACTACATTATAGCCACGAATTATTAGCACAAGTCGTCCAACCAGGTAATTGGGTCGTTGATGCAACCGTTGGTAACGGCCATGATACGTTATTCCTAGCTGAATTAGTCGGTAAAAGCGGACAAGTAATCGGCTTTGATGTCCAAGATGTGGCAATTGAACGGGCGCATGAACGACTGATGGAAGCAGGATTAGATAATCGCTGTCAATTATTCACGCAAGGACACGAAACGCTTGATGAAATCATAGCAAGTGATCAAGAAATAACAGCTGCTGTCTTCAATCTCGGTTATCTTCCTAATAGCGATAAGGCAATCATTACTCAGGCTGAAACGACGATAATCGCTATTCAAGCGATTATGTCACGACTATCAAAAGGTGGACGTATTGTTCTAGTCGTCTATTACGGTCATGAAGGTGGTTTGGCTGAAAAAAATCAAGTGCAACAATTTGTAGAAGCAATTCCTCAAACTGACTACAACGTCCTTCAATATGGCTTTATAAATCAAAAAAATAATCCACCATATGTATTGTGTATCGAGAAAAAACGCCGTAAAAATGCGCGTTAAAATAGCCCGGTATTATTTCAACTGATGAAATAACACCGAGCTATTTTTTTAATCTTTAATTAATGAGTTGAGCACTAAGCTGACCACTAATAATACAACCGATGCTAGGAATACAATATGTAAGCCATCAAATAATATCGTTCTTAAATCCGCTAATACTTGTGGATTCATAACCTCTGCTAGCTTATGATTTGAAATGTTATCAATTTGGTCACGTGTATATTGTCCACCTTCATGAAGTGATTGACTTAATCGACGATTTAAAATAACGCCGTAGATTGAAATCATCACTGTTTGGCCCAACGTTCTTAGCAAGGTATTGAACGACGTTGCTACACCGACTAAATTAGCCGATACAGTCGTTTGAGATTTAACCGTACATGCCGTAATAGTAATCCCCATTCCTAGTCCAATCCAAGCGGAAATAAGACAGAATAACCAGTAACTTGTCTCTTGAGTAGCTAGTGACATCATGATAGCGCCCAATAAAATAATTATCAAGCCGCTTCCTAAACTAATTTTTGTACTACGCTTAGCTAATAATTTTCCAGCAGCAAATGATCCCAACACCCAAGTAATCGAAAGTGGTGTCAGGGAAATACCACCAATTGCTGCCTTAACTCCGATAATCCCTTGCATCCACATTGGAATATAAACATCAATTCCCATCAAGAAACCACTGACTAGCGCAGCGATAACATTTATTAACACGAATGTTTTATTTTTAAGTAAAAATATTGGAATAACAGGGTCTTTCGCGCTATTTTCTACTTTAACAAAGACAATTCCCATAATTAGCGTCACAGCAAAACACACCATCGTTAAAAGGCTGATTCCACCATAATCGCTAATAGTTTGGAAACCATACATGAACGATAGCAACAACGTCATTAATACCAAACTACCTTTGACATCAATGGGTGGTGCTGTTTGCTCATGACTAGGTTCTATTAAAAAGAAATGTAATAACAACATTAATAGGATACCAATTGGCAAGTTAACAAAGAAAATCCAATGCCAACCAATCGTATCAACAATAAAACCTCCTGCTAGTGGACCAACGACACTGGCAATTCCCCAAGCCGCACTGTTTAAACCTAACACTTTCGCACGATCTTCTGCTTCGTAAATATCAGCAATAATCGTTAGTGCAACAGGCATAATAGCTCCGGCACCGATTCCTTGAATCGCTCTAAAAATTATTAATTGCAACATACTATCTGAAAAACCACATAATAACGAACCTAGCATAAAAAAGAATAAACCAATTTGAAAGACTGGCTTACGACCAATCCGATCAGTTAATTTCCCATAAATAGGGGTCATCATTGCGTTGGTTAATAAATAAATCGAGAACACCCAACTCATGATTTCACCGCCTTTTAGTAAGCTCGAAATCGTCGGCATGGCCGTAGATAAAATCGTGGCTTCAATGGCCGTCATAAAGGTTGCGATAAACACAGTTAACGTGACAATTTTTACATTTGTTTTCTTTTGTATCATGTATATCTTTCACTCCTTTTCATTTTTAGACATGCGAAACTATAAGGTTATTACCCTTGTCTTTCTAGTAAAGCATTAATTATGACTTGTAATGAAGACACAATGTTAGTATCTCCTATTTAATTAATTAAAAACATGAAGCGATCCTCTGGCGCAAATACATGTAGATGATCACACGTGTAGCCTCGTAACCAACAGACATTATCAATTTTTCGCATATAAAAGCCCTTTGGAAAATCATCCGTATCTATTAGTATTTTCGAAGCAATCGTCACGGAATTAGTTGGTGCTTTACCTGTTGAAATAAGTCCTGTACTATCTTCTAAATAATTGTATTCAAGACTTAATAGAGCAGCTATTTCAACTTCGCATAAAGCAAATCCTTTTTTTATCCCTGAAGTAAAGACTTCTAATAGTGTTCCTCCCTGGGATAATCCTAACTCGGCAACTGTTACTTCTACCAACCTGATTGTTTGCTCATGCCAGAATTTGAAGTCATCTAATTGTTCAAGTAATTGATGACCTAGTGGATTTAGAGATACTTGCTTCTCCTCTAGTGTAGCGGTTAATTGCTTTTTATCCATTCCACCAATGGTCAATTGAATTATTTTCATTCTAATCTCCTTTTTTAGATAAAAAAACTCCCAATGAAAAAGAGATTTTTTCATCAGGAGTTTGCTCTTAATCCTTATATTAAGCTAAGCTCTTTAATAAGCCTTCAACTTTATCGGTATGTTCCCAAGTTAAGTCGATATCAGTACGACCAAAATGTCCATAAGCCGCTGTTTGGCGGTAGATAGGACGTCTTAGGTCTAACATATCGATAATGCCTTGTGGACGTAAGTCAAAGTTTTCACGAACGGCTGCGACTAATTGCTCATCAGAAACCGTTCCAGTGCCAAACGTATTAACTGCGATTGAAACAGGTTGTGCTACACCAATTGCGTAGGCTAATTGCACTTCACACTTGCTGGCCAATTTAGCAGCAACAATGTTTTTAGCAATGTAACGGGCAGCGTAACTAGCTGAACGGTCAACTTTTGTTGCATCTTTACCAGAGAAAGCACCACCACCATGGCGAGCGTAACCTCCGTAAGTATCAACGATAATTTTACGACCTGTTAAACCAGCATCCCCTTGAGGTCCACCGATAACAAAACGACCTGATGGGTTCACAAAATATTTTGTTTCTTCATCTAATAATTCAGCTGGAATCACATCTTGAATGACTAATTTCAATAAGTCTTCACGAATTTGTTCTTGGCTCACTTCTTCGTCATGTTGCGTACTAATAACCACAGTATCGACACGTTTTGGTTGATCGTTTTCATCATACTCAACTGTCACTTGTGATTTCGCATCTGGACGTAGGTAAGCTAATGTCTTATCTTTTCTTAACTCAGATAAGCGACGAACTAAACGGTGACTTAATGAGATGGGTAACGGCATTAATTCAGGTGTTTCATCACAAGCAAAACCAAACATTAAGCCTTGGTCCCCTGCTCCGATATCTGAACTATCCGCTTCTTCGCGTGATTCTAAGGCGTTATCAACACCGGCAGCGATATCTGCTGATTGTTCATCAATTGCCACCATTACAGCACATGTATCACCATCAAAGCCAAATTTTGCACGTGTATAGCCAATTTCTTTGACTGTTTCACGAACAACTTTTTGAATATCAACATAACCTGATGTCGAAATTTCTCCAAAGACTAACACTAAACCAGTTGTAACAGACGTCTCACACGCCACACGTGCGTAAGGATCTTGCTCTAAAAGTGCATCTAAGATCGCGTCACTAATTTGGTCCGCAATTTTGTCTGGATGTCCTTCCGATACAGATTCTGATGTAAATAATTTTCTTTCTAACATTTTCTCTATTCCCCCTAATTAGTTTTCGGTTACAAGGAATCTTCAAACTTTTTGTTCAAAGCCTATCGGGAACTTGCAACGTTCCTAGTATAACAAAATATCGGGCGAATTACTAATATTATTTAACACTTTGTTCGCTTGACGTAGCCTGAAATTTTATATAACATTAAAACAGTCATTAATCAAAGACAGGAGAAAAAAATTGAATCAATCAACTCATCAAACAAACTTTATATTTATTGGGCTAAACTCCCTTTTGGAAGCTATTATTTGCCTCTTACCAGGATTGATTTTGGGGTCTTCGCTCAAATGGTATTCAGGTACCGTCTTTTTATTGTTTTTATATTTATGGCTCTCAAAAGCCTTTATCAACCTACTACGCGAAGCCTTTAAAAACCATGCGGATTTAACCAATCAGTTGTTAGCTTTCAAATTAGCGATAGCGACAATCTTAATTTTCTTATTATTTTTTAAGCTCGGCTTTAATTTCACATTGATTGTCATTCTATATGAATTGTATCAAATGCTAGTCAGACTCAACTTCAATAAGTTTTTGGTTCATACGCAGTACACGTTCATGATGTCATTTTTTAACGGGTTCGTGTTTAATTGTTTAGTGTTAGCTCTTGCGAAAAATAAGTTTGAATTTCATTACTTTTATTTATTCACATTCGCCTTTTTAGTGGCCCTGAGCACGATTACCACTAAACAATTATACGATTACAATGGTAGCTGGAACAAGAAATGGACCATTCTATTTAAGTTAATTAGTTTCCTAGCGACAATAGGTCTACTATTTTGGCAAAGTCACACTGGTTACATTAGCGATTGGTTGTTTTATGCCCTAGCGATTCTACTAGTCGTTGTACTATTTTGTTTAAAACTCATCGTTAATCCAAAAAAAAGAGAAATGGCCTTACATCTTTCTTCGATTATTCTATTAATTATCTATTACGTCTATCATTAATCATTAAGTCATCCTAGCAAAGGGATGGCTTTTTTGATTGTTCACTAGCGAATGAAAGCAAAAAAAGACACCTCATAAGAGATGTCTTTTAGTACATTAATTATTTTAATGTGATTGAAGCGCCAACTTCTTCTAATGAAGCTTTTAAAGCTTCTGCTTCTTCTTTAGAAACGCCTTCTTTTAATGGAGCAGGAGCGCCATCAACTAAAGCTTTAGCTTCTTTTAATCCTAAACCAGTAGCTTCGCGTACTGCTTTGATTACTTTAACTTTTTGGTCACCAGCTGAAGTTAATTCAACAGTGAATTCTGTTTGCTCAGCAGCTCCGCCTTCAGCAGCTCCACCAGCTACAGCTACAGGAGCAGCTGCAGATACACCAAATTCTTCTTCAATAGCTGATACTAATTCGCTTAATTCTAAAATGCTTGATTCTTTTAAATCAGCAATAATTTGTTCAATGTTTAATGCCATTTTATATTCCTCCGTATTATGTTTGTTTTTGTTATAAAATTAGGTTAAGCAGCAATAATTAAGCTGCTTCTTCTTCTTTTGACTCTGCCACAGCTTTGATTGCGTAAGCAACGTTGCGGACAGGAGCTTGAAGAACTGAAAGTAACATAGAAAGTAAACCTTCGCGGTTTGGTAATTTAGCAATAGCAGTGATTTCTTCGATAGAAGCCACGTTGCCTTCGATAATACCACCTTTAATTTCTAATGCTTCAGCTTCTTTAGCAAAATCAGCGATGATTTTTGCTGGAGCAACTACGTCTTCGTTACTGAAAGCTACTGCAGTAGGACCTGTGAATACTTCATCCAATCCTTCTAAACCAGCTTTTTCAGCAGCACGACGTAAAATAGAATTTTTGATAACTTTCATTTCAACGCCGTTTTCACGTAATTGTTTACGTAAGTTAGTAGCTTGTTCTACTGTTAAACCACGGTAGTCTACAACAACAACTGATGCAGCTTCGTTGATTTTAGCAGTTACTTCATCTACTAAAAGTGCTTTTTTCTCGATAATAGCTTGACTCATTAATACATTCACCTCCGTATATTGTGATGGTGGAATTTTTTACAATAAAAAAACTCCATGCCACCGTTGACATAGAGGGACTATTGATTAAACTCAATGTTGTCCTCGGTAGGAAATTAAGGCTAAGCCACCTACTGTCTTCGGTACGTAATAATTATTTAATTAATTACCTTAACAACTTTACCATGTAAAGTTGTTAAGGTCAAGTATTAATTTATCAGATTAAACTGATTGTGGGTCAACTTTTACAGCTGGACCAAAAGTAGTTGTTACAACAAAGTTTTTGATGTAAGTACCTTTTGCAGCAGCTGGTTTAGCTTTTAAGATCACATCGTGAACTGTTTTTAAGTTTTCAATTAATTTAGCATCTTCGAATGATACTTTACCGATTGGTACATGGATGTTACCTTGAGGGTCAACACGGTAAGTTACTTTACCAGCTTTAACTTCCTCAATAGCTTTCGTTACGTCCATAGTAACTGTACCAGTTTTAGGGTTTGGCATTAAGCCTTTAGGTCCTAAGACACGTCCTAATTTACCAACTTCAGCCATCATGTCTGGTGTTGCAACGACAACGTCAAAGTCAAACCATCCACCTTGGATTTTTTGAACCATGTCCGCATCTCCAACGTAGTCAGCGCCTGCTGCTTCAGCTTCTTTAGCTTTTTCGCCTTTAGCGAATACTAAAACTGATTGAGTTTTACCAGTACCGTTTGGTAATACAACAGCACCACGGATTTGTTGGTCAGCTTTCTTAGGGTCTACGTTTAAACGGTATGCAACTTCTACAGTTGCGTCGAATTTAGCGTAATCTGCTTCTTTTGCTAAAGCGATAGCTTCTTCTAAATTATATTGTTTTGTGTTGTCTACTTTTTTCAAAGCATCTTGCATTTTTTTGCTCTTTTTAGCCATTTTGTTTCCTCCTTGAATGTGGTTATAACGGTTGATCCTCCCACTAAATTTATATCTTTCAATATAAACTGACTGAGAAGCTACTACATTGAAAATCTACTTGACTGAAAATTATTCAGCGATAGTGATTCCCATGCTTCTTGCAGTACCTTCAACCATGCGCATTGCTGCTTCAACTGAAGCTGCGTTTAGGTCTTCCATTTTTAACTCAGCAATTTCTTGAACTTGTGCTTTAGTTACTTGTGCAACTTTAGTTTTGTTTGGTTCACCAGAACCTTTTTCCACGTTTGCAGCTTTTTTCAATAATACTGCAGCTGGTGGTGTTTTAGTAACAAATGTAAATGAACGGTCTTCATATACAGAAATTACTACAGGGATGATTAATCCAATTTGCTCTTGAGTACGAGCGTTGAATTCTTTAGTGAATCCCATGATGTTGATACCTGCTTGACCTAATGCTGGTCCTACCGGTGGTGCTGGAGTTGCTTTACCAGCTGGAATTTGTAACTTAACGATTTTTTCTACTTTTTTTGCCACGTGACATACCTCCTTAAGTCCGTGATGTGGTTAGTTGGAGCTAAGATTTCTCCTCCCACGTTTCTTTTTCATTAGAAAAAGAGTGTGTTCTTACACACCTGTCTATTATACAATGATTTCAAAAAAAAGCAAGATTCATTTACTATTTTTTTATTTACTCCCCGCTTAAAAATAATGTGCTACACTATGCTTAAGGAAGTGATTCTCTTAATGAAAAAACATACACCTAAAAGTGTCTTTGAGATTATTAGTAGTGGCGTTAAAATACCTAGCCTGATTGAGGTTGAACTCGGTGTTAAACTTGGACGTTGGCTAGTTGAATATCTAGATGAAACGCCTGAAAGTATCGATATATACCGAACCCCACTAACCCAACGTGTGCCTGATTTTGCACTCGCTGCGGGTGTCTTACAGTTTGAAGCGGACCATCCCAATATTCATGAGGCTTTTCAACTAGCTTATCAAGCCGGTATTGAAGTCGCCTTTATTAATGCCGTATCAACTAATGATGATGGCCTGAATCAAAACTGGGCAAAATTGCGCGTAACTAGTGCCGCCCAGATTTATCGCATCTCATATCAATTACTTGAAGATTACCTGGTTATTGTGTCAATCAACGACCAACTCCTTAATCTAACAGTAAAATAAAAAACTTCCGTTTAAGCGCGGAAGTTTTTTTATTAATTATAGATTGTCAACTTGGTTAAAATCTAATTCAGTAGAAGTTTCACGTCCGAACATGTTAATGTTCACTTTAAGTTTTTGACGTTCCATATCGATTTCAGTAATTTCACCTGTTAAGTTAGCGAACGCGCCATCAATGATTGTAACAACTTCGCCCATCTCAACGTGTAATTCTGTATGGCGTTTACTCATACCTAATTTCTTCAGAATAGCAGAAATCTCTTCGTCTAATAATGGCGCCGGCTTGCTTCCTGCACCGTGAGAACCAACAAATCCTGTTACACCTGGTGTATTACGCACAACATACCAAGAATCATCCGTCATAACCATTTCAACTAACACATAACCTGGGAAAGTTTTTTCCATGTTGATTTTTTCTTTACCATTTTTAACTTCGTGTTCTTCTTGTTCAGGAACCACTACACGGAAAATATAATCTTCCATTCCCATAGTTTGCGCACGTGACTCAATATTTGCTTTTACTTTGTTTTCATAACCAGAATAGGTATGCAACACGTACCATTGTTTTTCAAATGTTTCCATTTTCAAGATTCCTTCTTTCGTGTAAAATAAAAAAACCTCAGATAGACCGAAGTTTTCTTCAACCAAAGTATAGCATTGAATCATGCTAAAGGCTAGTATTTTATTAACCGATTCTTATTTTGCGAATAATTGAACCGCTAAATTTAATACATAGTCAACGACACCAAAGAAAATTGCAAAAAGTAGTGTCATTTGAACCACTGTTGTCACATCTTTTCTTAATTTTTTACCCGTTGGCCATGTTACAGCTTTAAGTTCAGCCACTGTGTCTTTAAAAAATTTCATCGTAACTTTCTCCTGACTATTTAGTTTCTTTGTGTAACGTATGTTTCTTACAATATTTACAGAATTTTTTTATTTCTAAACGTTCTGCACGATTGCTATCGTTCACGGTTTTTGAATAATTACGTGAGCCACAATCGACACATGCAAGGGATGTTTTTCTCGTTGCCATGTTTGCACACCTCTTCCATTTAATCTCAACTTTACGATAACATTATTCATGGCAAGTGTCAATCGCAAACAAGTCCGCGATATAATAACTATTCTCGTTGTAGTGTCCGATTTAATTTGTTAAAATAGAATTAGCAAATGGATTGGAGGAGAAGTTTATGTTAATTAAACAAGTATGTATTCCCAAAAAAGATTTAACAACCGTCAATGAAAATTGCACGCTTGAAGATGCGTTGAAAATTTTAGAAGATTCAGGTTACCGTTGTGTGCCTATTTTAGATGAAGGTGACAAGATTTTCCGTGGAAATATCTACAAAATGCACATCTATCGTCATAAATCAGAAGGTGGCGACATGAGCCTACCTGTTACTCACTTACTTAAAAACGCAACTAAATTTATCAACATTGACGCTTCTTTCTTTAAAATCTTCTTTACTATTAAAGAATTACCATATATCGCTGTGTTAGATAACAATCAACAATTCTATGGTATTTTAACTCATAGTAAATTATTAAACATTTTAGCCCAATCTTGGAACGTTAACGAAGGTCGCTACGTGTTAACAGTTGCCTCAACTGGTAACCGAGGAGACTTAGCTAGCATCTCTAAGATTATTTCTAAATATACTAGCATTACTAGTTGCATCACGCTTGATGTTGGTCAAGATGAATTCATCCGTCGTATGTTATTTACCCTACCCGTTAACACAACACAAGAAACTTTAGATGATGTAATTCAACATTTAGAAAAGAAAAACTTCGGAGTAATCGAAGTAGAAGATTTACAAAAAGAACGAGATAACTAGAAAAAATCACCTGAGCTCATTCGAACTCAGGTGATTTTTTCTTTTTTAACTCTATTAGAAATACATAATATAACATACACTAGAGAGAAGACTACTTCGCTTCGAATCCTTCTATTACAGCTTCCGGGAAGTTTTCTTCGACGATAGTCGCACAGCGGTCACATAAAGTTGGCAAGCTTTCGTGGCTTCCTACATCATGTTTAACAGCACGGCAACGATCACATGTTTCACCTTCTGCTTTTTCAACGACAATCGCTAAACCGTCAAATTGCATTGCTTCAGCAGGGACTTCTGTACCAACCGGCATCACTTCTAATTGAGAAACAATTAAAATCTGTGCTAAGTCAGCATCTAAACTTGTGAATAAAGTATTTGTTACGTCTGTTGGATATAAGATCAATTTTGCTTCAAATGATTTACCGATTAGTTTAGAATTACGGGCTTCTTCTAATGCTTTCAAGACATCGTCACGAACGCTCATGAAGGCTTCCCATTCTTCTAATAATGCCGCTTCATCTTCAAAGTGTGTCACTTCTGGGAATTCAGATAATTGGACATAGTCTTCTTCCTCTTTTAAGAATGACCAGATTTCTTCACTTGTGTGTGGCAAGATTGGTGTTAATAATTTTGTTAAAGCAACAACCGTATCATAGAACACTGTTTGCATGCAACGACGGTTAAAATCATTTTGACCTTCGATATAGACAACGTCTTTGGCAAAATCTAAGTAGAACGCTGATAAATCCGTTGTACAGAAGTTTACAACTGTTTTGTATACAGTTGAGAATGAATACTCATCGTAACCTTTTGTTTTAATAGTTTCAATGACTTGATTTAAACGAACCATCATGTATTTATCAACAGAGCGTAATTCACGGTACTCAACACGGTTTGCTTTAGGATCGAAGTCCTCAGTATTTGCGATTAAGAAACGCATTGTGTTACGGATTTTACGGTAAACTTCAGAAATTTGACTTAAGATATCCATCGATACACGCACGTCTGCTTCGTAGTCAACACTTGATACCCAAAGACGTAAAATATCCGCACCCATTTGGTTGATAACTTTTTCAGGGATAATCACGTTACCTAAAGATTTACTCATCTTACGGCCTTCACCATCTAAAACAAAGCCTTGAGAAAGAACTGATTTGTATGGCGCTACTTCGTTAATTGCCACACTTGTTGTAATACTTGAGTTGAACCAACCGCGATATTGGTCAGAACCTTCTAAATACATATCAGCTGGGAACGTTAAGTCTTCACGCCCACGTAAAACTGCTTCATGAGAAGAACCAGAATCAAACCATACATCCATGATGTCATTTTCTTTTGTAAATTGACCGTTTGGACTACCTTCATGTGTAAAGCCTTCAGGTAATAACTCGTTTGCTTCTTTTTCATACCAGATTTTTGATCCATGTTCAGCAAATAAGTTAGCGACATGTTCAATTGTCTCTGGTGTAATAATCGCTTCACCGTTTTCAGCGTAGAAAACTGGTAATGGTACACCCCACGCGCGTTGACGAGAGATTACCCAATCTCCACGGTCGCGGATCATATTGTAAAGACGAGTTTTACCCCAAGGGATAATCCAGTCAACTTTTTCAACTTCAGATAAAATATTAGCTCTGAATTTATCAATTGAGGCAAACCATTGTGGTGTTGCACGGTAAATAACAGGTTTTTTCGTTCTCCAGTCATGAGGATAGCTATGGCTAAAGAAGTCTAATTTTAATAATGCGCCTTTTTCTTCCAATAATTCAGTAATCATTGGGTTGGCTTTATCATAGAAAATTCCTTCAAAACCAGGTGCCTCGTCGGTGTATACCCCACGTCCATCAACTGGTGATAAGACCTCTAAGTTATAACGACGAGCGACGAAATAGTCATCTTCCCCGTGTCCAGGTGCAGTATGAACTAAACCAGTACCTGCTTCAAGTGTAACATGATCCCCAACCATAACTAATGACTCACGGTCATAAAATGGATGTTGAGCTGTCATATATTCTAATTCAGAACCTTTTACTTCTTGAACGACTTCGTAATTTTCCCAACCAATTTTTTCAGCAACTGTCGTTAATAATTCTTTGGCCACTACATATTTGTTACCTTCTACATTGATAACCACGTACTCAAAGTCAGCATTTGCTGAGATACCCAAGTTAGCTGGTAATGTCCAAGGTGTTGTAGTCCAAATAACAAATGATGTATCCGTGTCTAATAAACCTTTGCCATCTTTTACTTTGAATGCTACAAAGATTGATGGTGATTTAATATCCTTATACTCAATTTCAGCTTCCGCTAATGAAGATTCACTAGATGGTGACCAATAAATTGGTTTTAATCCTTTGTAAATGTAACCTTTTTCAGCCATTTTACCAAAGACACGAATTTGAGCAGCTTCATAGTCAGCTGTTAATGTGATATATGGATTCTCCCAGTCACCAGAAACACCTAAACGCTTGAAGTCTTCACGTTGTTTGTCAACTTGTGATAATGCGTATTCGCGACATTTTTCTAAATATTCAGCACGTGACATTTTTTTACGGTCAACACCTTTATTCGTTAACACCTGTTCAATTGGTAAACCATGTGTATCCCAACCAGGAACATAAGGTGCACGGAAACCTGACATTGATTTAGAACGAACAATAATATCTTTACTAATTTTGTTCAAGGCATGACCTAAATGAATATTACCATTTGCATAAGGAGGGCCATCATGTAACACAAAACTTGGTTTACCTTCATTTAACTCTTGTCTTTTTTCATAAATCTTTTGTTGTTCCCACTCTTGTTGCCATTGACCTTCACGGTTTGGCAAATTCGCACGCATTGGAAAAGCCGTTTTCCCAAGCTGAAGTGTTTCTTTCATTTTCATTGCTTTCTTCTCTCCTTTTCAAAATTAAAAAACACTCCGCCCCTATGCAGGGACGAAGTGCTCGTGTTACCACCCAAATTCCAAATTTAACCTAGTTTAATAGATAAATTTGCTCTGATCATTCTTAACGCGAATGAAACGACAAGTACTAATCAAAAAACTTTCATACCTGTATTAACATGAAGGATCTTTCTTATACTAGGGATTACTAACCTCTCACTATCGTTAATTCGCTAAAAAATATAGTATAAGCTTTTCTGTTCCATGATTCTCAACTATCATATCATAATTGAGCGTGAAATTAAATATTTTCGTTATTTTCTACATCGTATTCTTGCGTCAATTCGCTTAAGTCAATCGCTTGAGTATGACCTTCTTCAACTAAGTAGTCTGTTGATTCAACAACTTCAGCTACCTCTTCATTATTAGCCGCATTTTTTTCGTCTAATAATTCTTTAAATGTGCTATGACGCTCATCAACAAACGAAGAGAATGGACGTAAAATTTCATCCCACTCAGGACTCTTAACGATTTCTAATTGAGACTCAATCGTTAACGCTAAGTTACGGTGGAACTCGCGTGTTTTCTTCTTCAAGTCATCTGTTTCCACAGCTAATTGTTTGGCTTGGCGTTGAGCGCTTGTCACGATTTCATCCGCTAAACTTCTTGCTTCTGACACCATTTTTTCAGCATTTGTTGTGGCTTCATTCATGATTTGTTTCGCTTCTGCTTCCGCTCCGCTCACTAACATGTTTGATTCTTTTGTTGCAGTATCTTTCAATTTATCCGCTGTGTTTTGTGCAACGATAATTGATTGATTCAATGTATCTTTTAATTCGCTAAAGTAAGTCAGCTTTTCTTCTGCGTACTTTAATGATTTTTCTAATTCTTTTGACTTACGTAATGATTCCTCATAATCCTCAATGATTTGGTCTAAGAAATCATCTACCTCTTCTGGAGAGTAACCTTTGAATTTAGTAGAAAAACTTTTATTTTTAATGTCTAATGGAGTTAAAGCTGCCATCTTCTCACCTCTTATTATTTATCGTTGAAACTTTCATTCTAATTTTATCTTTTTTGGTTCGACCTTCAACCGATTCAATTCTAATACGTCCAAATCCTCTAACAGACAGTTGATCAAATTCTTCTACAGGCGTGTCTGATCGCTCGCTGACCATCCAATTAATTTTAACTTTTCCTGTTTCGATTAGCGATTTAGAGCGTTGTCTAGAAATATTGAAAACTTCAGAAATAACGGTATCTAAACGTTGGGAACTGACTGTTACTTGCTCAATCACCCAATCAGTGACTGGATTAAAAACTTCCCCGATCGTTGGTTCTAATCTAATGGTAATTTTACCAATTTTGTCAAATTGTGAACTGACAAATTCTGACATCTTTTGATCTAAATGTATTTGCCAATCATCTCCATCAGTCGTAATATCACCAAATAATTCCCGCTTAATTCCTAAACTCATCAGCGTTCCCAAAATTTGACGATGCTTGAGCTCAGTAAATTTTTTAGGATATTCAATGTTAAAACTCATGATTTCATAATCCTCAACGGTCGGTTCATAATAATCAGGATAAATCAACGCTCGTACTCGCTCAGCATGTTCGTAACCACCGTAAAAACCGAATTTCAAATCTTGTCCCTGTCCTCTAACAATTGTTTCTAAGATATGACACTGTCTGGGATCTAAAAAGCCTGTCAAAAACGGTACATATTCGCGTTCAACTTTTGACACCCAATCCTCTACTGCATCAATAAAAGGATGTTCATCTTTGCGAAAATGTTGATAAACATTATTTTCCACCGATAACCATCCTCCTCTTATAATATATTATAGACCTACAAATAAAATCCTGATTAATATTCTTTCGATAAATTGAAGCACAAATAGTGCCACAACAATATTAAAACTAATCCCACCAATTGACAGGTTAAAGCGATCAAATATTTTTAAATACGGATCACAAATTCTAGTTAAAAATTGTCCAAACTTACTTTGGTAACCACCAGGAAACCACGAAAGTAGTGCGTAAAGAACTAAACAGGTTGAATAAATACTGACAAAATTTCTTAATACAGTAATCAAAAAATACACGGTATTACCAACTTTCTAAGATTAAACTAAGTGACTTTTCAATAAACTTTCAGCTGTTTCGCTGTCTACTTCTAAGTTAGTTGGTGTACAAATGAATAATTCGTTATCAAGTCGTTGAATGTCACCATCTAAAGCAAAGACAACTCCCGTTAAGAAGTCTACAATTCGTTTGGCTTGCTCTTCATCTACTAAATGAAAATTAACAATGACAATTTCATTTTTTAGAAAAGCACTTGCAACTTTTTTAACTTCCGCATAGGTTCTTGGCTCAAAAATGGTTACTTTTTTAACGGGTTCACCCGCTACATTAGGACTTGCTATTTTTTTATTCATCGCTAACTTAGTGTTTTTGTTAGATGCTGCAGATTCCATACTAAGAATGTTACTTTCTCTAACAGGCTCATTGACAGGCTTTTTAACAGAAGGTTTAAATGCCTGTGCCACTTGTTTTTCTTGTTTGAATACTTTTTCCTGACTTGTTACAGCAGGTTGTTTTTGAGGTACAGGCTTCGCTACTTCTTTTGTTTTTTGGAACACTTGTTTTTCTAAAGGTTGCTTAGCCTTTGGAGCAGGGTAAGCAACTTCTGGTTGGCGCGGCGACACTTCTTGGTCAATAGCAAAATCTAGGCCAAAAAATTTCTTGATATTCTCACCAGATAACGCAAATTTCATCCCTAACACCTACTTTTTTTCATCTTTATAAATCAAATAAACGACTTCCGACTCTAACAAAGGTCGCACCTTGTGCAATTGCTAATTCGTAATCACCACTCATTCCCATACTTAACTCTTCACAAGGAGCGTATGGTAAATGTAATGCTGCTATTTCTTTTTGTTTTAAGGCAAGTTGCTTAAAATAATTAGAAATTTCTTTCGAACTAGCCCCATTTGGAGCCATGGTCATTAAACCAATAACTTTGATTGCATTATATGATTCTAAACTACGGATAAACATTTCAACTTCAGCTAAATCAATCCCTTGTTTAGTTGGCTCTTGAGAAACGTTGACTTGAACGAAACATTTAATTTCTTTCGTTGCACGTTTCTGAATCTCTTGAGCCGTCTTTAATCGATCCAATGCATGAAAATAGTCTATCCGGTTTATCACATCTTTTATTTTTCTCGTTTGCAGCGTCCCAATCAAATGCCAAGTTAAGTCTTGATAATTCACTAAGGCGTCTTGTTTTTCAATCAACTTCTCTGGGCGATTTTCTCCCAGATGCTTGACCCCTAATGCGATTAATTCTTCCACGACTTCACCTGACACTGTTTTGGTAACGGCAATTAAAGTTGTTTCTTTAAGTTGTGATGATTGAATAGAGGCTTGATGCATCGTTTCTTTTACTAAATTAAGATTCGTTTCAAGACTCATCATTTTTTAACTCTTATCGTTTTCTTCTGAAGAAAGGAGGTGTACTTAATTCATCTTCATCCGTTGTATTTTCAACTTCTGTTTTGAATGTTTCCATTTCTTTCTTTTCAATCGAATCGAATTGAGAATCGCTCATCACGTTTCTTTGAACGGGTTCTTTACGAATATCCCAGTCACCAAATGCTGATTCTTCTTCAACTGGCTCAGCCTTCACACGCTCAAATTCTTGAGTTTGTCTAGGTTTCGCGCTTGAAGCTAAACTTGAAGTAGTGCCACTAGTTAAGGGACGCGCACTTCTTGATTTAGAACGGCCTTTGTTTTCTTTTTTTGATGGGTCGATTCCTGTTGCGATAACTGTTACGATGATTTCATCTGTTAATTCTTCGTTGATTGAAGTACCTAAGATAATATTTACATCGCCATCAGCTGCAGCTGTTACGATATCTGAAGCGTCTTGTGCTTCGAATAACGTCATATCTAATCCACCAGTGATGTTTAATAATACTTGCTCAGCACCATCAATTGATGTTTCTAATAATGGAGACGAGATTGCTTGTTTAGTCGCTTGGATAACACGGTCTTCACCTGAAGCAGAACCGATACCCATTAAAGCAGTTCCTTGATTTTGCATAACAGTTTTCACGTCAGCAAAGTCTAAGTTAACATAACCAGGAGCTGTAATTAAATCAGAGATACCTTGTACCCCTTGACGTAATACGTTATCAGCTTCTTTGAATGCTTCTAAAATAGGTGTTTTCTTATCGACAACTTCTAATAATCGGTTATTAGAAATGATTAATAATGTATCAACGTTTTCTTTTAATTCTGAAATTCCTTCAGCAGCATAACGGCCACGTTTTGGTCCTTCGAAACTAAACGGACGTGTTACAACACCCACTGTAAGTGCACCTAAGTTTTTCGCAATGCGAGCAACTTGAGGTGCAGCACCCGTACCAGTTCCACCACCCATACCGGCAGTGATAAAGATCATGTCTGCACCTTCTAAAGCAGCAGCGATTTGTTCTTCACTTTCTTCAGCAGCTTTGCGGCCAACTTCAGGTTGTGAACCAGCACCTAAGCCACGTGTGTATTTAGGTCCTAATTGAATCAATGTTTCAGCATGGCTATCTCTTAAAGCTTGAACGTCAGTATTTGCAACGATAAATTCAACGCCTTTCACGCCTTCTTCAATCATGCGGTTAACTGCGTTTCCACCACCGCCACCAACTCCGATGACTTTGATAATAGCTCCGTCTTCCATAGGGTTATCAAATGTAAATTCCATATCGCTATTTCCTCCCGTTTGAATTAATCAAATATATTTGAGAATAATCCTTTTACTTTTTCTGTCATTTTTTTAACTGGCTTTTCGCCTTCTTCAGTTACATCATCAAAAATTTCTTCTTGTTTTTCAACTGAATATACACTAGGTGTAGCTTCAGGAATATAACGTTCTTCTGCTTGAGGTTTTGGCATTGGACGTTTGTTACCTTCTACCGCTTCTTTGGAGATTTGGTAAATATCACTTAATTGTGCTACGTATTCAACAATACTAATCGCGTTAGTAAAAGCAGGGTTACGTAAGCCCATGTGATTTGGCACGTGTAACTTAACATTAGCCCCAAAAATGTCTTGAGCTAATTCAACTACGCCTGGAATACTTGCATTCCCACCTGTTAAGATGATACCACCAGGTAAATCTAAGCAGTCAATATCTTCTAAAACTTCTTTAGATTTTGTAAAGATTTGTTCCATACGTGCTTCGATAATTTCTGATAAATAACGCTCATCAACTTTTACAGGTTGCTCTTGACCGATAACTTCTACTGGGAACTCCTCACTTGGGTTTGTTCTTTCAGGATAAGCATCGCCATAATTAATTTTTAATGCTTCAGCATTTGTTATAGAAGTATTCAAAACAACTGAAATATCTTTACTTACGTATTCGCCACCTTCTTGCTCAACGTGTGTAAACTTCAATTGGCCTTCATGAATCACTGCAGTTGTCGTTTGACCACCACCTAAATCAATCACGATAGTACCAAATTCTTTTTCACCATTTGATAAAATAGATTCACATAATGCTAAAGGAGAAATGACTAACTCTTCCAATTGAAGACCAGCTTTCTCTATACATTTGCGAATATTGTGAACAATCGTTTTTGGTCCAGTGTATACGATACCGCTCATATCTAAACGAACACCAATCATACCACGTGGATCCTTAATACCATCAAAACCATCAACTTTATATTCTTGTGGAATTAACGTCACAATTTGACGTTCTGGTGGGATTGAACGAATAATCGCTGCTTTGGCAACACTACGTACGTCTTCATCGGTAATTTCTTTAGAATCTGTACTTACTGCGATCATACCTTCGCATTTTTCCACTTCTAATAAATTAGCAGGTAACCCTACGCTAACTTGTCTAATTTGAATACCTGATTTTTCTTCTGCTTGCTTAATTGCTCTTTTAATTGATGTTACAGTTTTATCAATGTCAACAACGATACCTTTGCTTAATCCTTCAGATTTAGCGTTGCCAACACCAATAATATTAACCTGTCCCTCGATGTACTCAGCGACTACAACTTTAATTGATGTAGTACCGATATCTAGGCCAACATAAATTCCTGTGTTTGCCATAACGGGGTCTCCCTCCTACTTTTTATCTAGTCATTGATGATGAGTATTTTTTGGCTTATTTAATGATTTAATTCTTAGAACCTACTCTTACTAATTCTACCATAATTTCTAATGATTATAAAATAGGATAATACAAAATATTAAGGATTATTTTGCAATTCATCGATTAATTCATCATCATTTTCAGAATCTTCTGGATTTTCTTGTTCATCTTGTTCGTTTTGACCGGTTTCTTCAGCATCTGTTGCTTCATTAAGTTGCCCATCATTCGCGTCTAAACCAGCTAATTTTTCGCTTGCTTCTTTTGATTCATAGGAATAACTAAAAATGCCTGCTTCCATATCAATCACACCTGGTTCTGACATTTCTTTCACAATCTGTGGATAGTAAACTATTTTATCCCCTAAATCTTTAACTGAACCAATAACCTGGTTACCATCTTTCATACGTAAAACGATACGACTTCTAACTTTCCCAGACGGATTTAACACGACTTCGTCTAGGTTCTTTTTAATCTCATCATCCATGTTTAAATATATATTCATGACACGTTCAAATTGTTTATCATTTTCAAAATTTGTGAAAATAGTGAACGCTTCGTTTTTAGTTGTCGTGACTGCTTCGTCAATAATTTTGCCACTTGCTAAAATGGGATAAAATTTCCCTTCAAACTTAGCATAAGCGATTTCATCGTACTCTTCAATTTTTAACTTGATATTATTAACGTTCACGATACTCTTCTCAACCGATTTAATTCTTGGTAGCGCCTTTTTTATATTCTTTTCAATCGGTTCATTCAAATAAGCATTCCAGAAAAATTCATTATTTCTTATTCCTGTAGCAGTTGCAATTTCTTGCTTAGTCACTACATTATTACCAACAATCTCCAAGGTCTGAACCTTACTATATGGCGAAACATAATAAGCAGTCAGTAATAGTACGACTAAAAACATGCTTAAAAGTAATAGTAGGCGTCTTAACATACGATTTCGGCGTTGTTGTTTTATTTTAGGTAATTTGTCTGCAAATGAATTGTTCTTTAAGACTTCTGATTCATAACTTAAATCATGTTCGTCCGCAACTGCTTCTTTCAAGATTTTTTTGAAATCTAAAATATTATCAGAAAAGGTCGATGATTGATCGGAGCTTGCTTCAGTGAGTGTTTCTTGATCAGACTTGATTTTTTCATCATCTTCTTCTTGATTTTTTGGTTGCTTTTCAGCTTCCATTTTACTCGCACGTTCTTTAGCAATTTTTTGTTCTTCTTTCGTTAGTACCTTTTCAGCATTAATTTCGGTTAATTCTTCTAAATTCTTCTTCTCAAAAGATAACTGTTCTGTTTTTTCTTCAGTTTCAGGTTTCTCTAACCACTTAGGTTCTTGACCTGCTTCTTGTAAATATTTCAAGTTTTCTTTTTGCCATGGTGTTAAGCTATCAAAATCAATCTCCTCAGAACTTTGAGTAGCAGACGTACTTGTTTCTTCGATTGTGCCCAATGGATTTCGCGATTTTAGGGTCTCATTTTCAAGATTCTTTTCATTGTCTTTCATCAATGACACCTCCTATTTTTGCAACGCTTTTAAGAGTTCATACAAATGCGTTGTGGCGTCTTGGTAGCCAATTTTTTCAGCTTCAGTTGCCATTTGTTGTAATTTATTGGGATCATTCATGATATCATCAATAGTCTTAATTAGGCTTGCACCTGATAAGTCACTATCTTTTAATAACTCGGCTGCGCCAACTTTTACTAGTGACATGGCATTTTTGGTTTGATGATCGTTTGTAACATTGGGACTTGGTATCAAAATAGAAGGTAGTCCCATGCCAGTGAATTCCGCGATTGAAGTTGCCCCCGCGCGGCTCACTACTAAATCAGTATTAGCTAATACATCTGTCATATTATCAATATATGGTAAGATACGGACATTTTTAAGAGCATCCAACTCGATTCCCTTAATCATATCATCATAATAGATTTTTCCAGTTGCAATAATCGTTTGATAGTCTTTCGCTTCCAATTCAGCAAGTGACTCAGCCACTGCATTCATCATGGTTTGTGCCCCACGACTACCACCAAAAATCAAGACTGTTTTCTTTGCAGTGTCTAAATGATACGTATCCGCTAAATAATTGTTAGGTGACAACCCTGCCACTTCTTGCGCGCGTGGGTTACCCGTTAATTCAACTTTAGCTTGTGGGAAATATTCAATCGCATCTTCAAAACAAACTGCAATTTTATCTACATAACGTGATAAAAATTTATTCGCAACGCCTGGTACGCTATTTTGTTCATGAATTAATGTGGGCACACCTAATTTATGAGCTCCATAAACGACCGGGGCACAAACATAGCCCCCTGTTCCAACGACCACATCAGGTTTAAATTCTTTAATAATACGTTTGCTATCTTTAATACTCTTTAAGAATTTTTGGATAGTGGTCACATTTTCAAACGTTAACTTTCTTCTAAACCCTTGGATGTCAACTGAAGCAAATGGTAGGTTTTCATGTTTGACAATCGAACTTTCTAAACCACGCTCAGTTCCGACATACATAAATTCTGAATCAGGTTCAACTTCTTTTACATATTTAACTAAAGAAAGAGCCGGATAGACATGTCCACCCGTCCCTCCACCAGAAACTAATAATCTCATTTATTATTCCACTCTTCTTCTATATTTTTTATTGCTTGTTTGAATTGGTCCCCACGAATTTCAAAATTCTTGAATTGATCCCAACTTGCACAAGCTGGAGAAAATAAGATAATATCTCCTTCAACTGTGTAAGCAAAAGCTTGATTGACTGCTTCTACTAAATTTTCATTTAACGCTAATGAAGAAATCCCCACACGTTCCGCTGATTCTGCTAATTTATGTTTTGTTTCGCCATATAACGAAACAGCTTTTAAATTAGTTAATGATGGCTCTAACTCAATAAAATCATTACCACGGTCTAAACCACCAGCAACTAAGACTACTTTATCTTTGTTATCTTTAAAGGCACTTAAAGCGGTTTGGGTGGCTAAAATATTAGTCGCTTTTGAATCATTATAAACTTTACGACCTAAAATATTACCAACATACTCCATACGATGAGCTACCCCACCAAATGTCGCTAAGGCTTGGATAATCGCTTCATTAGGGATATTATATAATTTCGCGACAACAATCGCCGCTAACGCATTTTCTAAGTTATGCTCGCCAAGCACACCAATTTGATCTGCTTGCATCACATACTCTTCTTTGAAATAAATTGCGCCATCTTCAACATAAGCTCCCTCAAGGTGCTTTTCCTTTGTTGAAAACGGAATAACCGTTGCCTTGGTTTTTTGTGCTAATTGACGTAATTCAGCTTGATTGAAGTTTAAAACTAGTACATCATCAGCTGTCATATTTTTTTGGATTTCCCACTTCGCTTTTACATATTCTTCACGGTTACCGTGATAGTCCAAATGCGCTTCGAAAATATTGACGATAACTGCTACTTTTGGTTTGAACGTTTCAATTCCCATTAATTGAAAACTAGATAATTCAGTTACCATTACGTTATCTTTTGTGACGTGTTGAGCTACTTGTGAGGCCACTTCCCCAATATTTCCTGCGACAAAACCAAATTCTGAGTTTTTATCAGCATTCAATAAGTTATTAATCATCGTTGTCGTTGTTGTCTTACCATTAGTACCAGTGATTCCAACAATTGGTGCTTCCGAAATCTCATAAGCTAATTCAACTTCAGTAATAACCGGAATATTTTTTGCCATAGCCGCTTGAATCATAGGATTAGTATAAGGAATTCCAGGATTTTTGACTAGTAATTCGAATTCTTCATCTAACAGCTCAATAGGATGACTGCCAGCAATTACCTTAATACCTAATTCTAAAAGTGCTTGCGCCTCCATATTCTCTTCTAAGGGCTTACCGTCATTCACCGTAACGATTGCTCCTAATTGATGGAGTAATTTAGCGGCGGTTGTCCCACTTTTTGCTAAACCTAACACTAGTACTTTTTTATTTTGATAATTGCTAATAACTTTCATCCTACTCAACTCCTAATAAAGAATAAATAACGTAATAAGTGACATTAATAAACCGACTATCCAAAAGACAATATTAACTTTCCATTCAGACCACCCTAACATTTCAAAGTGATGATGGATAGGCGCCATTTTAAAAATGCGTTTGCCAGTTAATTTAAATGAAGCAACTTGTAGCATCACGCTTAACGTTTCAATGACATAAACTAAACCAATTAATAATAAGGTCCATTCTTGATGTAACATAATTGATACACCTGCTAGTAAACCACCTAGTGCAAGCGACCCTACGTCACCCATAAAAATTTTAGCCGGTTTTTTATTGTACATGAAGAAGCCAAGTAAACCACCAATAACTGCTAAGCAGATAACCAACACATCATATTGCGATTGTTTCCAAGCAATTAAGGCGTATGTTGCAAATGAAATAGTTCCTAAGCCAGCAACTAAGCCATCTAAACCATCTGTTAAATTTACGGCGTTAGAGAATCCTACCATCCAGAAAATACTGAAAATACTATAGATAATCACACCTAATGGTAATTCACCAATTACTGGTAACGTTAAACTATGATCTCCGCCTAACTTAGCATAAGCCACACTAAAAATAATGCCACCAATGATTTGCGTAATTAATTTTTGTAATGAATTTAAGCCCATGTTACGTTTCTTGAAGATTTTGATAAAATCATCTAAGAAGCCGACAATTCCGTATAAGACTAAAATAAACAATAGACTAAATAACGTTGTTGTTACAATATTTTTAACAAACGTTGCTGTTAAAAATGATGTTAAAACGATGGCGATTAGAAAAACAACTCCACCCATTGTAGGTGTCCCTGCTTTACTATTGTGCCACTTTGGTCCTTCTTCCCTAATTTGTTGACCATGCTTTTTCATTTGGAAATAACCGATGAAAAACGGCATAATTGTTACCGTAATCGCAAAACTAATCGCGATTGGTAAGAAAACTTGTGTCCATTCCATAGTTTATAAACCCCAATTCTAATTTACCAATAATTTTTTTATTTTAATTTACGATCTAATGCTTCTTTTAATACTTTGTTTGAAACAGATGAGATAATGGTCGATGCTTGCTCACCGTCTCCTTTGGTCGTCACAAACATAATATACTCTGGATCTTCTATCGGTGCAATTTGTGCGACTGAGTTTATATACGTTTTTTCGAAATATTTGCCACGACTATTATCAAACACCTGAGCCGTACCTGTTTTAGCGGATACACGGTAACCATCTAATGCATAAGAAGTTCCTGTCCCATATGTTGGATCTTCTACAACGGATGCCATCATATCTAACGTCTTAGCTGCTGAATCAGCACTAATCGGTTTACCCACTTCTTTAACTGGCATCACTTTTTCTTTCCCTTTACTATCAACTATTTTACTAATGTAGTTAGGTTTTAACATAGTCCCTTTGTTAGCAATCGCTGTGTAAGCTTGTACCATTTGGAAAGGTGTCACGGAAATACCTTGTCCATAAGAGGTAATTGCTGAATCAACACTGTTGGTCATATCAGGAAGATAACCTGGCACTTCATTTAATAAATCAGTACCGGTTAATTTATTGAAGCCAAATTTATCAAGTGAAGCTACCCACTTATCTTTCATTTGTGTCTCTAAGTTCACCATGGCGACGTTACTAGAAAAAGCAAAAGCTTGACGATATGTTATCGTTCCTTCTCCTTCTTTATTCCAGTCATAAATTTTCGTCCCATCTTCGAACTCATAGACTCCCGTCTTAACAAACGCATTTGGATCTAAGATACCATTCTCAAAAGCAGTTGCAATAGTAAAAGCTTTCATAGTCGAACCTGGTTCATAAGCACGTTCAATTAGCAAGTTAGACCAAACATCTGTTTCATCATCTGTTTTTTCTAACCCTTCTTTAGTTTCAGGATTAAATGTCGGTCGTTGCGATGCTGCTACAATATTTCCTGTTTTTGCCTCAACTAACATTGCTGTCATATCTTCTTGCTTAGGATATTTAGATAAAATTTCAGTCATTGAGTCTTCAAGTAATACTTGTAAATTCAAATCTAGCGTCGTATAAATATCCTTACCATCAACCGCTTTTTTCTGAACTTCGACTGAACCAGCAATTTTTCTTTGTGCGCTATCTTTTAGATAGGTCTCCTCACCGTCTGTACCTGCCAAAATATCATCTTCGGCTTTTTCAATTCCCATTTGACCAGCCACGCCACCTTCACCATCGCTTTGTGCATAACCAATTAAATGAGAAGCAAAAATACCATTAGGATAAACACGCGCTTGCTGTTCAGTAAAGTAGATTCCTTTAATTTTATCTGCTTCAAGTGCTTCTTCAATTTTGTTTCTTGTTTCAAGAGTTAAGTTTTTCCCACCATTACCAAACTCAACTTGTTTTAAGTCTTGATTTAATTGTTTTAGAACATAATCTTTCTCTAAATCTGTATTCGCTGCGATAACTTCTGCTACTTTTTCTTTGTTTTTATCTTCAACGTATAGTTTTTCACGGGCATTATCTTTACCGTTTGTTGCTATCCCTAGATATGTTTTATCTAACACAGCATACAACGAATAGGAAGTAGCGTCTGCGGCAATGATATTACCATTTCTATCGTAAATGGTACCTCTTTTAGCCTTAATGACGCTACTTCCTTGATATAATTCTTGAGTTTTTGCACTTAAAGAAGTATTACCAACTCTACCAACTACAACTACATACGTAAATCTAGCAATAAACAATAGAAAAACACCGATAGTTAAGAAAAACAGAAAAATAGAGAATTTTTTTCGATTAACGATAGGATTAAGCCCTTTTCTTTGAATAAAATTCTGCCATTTTTTCCACATTACTTAGTCACGTTCCTTATTTTATCTTCATGTTTTGATAATCCAGCTTGTTTCGCTATTTCATTTAAACGATCCACTCTAGAAAGTTCAGTTTTTTCTTGTTCCAATTCTATCACTGACTTTTTAATTTCAGTATTTTTAGACTCAATTGACGAAATTTCACGTTCATATTGAGAAACCCTATTTGAGATTTGAACAGTAAGTGCAGAAAGGACTACAAAAAAGACAATCAACGCTAATACTAACATCTTCTCAACTTTAGTAATGCGTTCTAGTCTTGAGACCGGCTGCTTGAAATCAACTGCTTCTGGTTGATTTTCAATGACTGATAGCTCAACTGGTTCACTAACAGTTTGTTCAATCACATCAAAACTTCTTTGCTCCGCCATTTTTTCTGTTCTCCTTTACTTACTATTCTGCTTTTCAGCTACCCTTAACTTTGCACTACGCGCTCGGTTATTATATTCTAACTCTTCTTCTCCAGGTAAAATTGGTTTACGATTAACCAATTTAAGTTTAGGTAAGAATTCATCAGGAATAACTGGTAGCCCAGGTGGGACATCTTTAATTTGACTATATTCTTTAAAAATATTTTTAACTAAACGATCTTCTAGTGAGTGGAATGTGATAACGCCAACACGACCACCAATTTTTAATAAATCAATCGCTTGTTCCAACGATTCTTCAACTACTGCTAATTCATCATTTACTTCAATTCGAATAGCTTGGAAAATCCGCTTAGCTGGATGTCCTCCCTTACGTCGCGCAGGGGCTGGAATTCCTTCTTTAATAATTTCGACCAATTCACCTGTTGTTTCAATTGGTTTTTCTAATCTTTTCTTCTCAATTAAACGTGCAATTTGTTTTGAGAACTTTTCTTCTCCATAACGATAGAAGATTTTAACTAGTTGTTCATACGTATACGTATTTACCAATTCTTTTGCTGTGAAATCTGCTTGTTGGTCCATACGCATATCTAATTGGGCATCGTTATGATAGCTAAAGCCACGCTCAATTTCATCTAGTTGAGGTGACGAAACACCTAAATCATAAATTAAGCCGTCAACTTCTGTAACTCCCAACTCAGCTAACTCTTGCGTTAAATAACGAAAGTTACTTTTAATGAATGTAACTTGCCCTTTATCTATATATGTTTTTAATTTCTCTTTTGCGTGATCTATCGCCGTTTGATCTTGATCAAATGCATACAAATGTCCTTTTTCAGACAATTTAGATAATAACAACTCACTATGTCCCGCACCACCTAGGGTACAGTCGACATAGACACCATCAGGATTAGTAATAGTATTATCTACGGTTTCATTCAATAG